>PLTE01000229.1:1161-17954 GCA_003164375.1 Hyphomicrobiales bacterium | reverse complement strand
TCGAAATGCGGCACCAGCCAGCGCTCGTCGACCGAGTAGCGCGAAAAGCCGCCGCCGAGATGATCGTAGATGCCGCCTTCGCAGATGTGCTCGAGCGTGATCTCGACGGCGGCGAAATAACGCGCCTCGCCGGTGCGAAGTCCCGCCCGCCATAACAGTTCGAACAAGGCGGCCTGCGGGAATTTCGGTGCGCCTCGCGTGCCGCCGTTGACCGGGTCGATGATGCCGCCGAGTTGCTGCGCGGCATTGTTGAGCGCGGCCACTCCAATCATTGCGGTGCCGCCGCCGCGCGCGGTGGCGGCGAGCCGTTCCATTATCGCTGCACGGTTCTGTTCGATCTTTTCCGGCTCGTCATGGAATAGCCGCGCGATCTCTTGCAGCACATCGACAAAGGCCGGTTTGCCGTAGCGCGAACTTTTGGGGAAATAAGTACCACCCCAGATTGGCTCGCCGCCAGGCGTCAGAAACATGGTCAGCGGCCAGCCGCCGTGCTCACCGAGGTGATGCAGCGCCGCCATATAGATCTGGTCGATGTCCGGGCGTTCCTCGCGATCGACTTTGATGTTGACGAAAAGCTCGTTCATGACGCGGGCGGTAGCGTCGTCTTCGAAGCTTTCGTGCGCCATGACATGGCACCAATGACAGGCCGCATAGCCGACCGAGAGTAGGATCGGCTTGTTGCCGTGTTTGGCTGCGGCAAGCGCCTCTGGTCCCCAGGCCCACCAATCGACCGGATTGTTCTTGTGCTGCAGGAGATAGGGGCTCGTCTCGTCGGCGAGGCGGTTGAGCTGGGAAGCGGGCGTGGGTGGTGGCGTTGACATGGGCGCACCGTAGCAAGTAGCCCGCGTAGCGCGAAGTGCTGAGCGCCAATGGGCTTAACCGACATCATGCCGGACCGTTCCACCATCTTCGCTTTGTCCTCCGGCCGGCCGCCTGCGGCGATTGCGGTGGTGCGGGTGTCCGGTCCCAACGGCGGCATAGCATTGGCAAAGCTCGCTGGGCGGGTGCCCGAGCCGCGCAAGGCTACACTGATGCGGTTGCGCGACCTGGCGGGCGAGGTGATCGACGAGGCATTAGTGCTGTGGTTCCCAGCGCCCCACAGCGAGACCGGTGAGGACGTGGTCGAACTGCAGGTCCATGGCGGACCGGCTGTGGTTGCCGGTGTGCTGGACGCGCTGGGGCGGATTGAGGGGTGCCGGCCCGCTGAACCCGGCGAGTTCACGCGGAGAGCGTTCGAAAATGGCCGGGTGGACCTCACCGCGGTCGAGGGCCTCGCCGATCTCATCGCTGCCGAGACGCCGGCGCAGCGTCGGCAGGCGTTCCGTCAGCTTAAGGGGTTGATTGGCGATCGTGCCGAAGCGTGGCGACGGCGGTTGATCGAAGCATTGGCCCTTGTCGAGGCGCGGATCGATTTTTCCGATGAAGCCGATATGCCGGAGGATTTGCTCGGACCGGCGCTAAATGCTGCGCAGCAATTGCGTGACGAGATTGCAGCGGCGCTGGCCGACGGCCGACGTGGCGAGCGTTTGCGCGATGGGCTTGTGGTCGCTATCGCCGGGCCGCCCAATGCGGGAAAATCGACCTTGTTTAATCGTTTGGCGCGGCGCGAGGCGGCGATTGTCTCACCCTATGCAGGCACGACGCGCGATATCCTGGAGGTGCATCTCGATCTCGACGGCTATCCCGTCACGCTCCTCGATACAGCGGGCATCCGAGACAGCGTCGAGCCGGTGGAGCAGGAGGGCGTGCGCCGCGCCCGGGAACGTGCTGCAACTGCCGATCTGGTGCTGTGGCTCTGCGATGTCTCGGCCGCTGGCCGAGCATTCGAGGAGGCCCCTGATTCGTTGACGGCTTCAGAGATTTGGCGTGTCGGAAACAAGAGCGATTTATCGGCCGGTAACGCCCAGGCGCTAAGTAATGAATATGGGTTCAAGTATTGGATCTCGGCGGCCAGTGGAAAAGGCGTCGATGCCTTGGTCACAGCGCTCGCCGGGTTTGCTCGCGAATACTTTTCGGCTGGGAAAGCAGGGGAATCAGTGATCGTGACTCGGGCGCGCCACCGGCGCGCACTGGAGGATACGGTGGCGGCGTTGGAACGGGCTTTGAATGAGGCTGTACGCGGTCTTGAGCGGGAAGAGCTGGTCGCTGAGGAATTGCGTGTGGCAGCGACAACCCTCGGTCGGCTCACGGGGCGGGTCGACGTCGAGGATATTCTTGAGGTGATTTTCCGGGATTTTTGTATTGGTAAATGATTCGTTAACGGCCAGGTCGGTTCAGTCCGCTCCCCTGTTTCACGTGAAACACCGTTCTTTGACGAATGATTGGGTGTTTTGACCGCGGATCAGGCGTTCGCTACAACGATGGATCCTTTTCGGAGATTGCGATGGACGGCCGCTTCGATGTGATCGTCGTCGGCGGTGGCCATGCCGGGTGTGAGGCGGGCGCCGCTGCTGCGCGTATTGGCGCCCGAACGGCACTGATCACGCAGCGTCTTGCGACGATCGGCGCCATGTCTTGTAATCCCTCTATTGGTGGGCTTGGCAAGGGCCATCTTGTGCGGGAGATCGATGCGCTCGACGGCCTGATGGGTCGCGCCGCCGACGCCGGGGGCATCCAGTTTCGGGTGCTTAACCGCCGCAAGGGCCCGGCAGTGCGCGGACCGCGCGCCCAGGCCGATCGCAAGCTTTACGCGGCGGCGATGCAGACGGCGCTGCTGCTGACCTCGAATTTAAGTCTGATTGAAGGCGAGGTGGATGATCTTCTCGGCAACGAGCGGGTGACGGGGGTACGACTAGCGGATGGCGACATAGTCCAGGCTGGAGCCGTCGTGCTCACCACAGGGACGTTTCTGCGGGGCCTCATCCACATCGGCGAGCGCCAGATACCGGCGGGCCGCGTTGGTGAGGCGCCGGCCCTAGGCCTCTCCCGCACACTTGAACGGGCCGGCATTGTACTGGGACGCCTGAAGACCGGCACGCCGCCACGCCTCGATGGTACGACCATAGACTGGACCGCGCTAGAAATGCAGCCTGGCGACGAGCCGCCGGAGCCATTTTCGGTGCTGACCGACCGCATTGCCAACCGGCAGATCCAATGCGGCATATCCCGCACCACGGCCGCGACCCACGACATTATTCGCGCCAATGTCCACCGTTCGCCGATGTATTCGGGCCAGATCAAGAGCCGCGGCCCGCGCTATTGCCCCTCGATCGAGGACAAGATCGTGCGTTTCGGCGAGCGCGATGGCCATCAAATCTTTCTCGAGCCCGAGGGTCTCGACGACAGCACGGTCTATCCGAACGGCATTTCGACGTCTTTGCCGGAGGACGTGCAATCGGCGCTGGTGGCGTCAATTCCTGGACTCGAACGGGCCCGCATCGTTCGCCCCGGTTACGCCATCGAATATGACCACGTCGATCCCCGTGAACTGACCGTTTCGCTAGAGACCAAGCGCCTGCCAGGGCTGTTCTTGGCCGGCCAGATCAACGGAACCACAGGCTATGAAGAGGCTGCAGCACAGGGCTTAGTAGCCGGATTGAACGCCGCGGCGCGGGCGGGCGGGAGCGCTCCGATCGTGTTCGACCGCGCCGAAGGCTATCTCGGCGTGATGATCGACGATCTGGTCACGCGCGGGGTCAGCGAGCCCTATCGCATGTTCACCAGCCGGGCGGAGTATCGNNTCAGCGAGCCCTATCGCATGTTCACATCCCGGGCCGAATATCGGCTCACGCTGCGGGCAGATAATGCCGATCAGCGGCTGACCAGCAAAGCAATCGCGCTCGGCTGCATCGGGTCCGAACGGGCGCGCAAGCATCAGTCCAAGATGGCCGCGCTCGAAGCGGCGCACACCCTGGCGCGGTCGCTGACAGTGACCCCAAGCGAAGCCGCCAAACATGGCCTTTCGCTCCGCAAGGATGGCGAACGGCGCACCGCCTTCGAGTTGTTGTCCTATCCGGGTCTCACGATTGCCGATCTCGCTGGGCTGTGGCCGGAATTGTGCGGAATAGACTGCAAGATCGCGGAACAGCTGGAAATCGAGGCAAAATACGCGGTGTATTTGAACCGCCAGGCGGCCGATGTGGAATCCTATCGGCGCGACGATGGCGTGGTCCTTGCCGACGACATTGACTACGCGGCCTTACCTGGGCTGTCGAACGAGGTCCGCCATAAGCTGCAGACCCACCGCCCGCGTACTATCGGCCAGGCCGGCCGCATCGATGGGGTGACGCCGGCGGCATTGACGCTGCTCGTGGCTCATGTGCACCGCCAGCATCGTAAGCCGCGCCGCGGGGCGGCATGATCGCGGGCGACCGTCCGCGCGGGGATGACGCGCGGCGGAAGGGCCTTCGGCCGTCGACCGCTGTCTCAGCTGATCTCCTGGCGGATCGCGCCCGGGCGCTCGCACTTACCCCTGTTTCACGTGAAACAGCGGCTCGCTTGGAGCGCTTTATCGAGCTACTGCTCGAATGGCAGGGCAGGATGAACCTGATCGGTCCTTCCACTGAAGCAACCATATGGTCGCGCCATATCGCCGATTCCCTGCAGCTCATTTCGTTGGCTCCAGAGGGGCGGATTTGGGTCGATCTGGGCTCAGGGGCTGGTTTTCCCGGGCTTGTTATCGCCTGCGCCCTTGCGGGGACCCCGGGCGCGCAGATTCACTTGGTCGAAAGCAGCACCAAGAAAGCCGGCTTTTTGCGCGAAGTAGTTCGCGAGACCGGAGTACCGGCCATCGTCCATGCCGAGCGGATCGAAGATTTTGTCAAACATGCACCCCGCCAAATCGATATTGTGACCGCAAGGGCACTCGCGCCGCTCCCCAAATTGTTAGTTCTTGCGTATCCCCTGTTGAAAAGGGGCGCGACAGGGATGTTTCCCAAGGGACAAGATGTGGACATTGAATTGACCGAAGCCGCTAAATGTTGGAACATTCAACCCACGCTCGCCAGCAGTCGAACCGATCCCAGGTCTCGCATTGTTGTTATCCGCGGCATCGAACCGCGAAACAAAGCCTCGCCTTAGCGCAACGAAAAGTTGTCATATGAGCTGTCGCAGAAACCCGGAACCACCGCGATGACCGAAGCGTCTGAAGAATCTCCCAGCGTGGTCCCCTTTGTGGCGCCTGAACGCGCGCCTCAGTTGCAACAGGCGAAAACGCCTCGGGTCCTGGCTGTTGCCAATCAAAAGGGGGGCGTCGGCAAGACCACGACCGCGATCAACCTTGGCACGGCGCTCGCCGCAATCGGCGAGGATGTGCTGATCATCGATCTCGACCCGCAGGGCAATGCCTCGACGGGTCTCGGGATCGATCGTCGCAACCGTCGCTATTCGACCTATGACGTGCTCACCGGGGAGGCGGCGTTACGCGATGCGATTGTCGCCACTGCCGTTCCGCGATTGCATCTGGCGCCTTCGACGCTCGACCTCTCTGGTCTCGAGCTCGAGATCGGCCAAGCGCGCGACCGCGCGTTCCGCCTGCGCAGCGCGCTGTCGCCGCTGAACTCGATCGGCGGCAACAAATACGGCTATGTGCTGGTCGATTGCCCGCCGTCGCTCAATTTGCTGACGATCAATGCGATGGCCGCGGCGAATGCCATTCTGGTGCCTTTGCAATGCGAGTTTTTTGCGCTCGAAGGCTTGTCGCAGCTGCTCAAAACGGTCGAGTCGGTGCGCGAGCAACTCAATCCGGATCTCACCATCCATGGCGTGGTGCTGACCATGTTCGACGCGCGCAATAATCTGTCGGGACAAGTGGTCGCCGACGTGCGCGAATTCATGGGATCGAAAGTCTACGACACAGTCATCCCGCGCAACGTCCGGGTTTCGGAAGCGCCGTCCTACGGCAAACCGGTCCTCGTCTACGATCTCAAATGCAGCGGCAGTGAAGCCTATCTGCGGCTCGCGACCGAAATCATCCAGCGGGAGAAGCAACTCTTGGCCGGATGAAGGCGATCGTCGGATCGAGCAATTCGAGCAACAACAAATGGAATGGCGTGCCGCAGTAAGACGCGGCCAAATGCAGCGGGCGAGTTGGGTGACGGACAATTCAGGGAACACGGCGATGGCGGAAGATGCGACGCGATCGCGATTAGGGCGGGGCCTCGCCGCATTGATCGGCGAAGTCGCCGCTGAAAGTGGTTCGGTCGAACGGCCGCGCGGCCAGCGTCGACTGCCGACCGGCTCGCTACGGCCGAATGCGCGAAATCCACGGCGCGTTTTTTCCAACGCCGACCTCGACGAGCTTGTCGCCTCGCTGCGCGAACGCGGCATCATCCAGCCGATCATCGCGCGGCCGGTGCGCGGCGCAGCCGAGTCTTACGAGATCATCGCCGGCGAGCGCCGCTGGCGTGCCGCGCAGCGCGCTGGAATGCACGAAGTTCCAGTCGTCATCATCGAAGCGAGCGACGCTGAGGCGCTGCAGATCGCGATCATCGAAAACGTACAACGTGCCGATCTCAATCCGCTCGAAGAGGCCGATGGCTATCGCGCTCTGATGGATGAGTTCGGCAACAGCCAGGACGAAATCGCAAAAATCATCGGCAAGAGCCGCAGCCACGTGGCCAATACGCTGCGGCTGTTGAAGCTGCCCGAAGCAGTCAAGGCTTACATCAGCGCCGGCAAGCTTTCGGCCGGTCATGCGCGGATGCTGATCGGTCAGGCGAATGCGGAGGCGCTGGCGGAAGAGATCGTCGCCCGCGGTCTCAATGTGCGTCAAGTCGAGGCGATGGCGCGCGAGGCCGGCCAAAATGGCGAAAAGGGCCGCGCCAGCGGACGCAAGTCGCATCAACAGGCCGAGAAGAATGCCAATCTGGTCGCATTGGAAAAGCGCATCTCCGACGCGCTCGGGCTGGCCGTCAGCATCGACCATCACGAGCGTGGCGGGGTTCTCAGCATCCGTTACCGCAATCTCGATCAGCTCGACGAAGTGTTACGGTTGCTGGAAAAGAAACACTGAACCCAACGCCGATATGCCCACCCAGCAAAAAAGCCGGCCTCTGTGGCCGGCTTTTTCGACTCGTGTGTAGCGAGCGCTATTTGTGGTGATGCACCGGCGCCGGCGGAGTGCCGTCAGTCCAGGCATCATGAGGCAGATAAGTGTCCACCAGCCAGCCCCCGATGAACGGCACGATGCAATCGCCAACCCCAATATACATTTCGCGCGGCGTCAGCGGGCGATTAAGCAGGACCGTGTCAACAAACGGTGTGGCCACAGCGCAGGCGAACGTCGTCACACCATAAGCGGTGCCGATAGACACCGGCCGATGTTGTGGATAGCCGTGCTTCTTAGTCATGTAATAGGAAGCGACGCCAGTACCGGCACCGACCACCCAGCCGCCATAGGTCAAGCGAGGATCTTGCCCATGCGTGATCCAGTACCAAAGCGTGCTCAGCGTGACCGTATTCGGGTCCGCGGGCTGTGCCTGCGCGGCTTGCGGATGCAGCCCGATCGCCATGAGCAGAGCCAGTACCGCCAAAATCGATCGTTTCATTGATGACTCCCCCTCCATACGCCAACGCCCACGCAGGCCGACGCCATATGGTTAACGGTATGGTGAATGAGCCGATGTGGACTGTCGAGCGTTCGATGGGCTGCCGAGCATAATTCCCGGCCGCTGTGCTTATTTAGCAACCATTTATCCCCAGCCAGCAATCTCAAGCCGGGAATCAAGGCCTATTTGACAGAATCCTGGCCGACCTTGGCCGCTAGAAATGACGATCCGCTCCAACAACCGCACTACTCCGCAGCGGTTCTCCCTGCTGCGGAGCCGAATCGCCGCTCGATATAATCGATCACGATTTTCTGAAAATCCGCGGAAACCGTCGGGCCACGCAGGGTCATGGCCTTCTTGCCATCAATAAAGACCGGCGCGGTCGGTTGCTCACCGGTGCCAGGCAAAGAAATCCCGATATCGGCGTGCTTCGATTCGCCCGGTCCGTTGACGATGCAACCCATCACCGCGACGTTGAGACCTTCGACGCCCGGATAGCGCGTCTTCCACTCCGGCATCGAGTCGCGGATGAAGGTTTGGATGCTCGCTGCAAGCTCTTGAAAGGTCGTCGATGTGGTGCGACCGCAGCCGGGACAGGCGGCGACCAGGGGCACGAAGGTGCGCAGGCCCACAGTCTGCAATAGCTCTTGCGCCACTTTGACCTCCAGCGTGCGGTCACCGTGCGGCTCTGGTGTCAGCGAAATCCGAATCGTGTCGCCGATGCCCTGTTGCAGCAGCACGCCCATCGCGGCCGATGAAGCGACAATGCCCTTCGAGCCCATGCCGGCCTCAGTGAGGCCGAGATGCAAGGCGTAATCGCAGCGCCGCGCCAGTTCGCCGTAGACGCCGATCAGATCCTGTACGGCAGACACTTTTGCCGAAAGGATAATTTTGGACCGCGGCAGGCCGATCTCCTCGGCGCGCTCGGCCGACAACAAGGCCGACTGCACCATGGCCTCGCGGGTCACGTCGCGGGCGCCGACCGGGTGGGTCGAGCGCGCGTTCTGATCCATGAGATGGGTGAGCAGCTCCTGGTCAAGCGAGCCCCAATTGGCGCCGATGCGGACTGGCTTGCCGTGGCGGATTGCGGTTTCGACGATGGCGCCGAACTGGCGGTCCTTCTTTTCCTTGAAACCGACATTGCCCGGATTGATCCGATACTTGTCGAGGGCTTCAGCGCAGGCCGGGTGATCGGCAAGGAGCTTGTGGCCGATATAATGGAAATCGCCGACGATCGGCACGTCGACATTCATTTTGAGCAGCCGCTCCTTGATATGCGGCACGGCGGCCGCCGCCTCGTCGCGGTCGACGGTAATGCGCACGAGCTCCGAGCCGGCACGCGCCAACGCCGCCACCTGCTTCGCCGTCCCCTCGGCATCGGCCGTATCGGTATTGGTCATCGACTGCACCACTACGGGCGCACCGCCGCCGACTGTTACATTGCCGACCGTCACGGCGACGGTTCGGTGCCTGGCGGCGGGTCCGGAGAATTCCATCATGGTTGAGTCCTTATCGCGGCAATCCGGCTAGCAGCCCTCGAGCCCGCAAAAGGCGGGCAGGGGAGCGTTCCCTGCATATAGCGTCACCGGGGCCGGTTGACGAGGAGGCCCGCCGCTACCTATGCGCGGCCGGGACAACGGCCCGGGACCAGCGACCTGACCCGAACAAACCCCGCCGTGATGGAACAGCCGCCTCATCGTTCGCGACAATGCGAACAAATGCCGGCGACCTCGATCAGCGGACTTTTTGGCAAAAAGCCCGCCGCGCGCGCGGATACTTTGAGCGCTTCCGCCGCGGTGCCGCCTGGCGCCTCGCCGACCGCACCGCAACGTTCGCAGATCAGGAATACGACGAGATCGTCGCCGCCGTGGTCGTGTACGCAGGCGACAAAGGCATTGCGGCTCTCGATGCGATGGACGAAACCGTTTTCACGCAGGAAATCGAGTGCACGATAGATCGAGATCGGGGCAGGGCGGTCGGTGTCGGCCAAGCGTTCGATGATCTCGTAGGCGCCGAGCGGTTTGTGACTTGCCAGAAGCGCCTCGAGCACCTGCCGGCGCATCGGCGTGAGCCGTTGCGCACGCGCCATGCATTGCGCCTCGGCATGTGCGATCGCTGCGCTGGCGCAACGCTCATGATCGTGGTCGGGGGCAGGAAAAATCGTTCGCGGCATGCGCGTCATTGCTCGGTCACTCTCATGCCCCAACCTGGCAGCTACAAGTGCCCTTGGTGCCCTTTTCGGTATTGTAGCCGATTGTTGTGGGATCGCGAAAACGTGACGCTCCGGCCATTTTTTACGTTGCGCCCCAATAAGAAGGGCCCCACATTCTAGGCGGTCTGTGAAAGTTCTGGCACCATTTGGCCGCCTTCAGTGGCGGTATCCTGATGAATTGGGGGTTGTCATGCTGAAAGGAAAGTCCGCACTGGTGACCGGTTCGACCTCCGGCATCGGTCTGGCTATTGCGCGCGCGCTCGCCTCACAAGGCGCCAATATCACGATCAACGGCTTCGGCGACGCGGCGGCAATCGAAAAGGAACGTGCCGGCATCGAGGCGGAATTTAAAGTCAAGGCGATCTATTCGGGCGCCGACATGACCAAGCCGGCTGAAATCGCCGCAATGGTGCAGACCAGCGAAAAAACCTTCGGCACGCTTGACGTGCTGGTGAACAACGCCGGCATCCAGTTCGTATCCCCGATCGAGGACTTTCCAATCGAGAAATGGGATCAGATTATTGCCATCAACCTATCGGCGGCGTTCCATGCTATCCGCGCGGCGGTGCCAGGGATGAAGTCGCGCAAATGGGGCCGGATCATCAGTACGGCTTCGGCGCATTCGCTGGTCGCGTCGCCGTTCAAGTCCGCCTATGTCACGGCCAAACATGGGATTGCCGGACTGACAAAAACGGTGGCGCTTGAGGTCGCGACCTTCGGCATTACCTGCAATTGCGTCAGCCCGGGCTATGTATGGACTCCGCTGGTCGAAAAGCAGATCCCAGATACCGCCAAAGCACGCGGCATGACCGAGGAGCAGGTCAAGCGCGACGTCCTTCTGGCCGCCCAACCGACCAAGGAGTTTGTTGGTGTCGACGAAGTCGCCGATCTCTTCCTCTATCTGTGTTCCGACGCGGCGAAATCGATCACCGGCGCCAATCTTTCGATCGATGGCGGCTGGACGGCGGAATGAGATCGTAATTCCGGGATCGACTTTTTGGGGCCACGGATCCCAGCTTCGCATCGCGCGCAACCCGGAATGACCCATGAAAAACATCCTCAACACGCTGTTGCCCGGCCGCGCGTCGGATAAGGCGGCTACGCCCTCAACTAAAACCAAGCGCATCAATCTTGCCCTGCAAGGCGGCGGTGCGCATGGCGCTTTCACCTGGGGCGTGCTCGACCAGCTTTTGAGCGATGAGCGGCTGTCGATCGAGGGCATTTCCGGCGCCTCGGCGGGCGCGATCAATGCCGTGATGTTGGCCGATGGACTTTGCCGGGGCGGACGCGAGGAGGCGCAAAAAAGACTGGCCGATTTCTGGCGCTCGGTGTCGAGCACCGGCAATCTGCCGGCGATGCAGCGGGCGGTGATGGAGCGGTTATTGTCGTTTACGCCGCTCGAAGGAACCCCAGTACAAGCGTGGTTCGATGCGATGGCGCGTTACTTTTCGCCTTACGACACCAATCCGCTCAATATCAATCCACTGAAAGATCTCATTGAGCGCTTCGTCGATTTCGACGTGCTGCGCGCTAACTCCGACTTGCAGCTCTTCATTTCAGCGACCAATGTCCAGACGGGTCGGGTGCGCATCTTTAGCCGCGACAATATCAGCGCCGATGCGGTGATGGCGTCGGCATGTTTGCCGCTGATGTTCCGCGCGGTCGAAATCGACGGCGTGCCATATTGGGATGGCGGCTATCTCGGCAATCCGGTCATTTTTCCATTTTTCCGAGCCACCACGACCGAGGATGTGCTGGTGGTTCAGATCAATCCGCTGGTGCGCGAGGCGACGCCGACGTCGTCCAGTGAGATCATGAACCGCATCAACGAGATCACCTTTAACTCCTCGCTGATCAGCGAATATCGCGCCATCGAATTTGTCGCCCGCTTGATCGACGACGGCCGGCTGCCGCACGGCACCAGGGTCGGCGAGTACCGACGCATCAAGATTCACCGTATCGTGCTCGACCGCTTCGGCACCCATTTCGATGCCGTCAGCAAGCTTTCGACCGATTACGATTTTTTCGACATGCTGCATGTCAGCGGCAAGCGCGCCGCGCGGCGGTTCTTGGACGAGCATTTCGACGATATCGGGGTGAAGAGTACCGTTGACTTGCGGGCTGAAGCGCAGGCGGAATGGGCTTGATTGTATTCGCTGAAATTTTCCTGCCGTAAGCTTTAAACAATGTCCGATGTGCCGCCAGCGTTGCATACCACCGCAGTCGGCTCCGGTCGGCTCGAAGTCTGCGTCGCTGATATTACCACGCTTGCGGTCGACGCCATCGTCAACGCGGCAAATGAATCTTTGCTCGGCGGCGGCGGTGTCGACGGCGCCATCCATCGCGCGGCAGGACCCGAACTGCTCGCCGAGTGCCGAACACTCGGCGGCTGCGAGACCGGATCGGCAAAGATCACGCTCGGCTATCGGCTGCCGGCAAAGCACGTCATCCACGCGGTCGGGCCGGTGTGGCACGGGGGTGGCGCCGGCGAGAATGAATTGCTCGCCTCCTGCTATCGCACGGCACTACGTCTTGCCGCCGCCCACGGTCTGGTATCGATCGCCTTTCCAGCAATCTCAACCGGCGTTTATCGATTCCCAGCGGATCGCGCTGCACGTATCGCGGCGGCCACAGTGGCCGCGGAAATATCGACGTCCCCGCGCGGCATCGAGCGGGTCGTGTTTTGCTGCTTTTCGCTGAGTTCCGCAGAATATCATCTCGCGGCTTTGGCCGAGCCCGGTCTAGCCTGAGGCAAACGGCGCCCGCTTAGCGATGATCCAATTGCAGGGCTGCCCTGCGCTTAAATGTCGGCCAATATTTAATAAGCTCACTTATGTTAGGTTAGCTGTATATAAGTTGAGGCCTCCATGCTTCCCCGCTCACTTAACAGAGAATTCGCCTTTTCGCTCAACGACGCAGCCCGAATGCTGCGGACCTATTCGGACTACAAAGCCCGGCAATTCGGCATTACCCGGGCGCAGTGGGCGGTCTTGGTGCGGCTCGACCGGTTCGAGGGGCTTAAGCAGTCGGAGCTTGCCGAAATGCTCGACTTGCAGCCGATCACGCTGACGCGGCTACTCGACCGGCTGTGCGACTGCGGCCTGATCGAGCGCCGCGCCGACCCCAACGATCGCCGCGCCAAACGGCTTTACCTGACGGCAACGGCCCGTCCGCTGCTTGAGCGGTTGGGCGATCTCGGCGAGGCGATGATGACGACGGCACTCGTCGGTGTTGAGCGGGACGCCGTCGAACGCATGGTCGCGCAGCTCGCAATCATGAAAGAAAACCTGCGTCAGGCGATCCAGCAGAGGCCCTCCCGCGGCACAGCCGGCACGCGTCGCGCCGGGTGAAAGGAACACTTATCATCGAGTCGGAATTCCGATAGGGCGGCCTAAAAAGCCGAGATATTCACGTCAATACGGGAGTCATCTGGGAAATGTCGGTCCAGCCCGTCCCGCCCCCGCGCGAGGAAAAGCCGGAAATACGCGAGTCGCCGCCGACGGTGCCGGCTCCGCGTG
Organism: Hyphomicrobiales bacterium; assembly: GCA_003164375.1. Lineage (GTDB taxonomy): Bacteria > Pseudomonadota > Alphaproteobacteria > Rhizobiales > Xanthobacteraceae > BOG-931. The sequence goes on along the minus strand of PLTE01000229.1, from coordinate 4,737 downwards.
CGCCCGGCACGAAATCCCACGAGCCACCCCCTAAAGCAAAACTACCGCGGTCGAGGCGGGGTTGGGCGCGCTGGGGGCTGTTTGGGCTGCTGCCGCTCGCGCTCCTCGTCAGCTGTTATTGGTACGTAACCGGCGGCCAGATCATGTCTGAAGACGACGCTTATGTGGATGCCGAGACCGTCGGCGTCACGACCGATATCTCCGGTATCGTCAAGGAAGTGAACGTCACCGAAAATCAGCACGTTGTCGCCGGCCAGGTTCTCTACCGATTCGACCCTCTGCAGTTCCAGATCGCGCTCGAAAACGCCAAGGCCAATCTTGCGGGGACGGCGCTGACCCTCAAGTCGATGGAGGAGGACTACACACGCATGCTGAGCGACGCTGCCGCGCAGCAGGCGCAGGTCGAGTTGGATCAGATAAATTACGATCGCGCCCAGATGCTTTTGCGCAGCAACACCGTTCCGCAATCCAACTACGATCAGGCCAAAGCCAGCCTCGATGTCGATAAGAGCAAGCTCGAATCGCTGCGCCAGCAAGCCGCGGTACAATTGGCAAAGCTGGGCGGCGATCAGACTATTCCGGTGACGGAGCGCCCGCAGTACTCGCAAGCCCAGGCGCAGGTCAACGAGGCGCAACGCCAGCTTGATCACACCGTCGTGAGGGCGCCGTTCGGCGGCATCGTGACCAACGTGCCATCGACCGCACCCGGCAAGTACCTCGCGGCGTCAACGACCGCCTTCTTTCTCGTCGATACCGACCACGTTTGGGTCGAGGTGAACCCAAAAGAGACGGAGATGACCTATGTGCGGCCCGGGCAGCCGGTCACCGTGACGGTGGACGCTTTTCCGAATTTGAAATGGCACGGCACCGTCGAAAGCATCAGCCCGGCAGCGGCACAGCAATTCGCGATGCTGCCCGCGCAGAACACCAGCGGCAATTGGGTAAAAGTGGTGCAGCGCATCCCAATTCGCGTACACATCGACACAAGCGATAAAAACCAGCCGTCGCTGCGCGCCGGAATGAGCGTCGAGGTCGATGTCGACACCGGCCATGCGCGCGGCTTCCCGCACTTGTTTTAATTGGGGAGCGTCATGGCAGGCGAATCCAAGGCGGACGGTACCAATCGCGGCGCGATTACCGTCTGTGTGATCCTCGCCACGCTGATGCAGGCGCTCGACACCACCATCGCCAACGTGGCGCTGCGCCATATCGCCGGCAGCCTGGGCGCCAGCCAGGATCAAAGCACCTATATCCTGACGAGCTATCTGGTTTCCAACGCCATCGTGCNNCCACCATCGCCAACGTCGCGCTGCCATACATGCAGGGCAGCGTCGCCGCGAGTCAGGACGAAATCGACTGGGTGCTGACCTCTTACATCGTGGCAGCGGCGATCATGACGCCTACGACCGGCTATCTCGCGGCGCGGTTCGGACTCAAGCGGCTGTTCCTCGTTTCCGTCGCCGGCTTCACCGTCGCATCCACGCTGTGCGGCATGGCCCAATCCTTGGACCAGATCGTTCTGTTCCGAGTCCTTCAAGGCTGTTTCGGTGCGCCACTTGTCCCGCTGTCGCAGACCGTCTTGTTCAATATCAATTCCAGGGAGCGGCAAGGCTCCGCGATGGCAATATGGGGAGTGGCTGTGATGGCCGGCCCCGTTCTCGGGCCGGTGCTCGGTGGCTGGCTGACCGCAGACTATACTTGGCGCTATGTGTTCTACATCAACGTGCCGATCGGGCTTCTATGCTTCGTCGGCATGACGATGTTTCTTGCCGAAACGCCGCGGAATGCGACGGCCAAACTCGATTGGTTCGGCTTCGGCACCCTGAGTCTCGCAATCGGCGCCCTGCAGATCCTGATCGACCGCGGCGAAGAGCTCGACTGGTTCGGTTCCAGCGAGATCGTCATCGAGGCTATCATCGCGGCCTCGGCCTTCTACTTGTTCCTGGTCCACACCTTTACCGCTGACGAGCCCTTTGTAAGGCCCTCGCTGTTCCGCGACCGCAATTTCACGGCCGGTGTTCTTTTCGTCGCGATCGTCGGCCTGACATATTACGCCTCGATGGCGCTGCAGCCGCCGTTTCTGCAGGACCTCATGAACTATCCGGTCGTCACCGCCGGCCTAGTCATGGGCCCGCGCGGCGTCGGCACCATGGCGGCCATGCTGGCCGTGGGGCGGATGGTCGGGCGCGTCGACACCCGGATTCTGCTGGGCTTCGGCCTCGGAATTACGGCCTGGTCGTTCTATCAGATGACCCACTGGACGCCGGACATTTCGCAGATGACGATCGTCGTCATCGGGGTGCTCCAGGGCGTTGGGCTCGGCTTCCTCTTCGTGCCGCTGAGCGTAGCGACATTGTCCACGCTCTCCTCCGCGCTGCGGGCGGAAGGCGCCGGTCTCTACAGTTTGTCGCGCAACCTGGGTTCGAGCGTCGGTATCTCGGTCGTGAATGCGATGTTGACGCGGAACACGCAGGTGAATCACGCGGAAATTGTGCAGCACGTCACAGCCGTCAATCGAAACTTCGACAATCCGACCATCGCGCAGTTCTGGAATCCGCTCACTGCCGCTGGACGCGCCGCACTCGACGCCATGATTACGCAGCAGGCGCAGATCATTGCCTACATAGACGACTACAAGCTGTTGATGATTGCGACCATTGCCGTGCTCCCGCTGCTGATCGTATTCAAGCAGGCGACCAGTAGGGCTACCTCCGATCACGCGGTCGTGGTGGAATAATACCGATCGGAAGGCGCATTATGGGGAATGTCAGGCTAGAGTGGCGACGATGGCCCCCTTTAAGAACATCTTGCTTTGTTACGATTCGACCCGGGAGGGGCGTAGAGCGTTGCTCCAAGGAGCCGAACTCGCCCAGCAGCTTGGGGCCGAAACCCATTTGCTGGCCATCGCGCCAACAATTGTCGGCGGCCACATGGTTGAATTGCCGTCGGAATGCGCATTGCGCGAGGAGGAGAAGTACATCAAGGACGTGTTGCGCGAAGGCGTCGAACGCCTGCGAGCCCGCGGGCTAGCCGCAACCGGCTACCTGGCCTTTGGCCCCCCGATCGAGCAGATTCCGACAGTTGCGCGGGATTTGGGAGTCGACCTGATCGTCGTCGGACATCGGCCATGCGGTGCGATGGAGCGATGGTGGGCCGGCCCCGGCAATGCGCAGCTCCTCGACCTGGTCGACTGCAGCATTCTCGTTTCGATCGATCCAACCGATCCGGCTGGGACCGAGACGCCGTAGATGCCGGTAACAATAAAAAGGTGGCCGAAAGGCCACCTTTGTTCTTTTTCGGGGAAGGCGAAATTAAAGACGCGCTATTCGGCGCCGCCCGCCGCCGCTTCCCGCGGCTGCTCGCCTTCGGCCTTCTGCTTGGCTTCAAGATCCTCGCCAGTTTCTTGATCGACGACTTTCATCGACAGCCGTGTCTTGCCGCGTTCGTCAAAGCCGAGCAGCTTGACCTTTACTTTGTCGCCTTCCTTGACGACGTCGGTGGTCTTCTGCACCCGGCGTTGTGCCAGCTGACTGATATGGACCAGGCCATCTTTGGCGCCGAAGAAGTTCACGAAGG
>PLTE01000229.1:938-1084 GCA_003164375.1 Hyphomicrobiales bacterium | reverse complement strand
TCTTCATCGTCTCGATGCGCGGGGCATGCTCGCCAAGCTCGGCCCGGGCGGAAGTGAGCGCCTTGCTCATTTCACCTAAAATGTGCAAGCGGCCGTCCTTCGCCTGGCCGAGCGCGATGCGCATGATCTCTTCGGTGATGCCGGCG
>PLTE01000229.1:0-905 GCA_003164375.1 Hyphomicrobiales bacterium | reverse complement strand
ACGCCGGCATCCATCAGCGCCAGCGACGTGCCACACACCGTCGCCATCGACGACGATCCGTTCGACTCGGTGATCTCGGAAACCACGCGGATGGTGTAGGGGAACTCGGCCTTGTCCGGCAGAACGGGATGGATCGAGCGCCAGGCGAGCTTGCCGTGTCCGATTTCGCGGCGACCCGGTGCGCCTACGCGGCCGGTCTCACCAACCGAAAACGGCGGGAAGTTGTAATGCAGCAGGAACGATTCCTTGTAGGTGCCCTGCAGCGCATCGATCCACTGCTCGTCCTCGCCGGTACCGAGCGTTGCCACGACGAGCGCTTGGGTCTCGCCGCGGGTGAACAGCGCAGAACCGTGGGTGCGCGGCAGCACGCCAACCTCGCATACGATGGGACGGACGGTCTTGACGTCGCGGCCGTCGATGCGATTGCCGGTGTCGAGAATATTCCAGCGCACGATCTTGGCTTCGAGGTCCTTGAATACGCCAGCGACCTGGAGCTTCGGATATTTCGGGTTCTCGGCGCCTTCCGGCAGGAAATGCCCCAACACCCTTTCCTTGGCGGCTTCGACCCCTTTGTGACGCGCCATCTTGTCGGGAATGGCATAGGCGGCGCGCAGATCCTTCTCGACCAGGCCCAGCATTTCCTTTTCGAGCGCCGCATTGTCGGGCAGCGTCAGTTCGCGCGGCTCCTTCGCCGCCTTTTCCGCGAGCCTGATGATGGCCTCGATGACCGGTTGGAAATGCCGGTGGCCGAACATCACGGCGCCGAGCATGATGTCCTCGGACAGCTCCTTGGCCTCCGACTCGACCATGAGGACGGCATCCTGCGTGCCGGCGACGACCAGATCGAGCTTACTTTCAGTCATCTCGTCGATTTGCGGATTGAGCACGTATTCGTCGTTGATGAA
>PLTE01000074.1 GCA_003164375.1 Hyphomicrobiales bacterium | reverse complement strand
TGCGCCCGAGCTATGCCGTCATTGCGAGGAGCGTTAGCGACGAAGCAATCTAGCGGTGGTTCAGAACCCTTGGCCGATTAAGTTTTCCGTACCTTCCGACTGGTTTGCTTCGCTTGCTTCGCAGTGACGACAAGAAAAAAAGGAAGCGGAACGCCGACAGGCGCGTACTCCACTCCGCACCTGCGGGTGCGGCGCCCCCTTTGCGAAGGGGGCTCGCCTATCGGCGTTCCACCGCGGCTCTCGCCACCGGGAGTTTTTCATCCCCGTGGCCCAGCGTCAGGCCAGGCTTCCTGGGACGTGGCAAGGCGTGTGAAACACACGCCAGCTTNNACGGGGTGTATGGCCCCGCCGCGGGCACCGCACTCGCTCCACCTCGGTGAGTACCCTCGGCCGAAGGCGTCCTCGATGAGCGAGATTCGAGTCTATATAACTGATAAGGGGACGAGTGTCAATAGATGTCACGTTACGGTCGCGACGATAGTGACGAGACCGCCGGGGCCGGGAAGCCAAGGTTCTCACCGCCTGTCGCGTTCAGAGACTGGACCGTGTATGTTGCAGCCGTGTCGCGCACATTCTCCGCATCAAGTGCAATTCTGCTGTCGCTGCTGCCGGCTATTGCGTTCGCCGCGCCGCCTCACCAGCGGCACATCTATCACTGGCATGGCTACGGTTTCCTGCCCGGCTATCATCAGCCGCCCGACAACAGCATTCCGGTTTATGGCGCGGCGGGAGCGATCCGCGGCAGTCCCGGCTATGCGCCAAGCTATTGGTATAATGGCGGGCACTACTATTTCGGCGGTCCCGGGTTTTACCGCGGACGCTACAACGGTGGCAGTTATGGGCCGTGCTGGACTTGGACGCCGATCGGGCCAATTTGGAATTGCGGGTAGAGAAGGCCGCGGCACGTCTGGCCGACCGACGATCAGCACGCCGCACGCGAACCGGCGCGCATTTCAGGAGGCAATGCATTTCCGTTTCGCGTCAGCCTCTGCCGCGCGAAGTGGCCAGCAGCGCGGTTAGACCCCCAACACGAACAGGACGGCGGACGGTCGGTGCGACAGTTATGGGCCAAATACGGCCGCGAGCAGTTGCAGCAAAAATTATAGCTATTCGATCACCTCGCCGGCTTCCGCAAGGAGCGTTGGCGGCACCGTCAGGCCGAGCATCCTTGCGGTTTTCAGATTGATCACAAAGTCGAATTTGGTCGGCTGCAACACCGGGAGGTCCGCGGGCTTTTCACCTTTGAGAATGCGGCCGACATAGACACCGCCGTTTCTATAGCTTTCGACAATATCGGGGCCGTAACTGATCAACCCGCCAGCGACCGCGTATTCACGAAACTGATAGATGGCGGGCAGGCGATTTTGCGCCGCGAATCCGACAATTCTGCCCATCCGTGTGTCGAAGAATGGAGCAGCGGCGACGAGAAACGCGCCGACGCGCTGTTGTACGAATAACGCCAGGGCGCTGTCCAATTCGGCGTCGTTGTCGGCCCGCGCCACGAACAGCTGCTGATTGACGCCTCTGGCCGCGAATTCAACGTCGGCCAATTCCTGCACCGCCGGCGGGAATAGGGGATTTACAAGTATGCCGATCAACGAAACTCCAGGCACGAGCTCGCGCATCAAGCCCAGCCGCTTTGAATCCATCTCATTGGTCCAAAGCGTGAAGCCGGTGACGTTGCCGCCCGGCTTATTAAAGCTAGCGACAATGCCGACCTTGACCGGGTCGCCTCCCATGCCGAAGACGACCGGAATCGTCATGGTGGCCTTCGTGGCGACGACGGCAGAAACATCGCCACCGACACCGACGAGGACGGCCACCTTGCGGCTGACCAAATCGGCGGCGAGTGCCGGCAGCCGGTCGTAATCGCCCTGCGCCCAGCGGAACTCGATGGCGACCGTACGGCCTTCGACGAAACCGCTTTCGGCCAAGCGTTGCCGGAATGCGGCGACCAGATGCGCGGAATCTTCCGGGGAGCGGCCGCTCATGAAGCCGATCACCGGCAGTGCCGCTTGCTCCGCGCGCGCCGCGAGTGGCCATCCCACTGCGCCGCCGACAACTTTGATAAACTCGCGTCGTCTCATCGCTTGGTCCTGAAGTCGGGACCGTAGCGTACCATATAGTTTGCGGGTGCAGTGCTGTGCCGCGCCGCCCGGTGTGCACAAAAACGGCGAGCATTTTGACCGTTGAACGACCTTTGACCGGGTCACGGAAATCCAGTTTGAGGCGTGCTAGCTTGCCCGGCATTGAGCGGGCATAATCCTGCGGGGGCGGGGCAAGTGGCGATCAGCATCAGACGAAGGGAATTGATAACCGCACTCGGTGGCGCGGCCATAGCGTGGCCGCTTGCGGCCCGCGCGCAGCAGCCGGCGCTGCCGATGATCGGCTTCCTGCATACCGGTTCGCTTGATCAGTTCACCCTGCGGCTCACCGCGTATCGGCAAGGCTTGAAGGAAATGGGCTTTGTCGAAGGCCAAAATGTCGTCATCGAATTTCGCTGGGCCAACAGCGACAACAATCGCTTGCCCGAATTTGTCGCCGATCTTATCAAGCGCCAGACGGCCGTGATCGTCGCGCTCGGCAGCACGCCGGCCGCGCTCGCGGCCAAAGCCGCGACCGCGACCATCCCAATCGTCTTTACCACCGGGACCGACCCGGTTGCGCTCGGCCTGGTGGCAAGCCTCAGCCGGCCGGGCGGCAATGCCACCGGGATCACCGCCTTGAATGCCGATCTGGCGGCGAAGCGGCTCGGCCTGCTGCGCGCGCTTTTGCCGAAGGCCGACCGTTTTCTCACCCTCGTCAATCCGCAAAGCCCTTTGACCGAGCCGTTCATCAAGGATCTGCAATCGGGCGCTACGAATCTGGGCATCAGGGTCGACATCCTTAAAGCCAGTACGCCGGGCGAGATCGATGCCGTCTTTGCCAATCTGCCACGCCGGCCCGCTAGCGTGTTGCTGGTGAGCACCGACATTTTTCTCTTCAGCAATCGCGACCGGATCATCGCGGGCGCGGCCAAGCTTGGGCTGCCGGCGATCTACGACAGCCGGGAGTTCGTCGACGCCGGCGGATTGATAAGCTACGGCGCGGAATATCTGGAAGTGATGCGGCAGGCCGGCGTCTATACCGGCCGCGTCCTCAAAGGCGAGAAGCCGGCCGACCTGCCGGTCGTGCAATCGGAAAAATTCGAACTGACGATCAATCTCAAGACCGCCAGAACGCTCGGTGTTGAAGTGCCGCCGACGCTGCTTGCGATCGCCGACGAGGTGATCGAATAGGGCTTTCGCAATCCGGCAAAGTACAGCGGCGAAGCGCCGGTTTGGGTCATTCGCCACCCTGGCGGTCACCGGCTGGGGCGGCGGAAAGCCCCCTTATAGCGGACAATTCGTTGCACAGTGTCGCTGCGCCACGTGGTGCGAAATGCAGGAATTATGCGACGGCGAGAAATGAGTGCCTGTAGAGGCCGCCTCGCGTCACAGCGCGGCGATCACGAAATTATAGCCGCGGTGCCAGGGTGAGCCGTCTGTTCCCGTCGTCACCTCGTCGAAACGTTCTAGCGCCACCTGGCCGAATCCGGCCTTTGCGTGGTTGGCACGCAGCTCGTCCTCGCCCGGCACATGGAAGCCATGTTCCAGACGCGCGAAAGGAGTGGAGGCAGCCGTCGCCTGGTCGGTCGCCGCGATCAGGCAAAAACCACCTTGGCGCAGCATACGGCGCAGCTCAGTGAGCACGCTCAGCGGGTTGGGCCAGAAATAGTACACATTAACGGCAAACACCCGATTGAAGGTGGCGGCGTCGAAGGCGAGCGCCTCGGCGGTGCCGAGGTGAAATTCAGCGCTCCCCTCAGCGATCAGACGTGCATTGAAGCGTCGGGCCTCCGCATTCATGGTCGCGGAGATATCGAGCCCCACATAGTGCAGCCCCTCTGCGCGCCGCATCAGCGATGGCAGCAGGTGACCGTTGCCGAAGCCGATCTCCAGCACGCGATGGCCGGGCTCGAGATGAAGTCGGTCATAGACCGCTTCGGTCAGCGCCCCGTTCATGCGGTTCATCACCTCGCCTACGGCGAGCCCCATCTCGCCATCGGGTGTGCCGAGTTGCCGTGCCTTCTCGGCTGGCGTCAGGTCAGAAAAGCTGGTCATCACCACCACCCCACTTCCCAGGGATTACCTGGCAAATGTCGCAACCGTTTCCAAGCGTGCAAATAGAGGAACTGGTCAATCGGACTGGCCACCAGCAACCGGTAAGCCGTCCCCGTCAACGCAGACGAGGTGATCGAGTAAACATTTTGCAATGCGGCAATTCATGGTGGCAAAACGACGCTCAGGGTCATCAACCGCCTCGCCGGTCACTAGGGGGCGCGGTAGCTTCACCCCTCGTAACGGACACGAAGGCTGACGGCGGCTGCGGCCGTTCAGGGCCAAACTGCGACATCAGATCGTTTGCTGTCGTAGACCGTCCATTGCTCGATGGCGTATCGAAAACACTTCTGTCACCGACCGCTCAACGCCTTTGTGACGCGCTCAACTGCCTTTGGACCATCCGGATCGGACGGGGCCAATTCGGAGAATTTTTTGAAATCCGCCAACGCGCGTTGCAGATCGTTCTTCCGTTCCCATGATATGCCGCGGTTATAGAACGCTATTGCCTGGTTCGGATTAAGCCGGATCGCTTGGTCGAAATCCTCGATGGCGCGGTCGTACTGACTTTTGGCGTTATAGGCGGTGCCGCGGTTGTTGAACGCATCTGCGTGATTCGGATTAAGCTGGATCGCTTGGTCGAAATCCTCGATGGCGCGGTCGTATTGGCCTTTGGCGTTATCGATGTTGCCGCGGTTGTTGAACGCATCTGCGTAGTTCGGATTAAGCTTGATCGCCTGGTTATAATCCTCGATGGCGCGGTCGTATTGGCCTCTGGCGTTATAGCTGTTGCCGCGGTTGTCGAACGCGTCGGCGTAGTCCGCATTAAGCCGGATCGCTTGGTTATAATCGACGATGGCGCGGTCGTATTGGCCTTTGGCATGATAGGCGTTGCCGCGGTTGAAGAACGCCAATGCGTCGTTCGGATTGATCTGGATCGCCTGGTTGCAATCTGCGATGGCCTGGTCGCTTCCTTGCTTTCCGTTCCACTCGGAGCAACGATTGTTAAAAAGGGCAGCAAGCTGACGGTCGCTATATCGGCCAGAATTAATTGCGCGTGTGCACGCGGCTATTGCCTGGTCGCCGGAAGTCCTCGCACAGGTCTCGAAATCGTCGGCCGCGGCGGGCGTCGCCGCCAACCAGACCGTCGATGTGAAGGCGACAGACGCCAGCGTGGCCCGCAGAATTGACGTCATAAGGATGTTCCCTTGGATAACCACCGGCCAAGATCATCAACTGCCGCGCCGGCTCAGCGGAGCCGTGGCGGTTTTAGACCATCAGCGGAAATGACTAAACTCTAGCTCTTGGACCCGAACGGCCGGTTCATGCGGACTATGCTGAGATTGAGAATGGCAGCGAAGGCCACCCAGAGCAGATAGGGCACAAGCAGCAGGCTCGCGAGCTTTGACAACGGCGCCAAAGCGACCATCAACGCCGCGATCGACAGCCAAAGGAACGGTACCTCGATCATGGCCCAATCCGGCCGCCTGAGTTTAAAGAAGAGCGGGCTCCACAGCATGTGCAGTATTATGTTCGCGCCGAATAAGACGGCGATACGCAAATGCACTCCGGCTTCGGACGACTGAACCCAGGCCAGAACTCCGGCACAAGCGGCGAAGCCGAGAATGACTGTCCACGCTGGTCCAAACACCCAATCGGGCGGGTTCCATGCCGGCTTGCGCAGGTCGCGATACCAAGGCCCAACGGTGGTCATCGTGCCGCCCACTCCGAGAACGAAGACCGTGATAGCGACGGCGACGATGATGGGGAGCGTCATCTTTATCCTCTCGGCTTACGGCCGGCGCGCTGGAGTTTTGGCGTTGACTCAAAACGGTAAGCAGGTGTGTTGTGGTGCGAGTGGCTTGTGCCCCCACTTAGTCAGACTGGACTAAAATCAGCGTCGTCGCCACTCGACCTGGCCGGTGCTCGGCGGCCGGCAGTCTATGGCATGATAGCGAAACAGTCGGTCACCAGCAGCGGCTTGTCCGGCCTTGCGCATGACCATGGCTTGATCAGGGAGATGCGTCATGCGCCGGTTGAAACTGAGCCGGGCCTTCACGCTCATTGAGCCCGGTCCTGTGGTCCTCGTGACGACTTGCGACGGAAGCAAGAACAACGTCATGACGATCTCATGGACCATGGTGCTGGACTTCACCCCGGTGTTCGCGATCACCACGGGCGAGTGGAATTATTCCTTCGCGGCCTTGCGAAAGACCAGGGAGTGCGTGATCGCCATTCCCACAGTCGATCTGCTGGATCGGGTGGTCGGGATCGGGACCTGCTCCGGCGCTGATATCGACAAGTTCGCCAGGTTCAATCTCACGGCCGTGCCCGCCAAGGCCGTCAATGCTCCCATGATTAAGGAGTGCCTGGCCAATATCGAGTGCAAGGTCGTCGACCTGGTCCACAAGCGCAACATCGTCGTGCTCGAGGCGGTTGCAGCCTACGTGGATTCCTCGCGCAAAGAGAAGCGGACGATTCACGCGGTCGGCGATGGAACTTTCATCGTCGATGGGCGCAGGCTCGACCGCAGGAAGATGATGGCGCCCAAATTGCCGGCAGGGCTTTGAGCCGCATGCCGTGACGGCCGGCTAGTCCGGAAAAGCATCGGTTCATACGCGTATTGATGCGGCATTTAATAAGTCGCGCGAAAAAACCGATTGCGAGCGTAAGACTGAGGTAGCTCAACTAGGGTAAAGTACGTTACCGTACATTAAATATATCTTTTGACGCATCCGCAACTTGTAGCAGTTAACGTCGCTTAGGGGACGACGCCGGGAAGGATCCTGGCCAATACGCGACCAGAAGGCACGCGCAAATGCGAATCGTTATCGCGTTCACCGCGGACGAGTCCGCCGCGACTGCTATTGAGTATGGCCTCATCGCAGCAGGCATCGCCGTCGGCATCATCTCCGTAGTCCAAGGGCTGGGCTCTACGCTCAACACAACCTTTTCGTCGATCAGCGCATCGCTGAAATAGATCACCCGTGGCTGGGTGAGCGGCGGCTAGAGGGCTCTGGCTATGGCCGGAGTTCTCTCCGCCTTTTGTGCGTCACACGTCTGCGTCTTTTGGTTTTTCTATCAGGTATCGGCAGTGGCTGTGGCGCCGGTGCCAAGCCATTGAGCGCGGCATCGCCAAGCGACGGCGCCGATTATCAAAATGAAATAGCCTAGCGCAATGGCTGGCTTCAGCCAGCCATCGATTGTACGACCCCACTGCACTCCCAACGCCACCCCTCCCACCAATAGCAACCACCCCAGCGGCGCATGCCAATTGCGGCTTAGCTGAAGTCCAGCGCATAAACCGATCCCGGGTGTCAGTGCGACGTAGGAAACTGACTCGCAACGCGGATTGAACAACGTCAAATATACCAAGCTCAAAATAAGCAAAACGAAGCTTGCGTTCCATTGGTCGAGCTTTTTTGCCCGAATGGCGACGGAGAGCGTGGCCAGCGCCGCCAGGATGCGCAGCACAAACTGACTTAAAATATTCAATCGCAAACCGACCGCATCAAGCAAGGTCGAAATATCCGTTCCCCACGGCCAAGCGTCCCGGCTCGGCGTGCCGGCGACGAACAGTTTGACGAGAGCCGCATGGTATGCCGTTGTCACAAAAATCGGGTTCGAATTGAGGAACGGCAGCACGACTACAAAAAGCATGGTCAGCAGCAGCCATTTGCGAAGCGGCGGATACAGAACGAAGGCCATGCCCAGGGTCGCCACTGCAATCGGTTTAAAGGCGACCGCCAAGGCCAATTGAACCGCGGCTCGAGGCCAGCGCGCCTGTCCGATATTTGCGGCAGCATGCAACAGCAAACCTGTAACGACGACTTGGGCTTGGCCATCCGAAAGATTGAAGTTGAGACTAAACCAGACCGCGAGGAGCGCCGCGCCCACGACCTGCCATGGCAGCGTCGACGACAGCTGCCATGACAAACGAAACATTCCAGAGACGTAAAGGCCGGCCGAAAGCGTGCACCAGAGAATGCCGCCAATAGCGGGACCAAGAACAGCAAACGGTGTAAACAGCACAAGGCTCGCGGGCAGGTAGAGAAAGCCGTGGATGCCGGCACTATAGGGATTGGTCCCAGACCACCACGCCAGCGACGCTGCCTCGTAGATGCGGAAACTGCTCTGGTCGGGATAGCCAAGCGCCAATAGAACCAAAGTAGCCAGGACCAGCAAAAGAACCGCCGACGCCGGCAACAGAAAGACTAACTGCCGCGGCGCAGGGAAGGGCTTAAAGTCGCTTGCTCGGAGCACTTCGTTGGCAGCCAATCATTTCGTGCGGAGCATTGCACATAATCGCCGGCAACCAAAGGCAAACGATCGCCGCGGCGGAAATGGGTCGATGTCGTTGCTCAAGTAGCGGATGAGCGGCGTATGGGTCTCTATCGGTACCTTTGATGCTTCGATCCTCCAGATTAGGAGGGTGTTTTTTGACCTCGGTCGGACGCTTGATGCGACTGCCTCTCACATAGCGCTTGCTGCCAGTGCGTCGGGAGGCGTCTGCCAGAGTTGCCCGGCGAGCGTCTTGAGGTCCTGGACGATGGCGACGCCGTGGAATTCGTCGCGTGCCCCGGAGAGACCCCGCAAGCGCATCCGCTCGAAGCGGTGATGGATTTTGAGGTGCGCAAATCGCATTTCGACCTTCTTGCGCTCGTCGCGCGATTGTTCGAATTCCGGCGCACCCACAAAGCCGCGGGCATGATCGCGGGCATCCTCATGGACGTCACGTATGATCTTGCGCGAGGGCGTGTTCGGACTGCATTGCGGCATAAGTGGACATGGGAGGCAGTCGCGCCGCGATGCACGATAGCGCACCTTGCGGTCGGCGCCCGCATTGCCGGTGGTCCTTAGCAGTTTGTTGGCGGGGCAGACGTAGACGTTACGCTCGCGGTCGAACGTGAAGTCGTTGCTTGAGAAGGTGCCGTCCTCACGACCGGCAGTTATCTTGTCCGACGGCGATGCAGTGTTTCAGCCGCGCAAGGTCGAGCGTTCCGGGCTGTGGCGCGCCGTCCATGACCGCGTGTTGATTTACATTCACAAGGAGCTTGAACTTTCCGACGTCGCGCGGCTTTATCCCGCGAAGCACTCTGTGATCATCGACGACAAATTGCGCATCCTCGCGGCGGTGAAAGCCATCTGGCGCGAGCGGGTCACCACGGTGTTTGTGCGGCAAGGCCGCTACGCCCGCGATCCGCAAGCCCCGGCGCAGTATCCGGCAGCGGATCTCCAGATCGCCTCGATCGCCGAGCTGTTGGCTTGCGATCCGGCAATGCTTCGCGCTCGACCCTGATCAAACTCGATTGAATCCGATCAGGATCTCCCGCGTCACGGACATTGGAATTGCTCGCCGCTGCGTCCGAAGCAGAATCGCTTGCCGATATTGATGAGCTGGACGCGGCGGTTGACCGCCGCATTCGGATGCTGCGGATCGCGCAACTGCTCTTCGCCGAGGCCGACCGCTTGCAGCACGCCGGGATTGACGCCGAACGGATCGATGAGAGCCTCGCGGATGGCCTCGGCGCGCCGCTGGCTGAGACCGAGATTGTATTGGCGGCCGCCGACCGCGTCGGTATGGCCGATCACCAGGATGCCGTAGCCGAGCAAGATCGGATTATGCAACGCATCGGCGATGGCGCCGACGTCGCGGTAAGACTCCGGCCTGATGGCCGCGGAGTTGAAGTCGAAATTAACCTCCACGGTGAATTGCGCCAGTTTGTCGAGCTGCGGAATGACCAGCAGATGTCCGACCGGCGTCGGGCCCGGATAATTGCGGACATTGTCCACCGCGCTTTGGCGCAACTCGGCGGCGGTGAGCGAAAGCCGGGTGTCGCTCACCCCCTGAAGGCTGTTGGTGATTTGACTGGAATTCAGCCGCGTGTCGGCCAGGGTGTTGGCCAGGTCGGCGGTCAGCGCCAGCGCCAAGGTCAAGGTCAGAGCCGAGGTCAAAGCCATGGCCGCGTAGGTCGATTTGGCGGCGTCAATCTTTTTCATTGCTGCGCCCTTTCCGTTCGCCAGCCGGTGTCGGTGAAAGTCTGATTGCATCGCGGCGACATCGCCGCCGGCGATACGCTCAACAGGCATTCGACCAAATGCGCATCGGCGTGCGAGGTGCCGCATAGTCTTTCGATGTCCGCGCTGCAGATGTCTCCGATATCGCGTTGCGCCGCGATGCGCCGGGCGATGGAGGCATAGACCTGCAGGCGGGTTTGCTGGCATTGCGGCGACAGCACGGACTGATGCCCGTCGAGGCACGCCTTCAACCGGCCGCCGCCGAGCTCGACGCCACGGCAATATTTTTGCAGATCGGTGCGGCAGGCGGCGGCAAGTTGATCGATCGCTTCGGCAAAGCTCAAGGTCTGGGCCGACGCAGCGCCAATCATGCCGATAAGAAACAAAACTGCGAAGGAATAAGACGTTCGTTTAATCATCGCGCCCTCCCGGATAGGCGCCTAAGTCTATGACGAATTTGGACCCAGGGCGAGGGGGCGCTGCGGGATCTCGGGCGTCGCGACATCCCGGTCGCCCGTTAGGCGCAGTTGAGCTTTTCCAGCACGTTCAGTTAGGCAAGGTAGTGACGGTCGAAAATGAGCGGCCAATTTGCAGATCGGGGTGTGCTAGTGTTCCCTGCTGCGTTATGATGAGTTTGGCCGAGCGCTTGCAAAAAAGGGGAAGACCACCATGAACGAGACCGCCAATGCGCTTGATCAGACCGAAGCGCTCGATCGGAGCGAACAACAACTTCTCGTCGCCGAAGTCTCCGACGAGGCGCTTGAGGCTGCCGCGGTCGTGGCCGGCGGGATCCCGACCGCGTCGATCGACATCGTACCGCCGAACTGCTGCTGACCGGCGAGTCCCGGATCCAGGGTTGCGGCGCGTAAAGATAATTTATCGCGAATTTGCAATCTGTTTCGCGCGACCGCGGAACCGCGTGGCCACGCCGGCAGGCGGAACGACGCCGTCGCCAGCGCGTTCTTCTTGGACACGACAAACCAGGAGGAAATAATAGATGTCAGGCGTGAAAACACTCGCGATCGCAGCCGTTTTGCTGGCCGGCGCTTCTTCTTTCGCAATGGCTCAGGGAACAATGGGAACCCAGGCGCCGCAAGGCTCGAAGTCGCAGCAGCAAGGTAGCACTGCCGGCAATGCCGCATCGAGCGGCGGTCCCGGCACCCACGCGGGGGCGATGAAGACCGGAATTGCCTCCAGCAATCAGAAGGTCCTTCATAATCAGAACGGCTACCAGGGACAGTAACTGTTACCGGCCCGGAACAGGGCCGAACCTATAGAGGGCCCCTAACCGGGCCCTCTTCTCTTTTTGATCCGGCGTCATCCGTCACATCCAATCGGTCTTGAACACTTCGACGAAACCCGCCGCCGCGATCGGTAGGACGCGGCCGCGGCGCGTCGCCAGGATCAGCTTCGCCTCGAGCAGCGGCGGATCGACCAGCGGCACCGCGATCATGTCGCCCGGAGGAATAAGCGACCGGCCGGGATTGCGGAATTGGAAGCACAGGCCGCTGTTCATGTGGGCGAAGGCTTTCATGGTCGCCACGGAATTGGACACCAGCCGCGGATCGAGATCGAACGAGGCTTGCGCCAGCACCTGCTCGATCAAAGCGCGCCCGGCCAGCGTCGAATCGCCGAGCGCCAGCGGAAAGCTGAGACAATCGCGCAGCCGCAGACTGTCGCGGCCAGCCAGCGGGTGATCGGTCGCGACCAGGGCGCACAGCGCCTGCGAAGCGACGGCCGCTATCGCCACGTGTTTTTTCGGCGGCGGGTGGTGTGTCAAAATCAGATCGACCTGATCGGCGATCAAGGCCGCGACCAGGTCTTCCGGCGCGCCGATGCGGACGCGGAAGCGGACATTGGGATGGGTCGCCTGAAACTGCGTGATCGCTGACGGCAACAATTCGCCGGCGACGGATTCCACCGCGGCGATGGCGACCTGGCCGCGCACCAGCCCTCGCAATTGCTCGACCTGGGATTCGACGGCTTTGAGCTCCGAGATCGCCTGCCGCGCATAAGCGAGAAAAACCTCTCCGGCCGCCGTCAGCCGCACGCCCCGCGGCAAGCGCTCGAACAGCGACGAGCCCAGATCCAATTCGAGGTCGAGGATTTGGCGGTTCAAAGCCGACGATGCGACGTTGAGCGCCTCGGCCGCCTTGCGGATCGAGCCGTGGCGGGCCACCGCATCGACATAGGTCAAAAGCCGGGGCGGCCGCAGCCGCTTGCGCGCCGCCTGAGCGCTCGCCGGGGCGATGCGCGCAGGCGGCGTTTTCGCGCGCTTGCGGCGCTTTCGCGCAATCCGGTCTGGTCTCGCCTGCGGCGCCGCCATCGCTACCTCTCAAGCGGCATTGTAGCGGGTTTTCTGCCAAGCGAGCTGTTTTTCCGTACAGTGCGTCCAGATGTTGCTGCTGGCGGCGCTCGCTTGGCGGCCCCATGATCGCGCCGCCGGGTTCCTGGAGGACAACGATCATGCGCAATCGAGCAGTGGCGGCCTTCATTTTGCTGGTGTTGAGCGGGCTTTGCGCCGGTGCGCGCGCCGACGACGCAGTGACCGTGCGGCTGAAATGGTTCAATCAGGCGCAGTTCGCCGGGTTCTATGTGGCGCAGACCAAAGGCTTCTACAAAGCCGAGGGTCTCGACGTGAATATCCAGCCCGGCGGTCCGGATTTTCCCGCCGTGCAGATGGTGGCCGGCGGCAATGAGCAGTTCGGTGTGACCGGGGCCGACCAGATCCTGATCGCGCGCAGCAAGGGCGTTCCCGTCGTGGCGCTGGCCGTGCTCTATCGCCGCAATCCCTTCGTGCTGTTCTCGCTGGCCAAGTCCGGCATCAAAACGCCCGCCGATTACCCCGGCAAGACGGTCGGCGTGAAAATCGGCGGCAACGAAGAGCTGATCTACCGCGCGGTTCTGGCGAATGCCAAGATCGACAAATCGAAGCTCAACGAGATGCCGGTCAAGTTCGACATGACGCCGCTGTTGAGCGGGACCGTCGACGTGTGGCCGGGCTATCTCATCAACGAAGTGATCGCGGCGAAGGAGAAGGGCTTTGACGTGAACATTGTCTATCCGTCCGATTACGGTATCGATCTTTACGCCGATACGCTGTTTACCACCGAGAAAATGCTCGAACAGAAGCCGGACGTCGTCCGTAAATTCGTCGCCGCCACCGTCAAAGGCTGGGAAACGGCGATCGCTAATCCGGAAGACGCTGCAAAGATCACCGTCAAATACGGCGACAAGCTCACCTACGACCACGAATTGGCGATGATGAAGGCAAGCTTGCCGTTGCTCAAGCCCGACAGCAAGCCGTTCGGCTTCATGGACGAGGCCGGTTGGAGTTCCGCGCAGAAGCTTCTGATCGCCGCCGGATTTCAGAAAGCTCCGGTCGATCTCGAGAAGGCTTTCACCACCATGGCCATCACCACCACGGCCATCACTACGATTCAAAAGCCATGAACGCGATCGTGCTGACCGACCGGCTCGCCGCCGCGCCGGTCGCACCGGCCATACTGTCGATCGAGGATATCAACGTCCGCTTCGGCAGTATGGTCGCGATCGAGACCTTGAGCCTCACGGTGCGGCGCGGCGAATTCGTTTCGCTCCTCGGGCCGAGCGGCTGCGGCAAGTCGACCTTGCTCAAGGCGATCGCCCGACTGGTCAAGCCGGCGTGCGGGCAGATCAGGCGGGCGGACTCAAGCTTGCGCACCGGTTTCATGTTCCAGAAGCCGCTATTGCTGCCGTGGCGGACGACGCTCGACAACGTGCTGCTGCCGGTGGAGATCCAGCGCGGCGGCAATGCCGTCGATCCGGTCGATCGCTCAACCGGGCGGCGCATGCTGGACCTGGTCCGGCTCGGCGAATTCGCCGACGCCTACCCGCATCAATTGTCCGGCGGCATGCAGCAGCGCGCCGCGCTGGCGCGCGCGCTGATGTGCGATCCCGACGTGCTTCTTCTCGACGAGCCGTTCGGCGCTCTCGACGAGCTCACGCGCGATGCGCTTAACGAGGAACTGATCCGCGTCTGGCAGAGCAAGGAAACGCGCCTCACCACCGTGCTGATGGTGACCCATTCGATCCCGGAGGCGGTCACCATGTCGGACCGCGTCATCGTCTTGTCGCACCGGCCGGCCCGGCTGGTGGAGGATGTCGCGGTCACAAGCCCGCGTCCGCGGGCGCCCGAAGACGCCGATACCGGCGCGATCATCCGGCGTATCCGCGCCATGATCCGCAGCGCATCAATTGGGGTGAGCCAATGATATCGCGCGCCGCAACCCCGCTGGCGTTCGGATTGTTTCTGCTCGTCGCCTGGCAGGTGATCGTCACGCTCGGGCATGTTCCGGAATATCTGCTGCCGGCGCCGACCGCGATCGTCGCGGCGGTCGACCGTTCGCTCGCTGTTTCCTTCGCGGTGACGTTCACGGAGGCCGCGGCCGGATTCCTCATTGCCAGCGTGCTCGCCTTTGCCGTCGCTACATTGTTTGTCAGGTATCACGCGCTCGAGGACGGCCTGTTTCCCATCGCCATTGCGGTGAAGACGACGCCGATCGTAGCGATTGCCCCGCTGTTGGTGATCTGGCTCGGCACCGGATGGTGGTCGAAGATCGTGGCGGCGATCCTGATCTGCTTTTTCCCGGTGCTGGTGAACACCGTTAAAGGGCTCAAAGCCGCCGATCTCGAATACCGCGAACTGTTCGACACGCTCGGCGCCAGCCGCGCCCAGGAATTCCGCAAGCTGCGCATTCCTTATTGTCTGCCTTATCTGTTCTCGGCGCTGAAAATTTCCTCCTCGCTCGCCGTCATCGGCGCCATCGTCGGCGAGTTCGTCGGCGCGACGCAGGGCCTGGGCTATCTCATCATCGTTGCCTCGGCGCATCTGGAGACGGCGACGTTGTTCTCGGCGATCTTCGCCGCCGCCTTTGCCGGGATCGCCATGTTCTATGTCATCGGCTTTGCCGAACGGCGATTGATCTTCTGGTCGAGCGGGGATGCGCAATGACCCGCCGTGCGGTCGCAATCGACGTCATTCGCATTCCGACCAACGGTCCGGGCGACGTCTCCGGACTCATGGCGTTGATCGATGAGGGCAAAATCGCGCCGGCCTCCATCTTGGCCGTGCTCGGCAAGACCGAAGGCAATGGCGGGGTCAACGATTTTACGCGCGAATACGCGGTGGCGGCGCTGCGCGAGGCGCTGGCACCGCATCTCAAAGTCGCGCCGCGCGCTGTCGAAGAGAGAATCGCGTTCGTCATGTCGGGGGGCACCGAAGGTGTGCTCAGCCCCCATCTGACCATATTCGCGCGCCGTCCTTCCGCCGGCGTTGCGACGAACGGCGGCGGCGCGAAGCGGTTAAGCGTCGGCATCGCCCATAGCCGCGACTTTCTGCCGGAGGAGATCGGCCGCAGACCGCAGATCGAAGAAACCGTCAAAGCGGTGCGCCAAGCCATGGCCGACGCGGCGATCGACGATCCGAATGACGTGCATTTCGTGCAGGTCAAGTGCCCGTTGCTGACGAGCGAGCGCGTCGAGGCGGCGCAGCGGCGCGGCCAGAAGACCGTGACCACCAGCGGCTATGCGTCGATGGGGTATTCGCGCGGCGCCTCCGCGCTTGGTGTCGCGCTGGCGCTCGGCGAGGTCGATGCCGACATTGACGATAGCCAAGTTTTGAAAGACTGGAACGCGTATTCGTCGGTCGCCTCGTGCTCCGCCGGCATCGAGCTCATGCACAATGTGGTGATCGTCATGGGCAATTCGGCTTTGGCGACCAGCGGCTTGGTGATCGGTCACGCCGTGATGCGCGACGCACTCGACCTGTCGGCGGTGCTTGAGGCGCTCAAACATGTCGGCCTCGGTCTGGCCGACGCGCGGATGAACCAGCGGCTGGTCAATATCTTCGCCAAGGCCGAAGCCGCTCCTGACGGTGCCGTGCGCGGCTTCCGCCACACCATGCTCGACGATTCCGACGTCGGCTCGACGCGGCATGCCCGCGCTGCGGTCGGCGGACTGATCGGCGGCTTGGCAGGGACAGGCGCCGTCTATGTGTCCGGCGGGGCTGAGCACCAAGGACCGCCCGGCGGTGGCCCGGTGGCAGTGATCGCGCGGGTGTGAATGCGACATTGCGGGGGCGAAGACTTGCGTCTCAGGGGCTCTCGGCGCCGGCGAATAATTTGTCGAGGATGCGCCCTTCCAGCGCCGCGACATCGGCGGAGCCGCGTTGCCGCGGCCGCGGCAGCTCGATGCGGATATCGAGTGCGATCGCACCATCGTCGATGACGATGACGCGGTCGGCGAGCGTGACCGCTTCGGCCACGTCGTGGGTCACCAGCAATGCGGTGAAGCCTTGATCGAGCCACATCCGCTCGAGGAGCCGCTGCATCGAGATGCGGGTCAGCGCGTCGAGCGCGCCCAAGGGCTCGTCGAGCGCTAGCACGCGGGGCCGGCTGACCAGCGCGCGCGCCAGCGACACGCGCTGCTTCTGGCCGCCGGAGAGCACCGCGGGCCAAGCGTTGCGTTTTTCCTCAAGCTCGACGGCGGCGAGCGTCGCCAGCGCACGGTCACCGGAGCCAGCGGTCTTGCGATCGGCGCCGAGCCCTACCTCGACATTGGCGATGACGCTCGCCCATGGCAACAGCCGGGGCTCCTGGAACATGACGCGCGCGACCCGTAGATTGTCGATGCGCTCGGCTCCGTCCGCGAATGAGAATGTGCCGGCGCTCGGCTGTTCGAGGCCGAGCAGAAGCCGCAACAGCGTGCTCTTGCCGGAGCCGCTACGTCCGACAATGGCGACGAATTGCCCGGCCGCGACGTGAAGGTCGATGCCGTTGAGCACGGGATTGGCGCCGAACGATTTGCGCAAACCCTGCACGTCGATGGCAAGCCCGTGTACAGAATCTCCGGGCGGCTGCGCCGCGGCCGGGGCAGCCGGCGTGGCTGGCGCGAAATCGACGATCGGGGCTTGGCGGCGCAAGGCTGTGGTGCTCATGGTCGGATCATGGCTCCTGGAACGCCGGGTGCCAGGCGAGGCAGACGCGCTCCAGGAGCCGCGCCGCGCTGTCGGCCGCCTTGCCGAGCAGTGCGTAGATCAGGATCGAGAGCACGACCACGTCGAGCAACAAAAATTCGCGCGCCTGCATCGCCATGTAGCCGATGCCCGACGACGCCGCGATGGTTTCGGCGACGATCAGCGTGAGCCACATGATGCCGAGGCCGAAGCGCACGCCGACGAAGATCGAGGGGAGCGCGCCTTGCAGGATCACGCGCCAGAACAATTCCCACGGCGTCATGCCGTAGATGCGGCCCATCTCGACCAGCTGCGGATCGACGCTGCGGATGCCGTGCTGGGTGTTGATGTAGATCGGAAAGAACACGCCGAGCGCGACCAGAAATATCTTGGCGGTCTCGTCGATGCCAAACCACAGGATGACCAGCGGGATGAGCGCCAGATGCGGAATATTGCGGACCATCTGCAGCGTCGAATCGAACACCGCCTCGGAGCGCCGCGACAGCCCGTTGGCGAGCCCGAAGGCAAAGCCGATGCTGCCGCCGATGGCGAAGCCGACCATGGCCCGCCAAAAGCTCACCCACATGTTGCGCTGGAGCTCGCCGCTCTTGAGCAGCCGCCAGCCGGCCTCGACCACGTCGGTCGGCGCCGGCAGAATCCGCGTCGACAGCCGGCCGCTGGACACCGCCACCTGCCAGACCAGGATAATCAGGAGCGGCACCAGCCAGTGCGTAAAGCTGCGCGTCAGCCTGCGCGTGAACCTGGTTTGCCGCCACTCGGGGAAGGGGCGAAGGTTCATGATTGCGAGGTCTGACGCTGCTGCGGCCGCACGTCGTTGGCGATGGTCTCGCCGAACGGCCCGGTATTGACCGCGGTTTCGATCGTGCCGCGGCGGTGGGCGAGCGGCAGCAAGGGGAACACCAACTCGGCAAAGCGATAGGCTTCCTCAAGATGCGGATAGCCCGACAGAATGAACGTATCGATGCCAAGCGCCGCATATTCCTTGATCCGCGCGGCCACGGTCCGCGGATCGCCGACCAGCGCGGTGCCGGCGCCGCCGCGCACCAAGCCGACGCCGGCCCATAGACTGGGGCTGATTTCGAGCTTGTCGCGCCGGCCGCCATGGAGCGCCGCCATGCGTCGCTGGCCGACCGAATCCATGCGGCTGAAGATGGTCTGCGCCTTGGCGATGGTGTCGTCGTCGACGTGGCGGATCAGATCATCGGCGGCCTGCCACGCCTGCTCATTGGTTTCGCGGACAATGACGTGGAGGCGAATGCCGAAACTCAAGCTACGGCCGAGCCGCTCGGCGATAGCGCGCACCCGCGTGATCTTGTCGCCGACCTCGGCCGGCGGCTCGCCCCAGGTGAGATATTTATCGACGATGCGGGCGCCGACCGCGATGCCGGCATCGGAGGAGCCGCCGAAATAAAGCGGCGGACCGCCCGGCTGCAGCGGCAGAAACAACAGCCGGCCGTCTTCGACGGCAATGTGCTTGCCCTTGCGGTTCACGACTTTGCCGGCGAGCAGGTCCTTATAGACGTCGAGAAACTCCCCGGTCACGTCGTAGCGCTCGTCGTGCGACAAGAAGATGCCGTCGCCGGTATTTTCGGTCGGATCGCCGCCGGTCACGACATTGATGAGAAGCCGGCCGTTGGAGAGGCGGTCGAGCGTTGCCGTCATCCGCGCCGCAAGCGCAGGCGACAGCAAGCCGGGCCGCACCGCCACCAGATAACGCAGCCG
>PLTE01000024.1 GCA_003164375.1 Hyphomicrobiales bacterium | reverse complement strand
CGCATGGTCAAAGTTGCGACCACCAAGGCGCAACGCAAGCTGTTCTTCAATCTGCGCAGCCATAAGGAAGGACTGGATTCGATGACGCCTGCGCAGGTCGATGCGTTGGCCGATACCTTGAACGTCAAGCGCGAAGAAGTGATTGAAATGGAAACGCGCTTGTCTGGCCGCGATATCGCACTGGAAGCACCCACTGACGACTAAGACGACAAGTTCTCGCCTATCGGCTACCTGTCTTCGGAGTCGCAAGAGCCGACCCGGGTGCTGGAGGCACAACGTTATGACCGCTTGCAGTCGGAAGGCTTGGAATCAGCTCTAGGCAAGCTCGATGCCCGCTCGCGCCGCATTGTAGAGGCCCGCTGGCTGGCGAACGACGATGGCTCCGGTGCAACGCTGCACGACTTGGCAGATGAATTCGGCGTCTCGGCCGAACGCATACGCCAGATCGAGACAGCTGCACTGAAAAAGATGAAGGGTGCGCTGGCAACCTACGCCTAAGCNNACCTTCTCGGTCGCTGGCATATCGCCGGCCAAGCCCAGGAAGCGCGGATCAAATGCCGGCACATATTGGGCTAGCAGCTTCGGCGTATCGCGCTCGGGATCAACCGTGATGAACAGCGCGCCGGTGCGGTTGGCGTCGGGCCCCAGCGCCTGGAACAACTGCGAAATCTCGAACAAAGTCGTCGGGCAGATGTCGGGGCAATGGGTGAAACCGAAAAATACCAGGGTCGGACGTCCCTTCAGAGCGTCGTCGCTGACCGGCGCGCCGTTCTGATCTTCGAGATGGAAAGGGCCGCCGACGCCGGCCACCGCCTGCCCGATCGGCAAGCTGGCGCGGCCGGCGATAAAAAGGATAGCGCCGAAGAACAGCACGAGGCCGCTGAGAAACGCGGCGAACACCAGCAATACGCGAGATGTTTTGGCGTTCACGGCTCGTCCTCTCGGTTTCCTGCTTCTAAACTCTTGGCGTCAACCGAAGCACGCCGAAAAGCCGGCGCGGATGGTTTCGAAGAAAACCGTGGTCCCGTAATATGCCCAGAGTAAGACTGTGCCTGCGAGCGCAAGCGCGATGACGGCCCCGCCCGCGAGCAAGGGCTGCATCGGCAGGCGTGTTGCGGCGAATTCGGGCGCAGTCTCGGGCATGGACGATGTTCCAGCCCCGCGTAGATAGGCCGGAATGGAACCGGCGACAACCGCGTCAGGCGAGCGGCCCGACACGGTCTGGCCGGCCGTTGTTACTGACAGGTGCGGTAAAGCGCCGTCAGCTCGCGGCCGCGCAGCGTAATCAGCTGTGGCCTGAGGCCGCCGTGATTGACGACCCAGGAGCGGATTTCCGGCGGATAGAGCCGCATGACGAGCCGGCTGCCTTCCCGCGTCGGCACCAGCGAGCGCGACGCGTCGTCGTAGTACGACGCCGCGTGGAACCCGAGCACCGCGCGGCTGGTGACACAGATATGATCCTTTGCGATGATGCCGGTCAACAACGTGCAGGCCGAGAGGCAGGGGCCATCAATGACGACATGCTCCCCCGAAGCGCGCATGTCATGGAACTTGCTGACATAGGAGGAAACCTCGCCCCCCGGATCGTTCGTAATGCGAACCTCCGCAGAGGCCGCACCGCTCACGCACGCCACTAGCCCCGACGCCAGCGCGCCGGCCAAAGCTGCCTGCCATCTCATGAAGGTCCCTCTCTCCCGCTCAACCGTTGGCGATATCGCCCGGCACTGTGGCAAGACTTCGGGGATTCCTTGTCTTTACGCTGAAATGACGCTTCCGCTTGAAATGATTGTTCCGCTCGAAGTGCCGGTTCCGCTTGGCGCGGACGTTCGCAATACGGAATGCTATAAGACGGCGACGACAAGAAGCTCCCCCAAGCCCGCCAGCAGCAACACTTCCCAACGGGTTACATCATGGATAATACGCTAGTCGTGCGCAAGACAAATGTGCCTGATTTCGCAACTGCCTACTTTTTGCTCGAAGGCCTCAACGAAATAGGCATCGACTATTTGTTCTGTAATTTCGGCACTGACCACGCGCCGATCATTGACGAGATGGCGCATCGCCGCAAACGCGGCGAGGCCATGCCTGCCGTCATCCGCTGCCCGCACGAAAACACGGCCGCGCACATGGCGGCGGGCTATGCGTTGGTCACGGGCCGCGGCCAGGGCGTGCTCGTGCATGTCGACGTCGGCACCGCCAATACTGCAAACGGCATGCATAATCTGTTCCGCAGCCGGCTGCCGGTGCTGCTGATGGCCGGCAAGGCGCCCTATACCGTCAACAACGAACTGGTCGGCTCGCGCGACACCTATGTGCATTTCATTCAGGAGCCGTTCGATCAGGCAAGCCTGGTGCGGCCCTATCTGAAATGGGAATGGACGTTGCCGTCCGGCGTCGTCGTCAAAGAAGCGCTGCGGCGCGCTTGGTCGATCATGCAAAGTGAACCGCGCGGCCCGGTCTATCTGATGATGCAGCGCGAAACCCTGACGCAGCATTGGCAGGCCGACGAAATCCGGCGTTACCCCGCGGATCAGTTCGCGGCGACTTCGGGTGGCGGCGCTGATCCGAAACTCGTGGCGGCACTGGTCGATAGGATTTTGACGGCGGAAAATCCGATCCTGATTACCGGCTATGCGGGACGCCACGCCCACGCTTCGCGCGCCATCGATGCGCTGGCACAATTCGCCGGCATCGCCGTCTTCGAAGCCTACGCGACCAACAATATTTCGCACGACTGCCCCTGCTTCGTCGGTTTTGCGTCGGACAAAGCGGTCCCCCAGGCGGACGTCGGGCTCCTGGTAGACGTCGACGTGCCGTGGTTTCCGAACCAAGTGCAGGCGGCTCAAAACTCGTTCTGGGCGCATGTCGACATGGATACGCTCAAGCCCGGCTCGCCGATGTGGAGCTTCCCGGGTAATCTGCGCATGCAGGGCGATAGCGGGCGCATTCTCGACCAGGTGTTCGAGGAATTGACGGCCAAAGCGACGCCGCGTTTCAAGGCGGCCGTGGCCGAGCGGTTGCCGCGTATCAAGGCGGCGCGCGAAGAGCGTATCGCCGCTGCCGCCAAGCTCGCAGCCGACAAGGGCACACCTGGCGCGATCAATCCGCATTATCTCACGGCGGAGCTCGGTAAATTGCTCGACGACGAGGACATGATCTTCAACGAAGGCATCACCAACGGACCCGCGGTGTTTCTCCAGATCCCGCGCCGGGTGCCCAACACGACCGTGGTCGCCGGCGGCGGCGGGCTCGGCTGGTCCGGCGGCATGGCGCTGGGCGCCAAGCTCGCCGCGCCCGACCGGCTGATGGTGCAGATCTGCGGCGACGGCGGCTTCTATTTCGGCAACCCGACTTCGGTGTTCGCCATTGCGCAACAATACAAATTGCCGATTTTCACCATCGTACTCGACAATTCCGGTTGGAACGCAGTTAAGCAATCGACGCTGCGGGTCTATCCGGAAGGCGAGGCCAAGACCGCCAACGAATACGAGTCGGAACTCGCGCTCAACGCCGATTTCGCCAAAGTCGGCGAAGCGTTCGGCGCCTACGCAGAGAAGCTCAGCGATCCGGCCGAGGTACCGGCGGCGCTCGCCCGCTGCGTCAAGGCGGCCCGCGCCGGCCGCGCGGCGCTGCTGCACGCGCGGGTGACGCACTTGTAAGAACGCGTATGCCGCCGGTCACGGGCTGGCGTGATTGATGAACTTTTCCGGCGGCCGCTCGCCCCACTGCGACACCAGCGCTTCGTGCGCCGGCACGAGGTTCGAGCCGTTGGCGAGATTGAGGCGGTCGCTGTCCGCCCAATGCTCGTGCACGCGGCCCCAAGGGTCGGCCCAATAGTCGTAGACCTGACTGCCAAGCACGTGGCGGCCGATGCCCCACATATGTTCGTATCTGCCGGACTGCTTGAGGTGCTCGTGGCCCATGCAAACATCGTCGATATCAGGCACCTCGAACGACAGATGGTTCAAGCCGGTCTTCACGCTCCGCAGGCAGAAGAAGACGTGGTGATCGACATAGGCGTCGCCGCGGTCGCAGCGATTGAATGATCCGATCAGATTATCCTTGCTCTCGGCGTAGACGTCGTCCGAGCAGACGAATCCCAGTATTTCGCGGAACCAGGCGACGGTTTCGCCAAAACGCGGCGTCATCAACACACCGTGGCCGATTCGCTTGACGTGCGCCGGCCCCTTCGGCAGACGCATCAGCTCGCCGGCGCGCGACAATGGCGCCTCGCCGGAATTAAGCTTTTGCCGGCGAACCGGGATGGCCTCCACCGGCGCGATGCCGCAGACCACCTCAATCTGGTAGCCGTTCGGCTCGGTCAGGCGCACGCGCTTGCCGCCACCGGGCTCATCGATATTTTCGATCGCCGAAGCGCCCGGCGCCTTGGTGAGCCGCTTCAGATCGTCTTCGCTATCGACGTAATAGGCCAGCCCTACGAATTTCGGATCGCCTTTTTCGGTCACGTGGATGTGGTGGCTGGGATCGGTGCCGCGCATATAGAGCGCGGTGGCGGTCCGCTCGGTCCGGCGCAGACCGAACCTGGTCAAGAATTCTTCGGCGACATCGAGGTCGGGAGACCTCAGCCGTCCATAAGCGATATCCGTCGCCTTGACCCAGGACATATTACACTCGCTCGATTTTGCGCTCGCCCGATTGTCTTTCGTCGCGCGTCATCGGTCGCGCGCATCAAACGTGATAGTCGGACGCCACCGTATCGTCGATCGGCTTACCGCTCATCGCATTGAATAACGGTGTCAACACGATGGCGATGGCCAGATTGAAGATCACGGTGTAGAGCGCCGTGTAACCCGGGAAGGTGTAGCCCGCGAACGGCAGCGGATAGTTCGGGGTTAGGTTCGCTGCGACGAACATCCAGATGCCGGTGGCGGTTCCGCAGGCCCAGCCGACGAGCAACGCCCAATCGTTGAACCAGCGGGTATAGACTCCGATCAGCACCGACGGCAGCGTCTGGATGATCAGGATGCCGCCCAGGAGCTGCAGATAGATGGCAAATTGCGTCGGCACCAACAGGATGAAGATAAGAGCGCCGAGCTTGACCACCAGCGAAACCCACTTCGCCATCTGGGCTTCTTCTTTGTCGGTCGGATTCTTGTTAATGAACTCGCGGTGGATATTGCGGGTGTAGAGATTGGCCGCGGCGATCGACATGATCGCGGCCGGCACCAAGGCGCCGATGCCGATGGCCGCGAAGGCGATGCCGACGAACCACGACGGGAAACTGTGCAGGAAC
Organism: Hyphomicrobiales bacterium; assembly: GCA_003164375.1. Taxonomy (GTDB): domain Bacteria; phylum Pseudomonadota; class Alphaproteobacteria; order Rhizobiales; family Xanthobacteraceae; genus BOG-931. The sequence goes on along the minus strand of PLTE01000024.1, from coordinate 6,521 downwards.
AGCGCCGGCACCGCAAAATTGTTGCCGAACTGCTTGAAGCCTGCGGCGTATTCCGGCGCCGTGCCGACGCCGACCGCAATTGCGAAGAAACCGACCAGCGCCAACAGTCCGAGCATGAAGGAATAGCCCGGCAGCATCGCGGCATTGCGGCGGATAGCGTGGCCGCTTGAGGCGCTCAAGATGCCAGTGATGGAATGCGGATAAAGGAACAGCGCCAGCGCCGATCCGAGCGCGAGCGTCGCATAGACGCTGTAGGACCCGGTCGTGTTGGCGCCGGGAACCGCCAGCAACAGCTTCGCCGGCGGCACAGCGGCGAAAATCTTGCCGAAGCCGCCCAGCTCGATCGGCACCACGATCACGGCGGCAAAGGCCGTAATATAGATCAGGATATCCTTGACGATGGCGATCGACGCCGGCGCCCGCAGTCCGCTCGAATAGGTGAACGCGGCGAGGATGACGAAGGCGATAATCAGCGGCAGATCGGCGGCCCAGCCGCTGCCCGATATGCCCATGGCGCCGATGACGACCTGAATGCCGACCAGTTGCAGCGCGATATAGGGCATCGTCGCAACGATGCCTGTTATCGTCACCGCCAGCGCCAACCAGCGGTTGCCGAAGCGGCCGCGCACGAAATCCGCCGGCGTGATGTAATTATGCTTGTGGCAGACGTACCAGAGCCGCGGGAACACCAGGAACAGAATCGGGTAGATGATGATCGTATAAGGCACCGCGAAGAAGGCGATGGCGCCGGCGCCGAAGGCAAGCGCGGGAACGGCGATGAAAGTGTAGGCGGTGTACAGATCGCCGCCGATCAGAAACCAGGTGACAACAGTGCCGAACCGCCGGCCGCCGAGCCCCCACTCATGCAGCAGGTCGAGATCGCCCTTGCGCCAATGCGCGGCGGCGAAGCCCAGATAGGTTATCAAGCCGAACAACAGCACGAAAATGATAAGCGCGGTCCAGTTAATCTCCGCCACGGCGCGTCTCCCCCACCCTTAGTCGTTATCTCTTTGGCTCTGCGATCGCGATCGACGGCGGCCGTCAATTGTGATGATGGTCGGTCGCGAAGTACACGACCGCCGTGAGCACGGCGCCGACGATCACCCACAACATCTGATACCAATAGAAGAACGGCACACCGAACCAGGACGGCTCAAGCTTGTTGTAGAACGGCGGCCAGATCACCGCGATAAATTGGATCGCGAAGAGCAGGTACCACCAGCTCCAGCCGCCTTGTTGCACGCTTCGTGTGGTGTTTTGCTCGTTCATAGCCGCCCTCGACGTTTCGTCCCCAGAACAAGATGAGCTTATGGCGCTCCTCTCAAGGCACCATAGCCAGCGGCCGCCGCTAAATCAAAACGAAATTATATCGCGCTGCAGCGACGGCCCGCGTCGTGGGCCCGGTATGGCCGGGAGCGCCCTACTGCAGGCACCGCACTCGCTCCACCACCGGAGAATACCCGCGGCCGAAGGCGTCCTCGACCAGCGAGATTGCATCAAAGGCGGCCTGACCAGTGACGATCGATCGCAGCTCACACATCAACCTTCAGCGCCGCGATAAACGCCTCCTGCGGGATGTCGACCTTGCCGAACTGGCGCATGCGCTTTTTGCCTTCCTTCTGCTTTTCCAGAAGCTTGCGCTTGCGCGACACGTCGCCGCCGTAGCATTTCGCGGTGACGTCCTTGCGGAAAGCGCGCACGGTTTCGCGGGCCACGATCTTGCCGCCGATGGCGGCCTGGATCGGCACCTGGAACATGTGTGGCGGTATCAATTCTTTCAGCTTCTCGGCCATGGCGCGGCCGCGGCTTTCGGCGCGGGTGCGATGCACCAGCATGGCGAGCGCATCGACCGGATCGCCGTTGACCAGCATCTGCAGCTTGACGAGGTCGGCCGGCCGGTAATCGGTGAGGTGATAGTCGAACGAGGCGTAGCCGCGCGACACCGATTTGAGCCGGTCGTAAAAGTCGAACACCACTTCGTTGAGCGGCAGATTGTATTTCACCAGCGCCCGGTTGCCGACATAAGTGAGTTCCTTTTGCTCGCCGCGGCGGTCCTGGCACAGCTTGAGCACGGCGCCGAGATATTCGTCGGGCGTGAGGATCGTCGCTTCGATCCAAGGCTCCTGCATTTCCTCGATGTGATTGGGGTCCGGCATATCGACCGGATTGTGAATCTCCAATTGCTGGCCGTTGCGCAGCTTGATCTTGTAGATCACCGACGGCGCGGTCGCGATCAGATTGAGATTGAATTCGCGCTCAAGCCGTTCCTGGATGATTTCAAGATGGAGCAATCCGAGAAAGCCGCAGCGGAAACCAAAGCCGAGCGCGGCCGAGGTCTCCATCTCGTAGGAAAAGCTTGCGTCGTTGAGCCGCAGCCGGCCCATGGCGGCGCGTAACGCCTCGAAGTCCGCGGCATCGACCGGGAACAAGCCGCAGAACACCACCGGGATCGCGGGGCGGAAACCGGGCAGCGGCTCGGCTACCGGCCTCTTTTCGTCGGTGATGGTGTCACCGACGCGGGTGTCGGCCACATCCTTGATCGAGGCGGTGAGAAAGCCGATTTCGCCGGGGCCGAGCTCGTCGAGCTCGACACGCTTGGGCGTGAACACGCCGACGCGATCGACCTCATAGGCGGCGCCGGTGCCCATCATGAGGATGCGCTGGCCCTTCTTCATCACGCCGTCGACGACGCGGAACAGGACGACGACGCCTAGATAGGCGTCGTACCAGCTGTCGACCAGGAGCGCCTTGAGCGTTGCCGAGCGATCGCCCTTGGGCGGCGGCAGCCGCGTCACGATCGCTTCCAGCACCGCCGGTACGTTCAGCCCGGTCTTCGCCGAGATCAGGATCGCGTTCGAGGCGTCGAGCCCGATCACATCCTCGATCTGCTGCTTGACCTTGTCGGGTTCGGCGGCGGGCAGATCGACCTTGTTGAGGACCGGCACGATCTCGTGGTTGTTGTCGATCGCCTGATAGACATTAGCGAGCGTCTGCGCCTCGACGCCTTGCGAGGCGTCGACTACCAACAGCGAGCCCTCGCAGGCGGCCAACGAGCGGTTGACCTCATAGGCGAAATCGACGTGGCCCGGCGTGTCNNTGGAATCGAGCACCTGCTCGACCATTTCACGCGCCTCCAGCCCGCCGGTCGACTGGATCAGCCGGTCGGCGAGCGTCGATTTGCCGTGGTCGATGTGGGCGATAATCGCGAAGTTGCGGATGTTTTCGATGGGTACCGCGGTCATCCGGCGCAGATAACACCCGCACCCGCAAGCGGCAAGCCGGGACGATGCGACGCCGACGATGCAGCATCAATGGCGGGGCATTAACGATGCGGCAGCATGGCTCGCGCCAGCGATGCCGTTTGGCATTGGCTCGGCCGTGCCTGCGGTGCTAATCACGTCGTTGGGGCGACGGTTACTAGTGATGAGTGCTGCTGATTCCGGCCGGCTCGCGCCCAGCGCGTTCGAGCGGTTGTTCGACGTTTTGACCGACCCGGCGCGCCGCGAGGGCGCCATGGCGCTCCTGCTTGCCGGCTATGCCGCGGTATGGACGCTCTACGCCGTGGTCGCCAAAGGCAGCCAGGACATCCATTTCGACATGGGCGAGATGCTGGCCTGGTCGCGCGAAGTCAGCCTCGGCACGCCCAAACATCCGCCCCTCGCGGCGTGGCTAGTGCGGGTCTGGTTCGACGTCATGCCGGCCGCGACCTGGTCTTACTATCTTTTCGCCGTGGTCCTGGCGACGCTGGCACTGTGGATCGCCTGGCACGTCGCCGGCCGCTATCTCGAGCCCGACAAGCGCGTCGTCGGTATCATGCTCCTGACCTTCGTGCCGTTCTACAATTTCCACGCCTTGAAATTCAACGCCAATACCGTGCTGATTCCGTTCTGGGCGGCGACGACGTGGTGGTTCCTGCGCTCGCTGGAAACGCACCGCGCCAAATGGGCGGTGCTGGCCGGCATCGGCGCCGCGGCGGCGATGCTCGGCAAATATTGGTCGATCTTTATGCTTGCGGGGCTTGGCGTTGCCGCGCTGACCGACCCGCGCTGCCGCGCCTACTTCCGTTCGCCGGCGCCGTGGCTGACGATCGGGGTCGGCGCCGTTCTCGTCGCTCCGCATCTGGTGTGGGTCGCGACCCACGATTTTGAGCCGTTCCGCTATGCCTTCGGGTCGCATCCGGTGAGTTACGCGGGAGCGGCCGGCTACGCGATTCTCTTTCTCGGCGGGATACTGGCTTATATCGCCGCGCCGCTGTTGCTCAATTTCGTCGTGACACGGCCCAGCGTGGCAGCCGTTCGGGACAGCCTGTGGGCTGCCGACACGCAGCGGCGCACCATCGCGATTGCATTGGCCGCGCCGATCTTCCTCGCGGCGCTCGGCGCGATGGCGCTCAAGATCAGAATCGGCGCGCTGTGGACGATGTCGGGACTGACCTTGCTGCCGATCGTGTTGCTGTCGTCGCCACTCGTGACGGTTTCGCGCCATGCTGCCATCCGTCTGCTGGCGGTGGCGATCGCCTATCCCACGTTCATGGCCGCGGCATCGCCGGTGATCGCACTCGTCATCCACCGCGAAGGCTTGCCGAATTATGCGACCCACTACCGGCTCATCGCGCAGGCGATCGAGCAGGCCTGGAGCAAACGCACCCGCGAACCGCTAAACATCGTCGGCAGCTATTCCATTATCGTCAACGGCATCGTGTTCTACTTCGAGAACCAACCGTCGACTTTGGATATCATCTCCCCCAAGCAGACGCCCTGGGTCGATGACGACCGCATCGCGCGCGAAGGCTTGGTGATTGTATGCCCGGTACCGGAGACCGCTTGCGTCGAAGCCATGAACAGCTATGCCAAGCGCTATCCCGATTCAGCGCTCGATGACTTCAATCTGGCGCGGCGCTATTTCGGCGCACTCGACCGGCCGGTGCACTACCAGATCCTGACGATTTTGCCGCAAGCGCAATGACGGGCAACTCAGCGCTGGCGCCAGACCAGCGCTGCCGAGACCACGAAATTCCACACCGTACCGATCAGCGCGCCGCCGAGGCCCGCGATCCACCACACGCGGTCGTAATCATAGATCCAGGTGGCGATGCCGACATTGGAGATGGCGCCGACCGCGCAGATGGCCTGGAAGCGAATGAGACCGCCGACGAAACGCCGGCCGGTGAGGCGCTGATCGCGGTAAGTGAAAAGATTGTTGAGAACGAAATTCCAGGCGATGGCGCCGATGGTGGCGAGCGTTTGCGCCGCGCCGAAGGGCAGCGCCGCCGCCAGCAGCACCGCCAACAGGCTCAGGTGAACGCCGAGCCCGGTCGCACCGACCAGGCAGAACAGCACGAAGCGCGCCGGGATCACCTCATCGGTGAGCTTTGCGGTCAATAGCGCGGCAAAATCGAGCGCAACCTTGCTGTCGAGCTTGCTGTCGCCGTGCTGACGCTCCCGAAAACGCGACGGCAGTTCGAGCGTTCGGAGCCGGCCGCGCGCGCAGGCCAACAGATCGAGCAGAATTTTGAAGCCTTGCGATGAGATCGCCGGCGCCAGCGTTTCGAAAGCGTCGGCGCGGATCATGAAATAGCCGCTCATCGGATCGGAAAGATCGATGCCGAGCACGAGGCGCGCCGCGGCATTCGACCAGCGGCTAACCCGCGAGCGCGCCGGCGAAAGTCCCGCGGCGGAACCGCCGTCGAGATAGCGGCTGGCGACCACGACGTCGGCTTGTCTCGCCCGCAGCCGTTCGAGCATGGCGACAAGCAGCTCCTCATCGTGCTGCAGGTCGGCGTCCATCACCGCGACATAGCGCGCCTGGCTCGCCAACATGCCTTCGAGGCAGGCGCCGGCGAGGCCGCGGCGGCCGATGCGGCGGATGCAGCGCACGCGGCTGTCCTTTTCGCCAAGCGCGCGCGCGACCACGGCGGTGCCATCGGGAGAATTATCGTCGACGAACACGACTTCCCAGTCGTAGCCGGCGAGCACGCGGGAAAGCCGCTCGACCAGGATCGGAACATTGGTCCGTTCGTTGAAGGTCGGCACTACGATGGCAAGTTCCGGCGCCGGCCGCACCGCCGCCGCATCGACGCGAGTTATGCTTGCAGCCAAACCCGCCGCCGCAGTGTCAATCATCGCCGGATCGGACAACGCCCTTCGCCCTCTGTTCGCGGGCGCACGTTAGAGCATGATCCGGAAAAGTGGAAACCGGTTTTACGAAAAGATCATGCTCAAACAAAACGCTAGAGCCCGATTCTGATTGTATCAGAACCGGGCTCCAGCCCGCCGCGGATAGCCGGCCGACGCGATCGAAGCGAGGACGAAGCCTCAGTAGCGGTACTGATCCGTCTTATACGGCCCACTCACCGGCACGCCGATATAGGTCGACTGCTTGTCGGTGAGCATGCTCAGCTTGACGCCGATCTTTTCGAGATGCAGCCGCGCCACTTTCTCGTCGAGCGTCTTCGGCAGCGTATAGACCTTGTTCTGGTATTTGCCCGGATTGGCCCACAGCTCGATCTGCGCCAGCGTCTG
>PLTE01000391.1 GCA_003164375.1 Hyphomicrobiales bacterium | reverse complement strand
TCCAGAAGAATAGGCTCAAGCGTGAACTTGGTATCGTCTGGGACTGGGCCGACACGAACCTTGCCGTCGCGCTCCACCATCCCGAACACGATTGTTTTCTGCGAACGCTTCTTGCCCTGCCCTTTGCCCCGCTTGCGGGCAGCGCCGCCGACCCAAGTTTCGTCCGCCTCGACATGACCGGACAGCGGGCCAGCATAGTCCGCGCTCGCCATCAGCTTGCGGATTTCATGGGCCATCCGCCAAGCGCACTTGTAAGTCACGCCCAGCGTCCGCTCTAGCTCTTTGGCGGCCACGCCAGAGCGTGTCGAGGTCATCAAATACATCGCGAAAAACCACTTGGTTAGGTTCGTCGGCGATTTGTGAAAGATCGTCCCTGCGCAAGGGTAAATGTGGTGCCCGCAATGCTGGCAGACAAAGGCCCGACGCTGTTTCAGGGGGTGGAATTTTGTGTCTACTCCGCAGCCCGGGCAAGTGATTTCGGTGCCGCCGTAATTCACTTCCATAAGCTTGGCGAGGCCAGCCGCATCATCCGAATAAATGGCCTGAAACTGCTTAAAAGTGTGGGTTCCTGGCTTGCTCATGGCTATTCCCTACCTGCGATTGTGGGATAACCCTACAAAGCCCTTTAAATGCTGTCAAGGGATAAATGCGCAAGTGGGGGCAGTCGGACAGTTTGAAATGTGGGGGAGGTCGTCAATTACCCATGGCGCAACGCCGACCATGGATTTAGCCGCTGGTGTCGCTAGGGCGTTCGCGGTGCGTGCGGACGATGCGCGTCGCGCGGGCTAACCAGGAAGTATTTCAGTACATAGTCCCCCTCGCGCGAGGTCAGCGGCTGCCGGCAGACCGGGCAATGCAACATCCGGTCGACCGTCTCGGGGGCGGCTTGCACGCGCACCAGCCGATACACGGCAGAGCAAGTCGGACAGGTGAAGTCGCGGGTTCGATCCGGCAGCATGCACACAATATGGCGTGTAACCGGTCGAGGGGCTAGGTCCTCCTGCGATTGGGTCATAGCTGCCTTATGCAGACCGATCCCCTACCCCCAAGCGCTGGCGATAGCCGAACCCTCGATTGGGCGCGCCTACGCCACGTCGGATAACAATCTGCGGTATCTTGTCGCTATGCAGCAGCAATGTTCTACTATCGGCCGCTTTCACCAAACGAGAAGGATGATGTTATGCGAAAATTCGCGATGACGTTGGCGGCGGCGGCGCTCGTCCTTGGTGTCACGAGCATGGCGGCGAAGGCGCAAGCCCAATACGCGGGCGCTGCGGGCATCCACGCCCAGCTCAAGAACGCGACCCCGATTGAGCAGGCGGCCTGTCGAGGCTTCGGCCCCTACTGCCCACCTGGCTACACGCGGGTGTGCGGCCCGTACCGGTGCTGGTGCCGCCCCTGCTACTGACCAGCGCTGAGCGAGGCCGCATTTAGGCGGCCTCGTTTTTTTCCGATCGAATTTAAGTTCATTGCGGTGAAATAATGCCGCGGGTACCGGCGTTGATACTGATAGCCACAACCATCCCGGAAGGCGGCTATGAGGCGGCTCCTGCTCGCGCTCGGATTACTCGCCGCCACGGTTGCAAACAGCACCCAGGCGACCGCGCAGAACTATCCGTGGTGCGCCCAGTATAGCGGTTCATTCGGCGACACCGTCAATTGCGGCTTCGTCAGCTTCGAGCAGTGCATGGCGACGGTCCGTGGCATGGGCGGCTTTTGCGATCGCAACAATCGCTATCAGCCGGCCGCGCCACCGGGCGCGGCGCGGTATCCGACGCGCAAGCATCATGTCCGCAAAAATTCCTGACGGGCGAATTCCTGCCTCGAAAACCCGTGGTCGTCACGCGGCGATGCGCGGTTTGCTCGTAGCGACCTTAAGTCTCGTTATGCCGGCGTTCGCGACCCGCACCGACGCCCAAAATTACCCGTGGTGCTCGAATTTCGCCGACGGCGCCGGCACCAATTGCGGTTATTCAACGCAAGCACAATGCTTGGCCGCGGCCATGGGAAGTGGCGGCATCTGCGAGCAGAACAATACGTACAGGCCGCCGATCGCGGGGACGCCGACGGGGCATCGGGCGCTCAGGCAGCGCACGCAAAAACGCGCAAAAGCCTAGCTTAGCTCGACGACCTGCCCCTCGCGGATGGTCACGCGCCGGTCCATTTGGGCGGCGATGTCCATATTGTGCGTGGCGATGATGGCCGCGATTCCGGAGGCGCGCACCAATTGTCCGAGCGTTGCGAAGACGTGGTCGGCGGTGCGCACGTCGAGATTGCCGGTCGGCTCGTCGGCAAGAAGAATACGCGGCGCATTGGCGACCGCACGCGCAATGGCGACGCGTTGCTGCTCGCCGCCCGACAATTCCGCCGGCCGGTGCGTCAGGCGATCCTTGAGGCCGAGATAGCTCAACAGTTCGGTGGAGCGCACGCCCGCTTCACGGCGCGACAGGCCGCGGATCATCTGCGGCATGACGACATTTTCCAGCGCCGAGAATTCCGGCAACAGATGATGAAACTGATAGACGAAGCCAATTTCAACGCGCCGGATCCGGGTGCGCTCGACGTCGCTCAGGTTTGAGGTCGCGGCACCGGCGATGTAAACCTCGCCGGCGTCGGGATGTTCGAGCAGTCCCGCAATGTGCAGCAGCGTCGATTTTCCGGCGCCGGAGGGTCCGACGAGCGCCACCGATTGGCCGGCCCACACTGCCAGTTCGGCGCTCTTGAGGATATCGAGGGTCTCATCTCCCTGCCGGAAATGACGGCCGATGCCGTGCAGAAACAAAAGCGGCGGCTCATCGGTGTCGGCGGTCGACGTTGTGGCCTCGCCTATGATCGTTTTGTCGTCCATCGCGCCCGTTCACTCGTAACGCAGCGCTTCGACAGGATCGAGCCGCGCCGCCCGCCAAGACGGATAGAGCGTTGCCAGCAACGATAGCCCAAGCGCCATGACCACGACAGCGGAGGTTTCCTTGACGTTCATGTCGGCGGGCAGTTGCGACAGGAAATACAGCTCCGGCGAAAACAGCTCGGTATTGGTCAGCCACGACAAAAAGCGCCGGATCTCCTCGATGTTGAGACAGATGATAGTGCCGAGCAGAAAGCCGGTCACGGTGCCAACCACCCCGATCGAAGCGCCGGTAATGAGGAATACCCGCATGATCGCGCCTTGCGTGGCGCCCATGGTGCGCAAGATGGCGATGTCGCTGCCCTTGTCTTTCACCAGCATGATCAGGCCGGACACTATATTGAGCGCCGCCACCAACACGATCAAGGTCAGGATCAAGAACATGACATTGCGCTCGACCTGCAGGGCATTGAAGAAGGTGGCGTTGCGCTGCCGCCAGTCGACCATATAGATCGGCCGCGCCGCGGCATCAGTCACCGCCTTGCGAAAGTCGTCGATGCGGTCCGGGTTATTGGTATAGACCTCGATCGCGGTGACGTCGCCGGACCGATTGAAATAAGCCTGCGCCTCCGTCAGCGGCATGAACACGAAAGCGGAATCGTATTCCGACATGCCGATCTCGANNGCGTCGTACCCATCGGCGTCACCGCGCCGCGCGGCGCCACCAGCGTCAGATTGTCCCCCGCGCGCACTGAGAGCTGTTCGGCAAGCCGGCTGCCGATGGCGAGCCCCTGGCCGTCGTCGAATCCGTCGAGCGTGCCCTGTTTGATGTTTTTGGCAATCTGCGAAAGCTTCATGAGGTCGGCGCCGCGCATGCCGCGCACCACCACGCCGGAGGCGTTAAACGGCGAGGAGGCGAGCGCCTGGCCCTCGACCAGCGGGGCGGCGAGGTAGACGCCGTCGACCTTGGAAACGCGGTCGGCAACGGCGGCAAAATCGGTAAGCGGGGATTCCAGCGGCTGGATCAGCAGATGGCCGTTGAGGCCCAAAATCTTCGACAATAGTTCCTGGCGAAAGCCGTTCATCACCGCCATG
>PLTE01000283.1 GCA_003164375.1 Hyphomicrobiales bacterium | reverse complement strand
ACGGCGTGTCCCGCGTCGAGCCGTTGGCGATAAGTGCGCAGCCCTCGGGCGTGCCGACAATGGCGAGCGCCGCCGGGCCCGGATGCGCGCAGCCTTTGGCGCAGCCGGAAATGTGGATCGTGAATGCGGCGCCAAGTCGCGACGCCGCTTGAGCCGCGATGCGCGGCGCCAGCGCGCGCGAAGCGATATGCGCCGAAGCGCAGATCGGTGCGCCGGCACAGGCGACGACGTGCCGGCGCGGATCTTCGGCGCGCACGATAAAGCCGAGTTGTGCTGCGGCGGCGACAAATTCAGCCGCAGTCTGCGGCGTTAGCCCGATCGCCAACAATGTCCGGCCCGGTGCGGCGCGCAGGCCGCTCGCGCCGGCCGTTTCGGCAGCTTTGACCAAGCGTTCAAGCGTATTCGCATCGGCATGGCCGAAGGCAAGGCCGACGCCGCAGGCGAACGATCCATCACCCAAGAGATGCATGCCGATCGGGTTACGGCGTCCAACCACCGCGCTGTCATGGTCGGGCTTGTCCGGGCCCTCCATGCCTATGCCGCTGGCAGCAAAAACGTCGCGGGCCCGGGCAGTGCGGCCTCGTGCTATCAGAACCTCAAGCAGCCGTACGACGGTTTGGATGGCCTCCGCAGGTGCAATCACGCCCAGATCAGCCGCGCTCGCCTCATCACCGCCAGCGCTAACGCGAAGTGACGCGCTGCCATCGATTACCCGTGCGCTGAGCCGAATATCGGCGGCAAGTGTTCTCAGATCGAGCTGGCCGCTGCCGTCGATCGCAATGGAAACTTTAGGCGAAAGCCCAGACGCCATCGATCGCTCCGCGAGGGCCTGGCGTAGCTGGGCGGCAAGGGCGCCAGCGTCGAAAATTTCACCGGCATCAATTCCGCTTAGCGGATTGCAGTGTACTGGAATGCCGTCCTCTGCCGCGATCCCGAGCGCGGCAATGGTCGCCGCCAATGGCGGCGCCGAGCTGGCGGTCAAGCCGCGCAGCTGGAGACTGCCGCGCGAAGTGACTTCGACGACACCGTTGCCATGCGTGCGCGCCGCGACGCACAGCGCGGTGAAGGCGGCAAGCGACATGGTTCCGATCGGCAAGAGGCGCACCAGCAAGCCGTCGCCGGTCGCCATCGGCGCCGACAGGCCAGGACAGGCGCCGCGGCGGCGCGGTTTGGCGAGCGCGTGAGCGGTCATGCCGCGACCTCCGCGCGGAGCGCCGCTATTCCGGCGTCGACATCGTTGCGGCGCGGATGCCAGAGACCGCGGCACCGCGCGGCGTCGAGCCGATCGGCGATGGCGGTGGCGGCCTGTGGGTTTTCGCGCAACAAAAAGCCGCGCACCGCGGGGTCGGCGACGTAGGCCTCGTGCAACAGGTCGAACAACGCGCCGGCAACCTTGCCCGTCGTTTCGGCGAAATTGACCAACCGGTCGACGGTCTCGGCAAGCTCGGCGGCGCCTCGCGGGCCGTGGCGCATCTGCCCGGCGATGAAACGCGGATTGACGGCGCGTGCCCGCACGATACGCGCCAGAGCCGCCGACAGCGCCCGGGCGCGCGGCCGTTGCGGATCGGTCATGTCGAGCATGACCAGATCGACGGAGCGGCCGAGGAGCTTTGCCGCCGCGGCAAAGCCGCCGACGAATGCCGCATCCTCCGCGCCTTCGAGAAGATCGCGGCCGGGATCGTCGCTAGTATGCACCAGCATATCGGCGCCGACGACACGCTGTGCGAAAGCGCCGGGCGCCGCATCGGCCTCGCCGTCAGCACCGCCATATGCATGCGAGGTCGCGGCGAGATAGGCCGCCCCGATGCTATCGCTGTCGGCGTCGCGGTCCAGCAAATCCTCGACGCCCGCTCCATACGCGCCCGGCGCGGTGCCGAAGATGCGGTCAAGTCGCGCTCGGCCGCCGTCACGCAACGCCACCGCGAGCGGATTTTCGTCGTCGGCCTCGTCGCGCGCCGCCACCGCCTGCACCGCAGCATCGATCAGCGCGATCTGTGCCGGGAATAGATCGCGGAACAATCCGGAAATCCGCCAGGTGACATCGACGCGGGTGCGTCCCATCGCTCCGGTCGGTTGCACTTCGACACCGGTGACGCGGCCGCTCGAGTGCTCCCAGATCGGCCGGCAGCCCAACAGTGCAAGCCCCTGCGCGATCTCCTCGCCGCCGGTGCGCAACGTGGCGCTGCCCCATAAGTCGATCACCAGCGCGCGCGGCATGTCGCCATGCGTCTGCAAATGCGCGCGCACCACTTCTTCGGCGGCGAGGCGGCCAAGCTCCATTGCGGTCGGTGTCGGCAGCGTCCGCGGATCGGCAGTGAAGAGATTGCGGCCGGTGGGCAGTACGTCGCGCCGCCCGCGTGCCGGAGCGCCGGCCGGTCCCGGCGCCACGCGGCTGCCATCAAGCGCGGCAATGAGCGCCGCGCGCTCGGCTTCCGCGCTTGCGCGCCAGGCCGGATCGTCGATGTCCGGGGTCGTACGGCCATAGATGTGCTGACCGTCCTTGATGGCGAGGTCCTTGAGGTCGCACAGCCAGGCATCGATGCGGCGGAGCGCTTCGTCGGGTGCGGCCGCCGTGCCTATTCCGGCCTCGCCAGCCAGTCCGGTTCGCTGCGCCGTTTCGACGATCAAAGTGGCAAGCCGCTCGCGCCGCCGCCGGTCGAGGCCGTCGGCTTGGGCATATTCGTCGAGCAGAAGTTCCAATTCATGCGCGTCGCCGCTCGGCCCGCCGGCAACAAGCGGCGGCGGCAAATGGCCGATTGTCACGCCGGCAAGGCGGCGCTTGGCCTGCGCCGCTTCGCCCGGGTTGCTGACAATGAACGGATAGATCACCGGCAGCGCGCCGGCGACGATCTCGGGAAAGCAATCCGAAGTCAGCGCCACCGCCTTGCCCGGCAGCCATTCCAGGGTGCCGTGCGCACCCATATGGACGAGCGCGTCGGTCTTCGCCCCATGTTGCAGCCACAGGCCGAAGGCGACCAGCGCGTGACGCGGCGGCAGCACCGGGTCGTGATAGTCGGCGCGCCGTTGCGCCGAACGGCCGCGATCGGGCGGCAGCGCGACCAGGATGTTACCGAATTTTTGCGCACGGAAGCGGAATGCGCCGTCGCGGACGTCCGGATCGTCCGCTGGCTCGCCCCATGCCTCGCGCAAGCGCGCTAGCGCCGCGATCGGCACTCGCGCCAACAATTCTTCGTAATGCGCGACGTCAAGTTTGGCGTCGTCGCCGCCGCGCGACAGCACATCGAGTAAATCGTGCGGCGTTTGCGGCGACGCGCTCACCGTGTAACCGGCCGCTGCAAGGTCGCCAAGCGCCGCGATCACGCTGGCCGGCACATCGAGTCCAACCGCATAACCGGCGCGGCCCGGTGCGCCGGGATAATCCGGCATCAGTATCGCGATCCGCCGCTCGGCGCGCGGCAGCGCGCGCAAATGCACCAGCGCGGCGATGCGATCGGCGACCATGGCAACACGATTCGGCTCGGGCCGGCTCGTGAGCGCCGTGAAGGCCAGCCCCTGCTGCGGCGGCAGCGGATCCTTGAAGGCAATGGCGCCGGCCAGTATGCGGCCGTCCAGTTCCGGCAGCACGACATGCATCGCCAGATCGGCTGGGCCGAGCCCGCGCGGGCTGTCGCGCCAGGCGGCGCGCTTGGTGGTGGCGCTGATCGCCTGCAACACCGGCACGCCCGGCGCGTCGAGCACCGTCGGCCCTTCGGAGTTACCGGCGGCGAAAGCTGTCGTCGTGACGATCACTGCCGGATCGAGCCGGGCCAAGGCTTCGCGGAGAAAAAGTGCGGCCGCGCTGTCCTTCAGACTCGTGATCAGGAGCGGCGCCGGCGCCAACCCGCGTGCCGTAAGTGCCGCGCAAAGCGCATCGACTGGCGCGGTATCGGCAGCGAGCAGCAGGGCGCGATAAAAGATGATCGGTATTCGCGGCCTATCGGGCGCTAGCGTCGCGATCAATCGATCGAGCTCGATTGCGCCCTCGCCGGGCAGATATCCCGCCGAACGCGGCACCGGCGCCGGCTCGCGCAGTTCGAAATCATGCCCGGCATGGCGCGCCAGTTGGCGTAGCAAAGCGCGCATATTCTCGCGGCCGCCTTCGCGGAAAAAATGCAACAGCGTGTCGAGCTCCTGCTGCGGCAGCGTCGAAGCGGCTTGAAGTCTCGCGTCATCGCGATCCTCGCCGGGCAGCACCGCAAGCGCGATATCGCGTTCGCGCGCCAGCACAGAAAGCCGTTCGATGCCGTATTTCCACCAGTCGAGACCGCCAAGCAGGCGAACCAATATTACTTTGGCATGCACGCCGACGCGATCGATCCACAGATCGACCGACATCGGATGACGCAGATCGCGCAAATGCGCGAGGCGCACGATTGGCAGCACGGCGCGCTCGGCCTCCCAGGCGGCGGCGAGGCCGGAGAGATCGCTGTCGGCGAACGACAATATCGCGATATCGCCCGGCGATTGGCCGAGATCGACCGCTTCGACGAGTTCGTCGAGGTCGGTGGAACTCGTCGTGAGCAGATGCATCGCCTCATCCCACCAGGGCTTGCGTCACGGCGGAGCGATCGAGGCCCTTCAAGCCAATGACGACAAGCCGGCCCTCGCGCGTTTCGGTTAAGTCCCACGGCCGGTCATATTGATGTGACACGCGCGCCCCGACCGCCTGGACCAGCAGCCGTAGCGGCTTGTTCGCTACTGCGGCAAAGCCTTTGACGCGCAGCACGTCGAAGCGCTCGGCAAGCGAGGCGACGCGCGCGACCAGGCGTGAGGGATCCGCGACTTCGCCGAGCGGTACGACAAAACTGTCGAAATCGTCGTGATCGTGCTCCAGTTCGCCGTCGTGCCGGGTCCGGCGGTTTTCGATGTCGTTCTCGGTGCCGACGCCGAGCCCAAGGAGCAGCGTCTCGTCGACCTTGCCGTCGGTGACGGTGAGCACCTTCACGCTGCGTGGCAGCACGCTCGAAATCGTCGCCAGCGCGCTGTTGACGCCGGCCTGGTCGAGAAGGTCGCGCTTGTTGAGCACGACAAGATCGGCGCAAGCGATCTGATCCTCGAAAACCTCTTCGATCGGATCGTCGTGGTCGAGCGCCAGGTCGGCCGAGCGCTGCCGCTTGAGCGCTTCAAGGTCTTGTGCGACGCGGCCGTCGGCAAGCGCCGCGCCGTCGACCACCACGACGACGCCGTCGACCGTGACGCGGCTCTTGATCGCCGGCCAATGGAACGCCTGGACCAGCGGCTTCGGCAAAGCGAGACCGGAGGTTTCGATGACGATGTGCTCGATGCCGCCCTTGGCGAGAATGGCGTCGAGCGCCGGCACGAATTCGTCGGCCACCGTGCAGCACAGGCAGCCGTTGGCCAGTTCGACGATATTTTCCTCCGGGCAGGCGGCATCGCCACAGCCTTTGAGGATCTCGCCGTCGATGCCGACGTCGCCGAATTCGTTGACGATCACGGCGAGGCGGCGCGCTTTCGTATTGGCCAGCAGGTGGCGGATCAGCGTGGTTTTGCCGGCGCCGAGAAAGCCGGTGATGATGGTGCAGGGGACGCGCGCAAGCGGGCTGTTCATAGGTCGGCCTCTTCGAAATCGAGGGGAGGAAGGCGCGCGATCAAGCCGCGCTTAAGGATCTCCGGCCGGCCGCGCCACGGCAAAATGCCGTCTTTGGCCGTGGCGAGGAGACGTGCGCCTGCAACAAGCGCTTCCGCATCGGCCGTGTCGAGGCCGCCGAAGAGATAGGTCCAGGAGCCGTTGCAGCGCATCGCGGCGCTCGGGCCGCGCGCGCAATTGGCAAGGCAGCGCAGCCGCCGTACCGTGACTTCGGTTTCCGCCGCCGCGCAATCGGTCGCCGCAGCCAGCTGAGCGCCGGGCCGCGGTTCGTTGTCCAGCGTGGAATCTTCACTGCCTTGGCGCTTGCAGGTGATGCAGACGTAAATCACAGGGCCTTGGAGCATCGGCGCCATCGGTCCACCTACGCGCGCTCGACGGCCGGCCGATCGAGGCCCTGCCAGCGGTACAGGAGGTAGGAGATAGCCCAGCTTGCAACGAAAATCCCAATGACCAGGTAGCCAAAATTGGCCAGGCCGTCATTGAGATTCCCCACCATGGTCCAGAAGCGTCCTTCAAGGCCAAGTTGGTCAGCGAGGAGGCCGAGCACCTCGATGCCGCCAATCAGCAAAGCGATGGCGACCGAGATGGCCGTAATGGTGAGGTTGTACCAAATCTTGCGGATCGGGTTGAGGAACGCCCAGCCATAGGCGCCGACCATCAGCACGCTGTCGGTGGTATCGACGAGAGTCATGCCGGCGGTAAACAGCGCCGGGAAAATCATGACCGTGCCAAAGGTCATGCCTCCGGAGGCCCCGCTCGCGGCGACGGTGAACAGGCTGATTTCGGTCGCGGTATCGAAACCCAGTCCGAATAAAAAGCCGATCGGGAACATCTGCCAGCTGCGCGACACCATGCGGAACAACGGCCGGAAGATGCGAGCGAGAAAGCCGCGCCCGGAGAGGAGGAGGTTGAGCTCCTGCTCTTCGACGGGCTCGCCGCGTCGCGCCCGCCGGAAACTCCGCCATACCCCGCGCAGGATGACGATATTGATCGCAGCGATGGCGAGCAGGAAAAACGCCGAGGCGCCGGTGCCGATGAGACTGCCGATCGATCTGAGATTCTCGAAACGGTCCTGAAGCGCCAACGCCGTCGCCGCGATCGCCGCCACGGCAAGTGCAACGGACAGCGAATGGCCGAGTGAGAAGAACAGGCCGACGGAGACCGGTCGTTTGCCCTCCTGCATCAGCTTGCGCACCACATTGTCGATGGTGGCAATGTGATCGGCATCGACGGCGTGCCGCAGCCCGAGCACATAAGCAAGGAACGCGGTGCCGAGCAGCGCGGGGCGATCCGCCAACGCAAGCACCGCCCAAATCCACACCGAGGCATTGGCGGCAAACAGCGCAACGTAGATAACGGCGATCTTGGCGCGCTGATCGGCCGACGCGTCATCGAACGCGGACTTTAAGACTGTAAGCACGAACGGTCCTCGCCTGGGCAACCGTCGGCGCGAGCGAGGACCGAAAGACTCCAAGTCTTTCGGATCATCCAAAGGTACACCCCGACCTCTGTTTGTCGCGTCGACACGCTCGATGGCAGGTCTCCTGGCTCGCGGATCGGCGCCTTGCCCTGCCTTCCCGGCGCTGTTACGGCGCCAGTGGCTTAATCGGACGAGACTACCCGCTCACAGTTGCGGGGGCAGCTGCGGATTTGGCCGGCGCTTGCGTGGCGACCGCACCGCATTCCCTATTCACCCTCAATCGCGAGGGACCATCGATGCGCTAGTGATAGATTTCGCTGGGCGGGCCTGTCAATCTGCCCGTTCGGGTTCCGGTCGCACACGGCATGTCGAGCGTCGCAAAACTGACCTTTGTTCTCGGCGGTGCCCGTTCGGGCAAGAGCCGCTATGCCGAAAGCGTAATCGCCGCACTGGCGCCGCTATGGCGGCCGCCTTGGGCGTACATAGCGACCGCGGAAGCGGGCGACAAGGAAATGGCCGAACGCATAGAGGCGCATCGCGCGCGACGCGGCCCGGATTGGCAGACCGTCGAGGCGCCGCGCGAACTTGCCGGTGCACTGAAATCGTGCGGGACCATGCCGGTGCTGATCGATTGCCTGACTTTGTGGCTGTCGAACCTGATGCTGGCGGACGCGGATATCGATATGGAAATCGGTCGTCTCGAACAGACGCTGGCCGCGGCTTCATCGCCCGTGGTGTTGGTCGCCAACGAAGTCGGCTACGGCATCGTGCCGGATCATCCGCTCGGCCGCCGGTTTCGCGATCTGCAGGGGTTGCTCAACCAGCGTATCGCGGCGCGCGCCGAGCGGGTCGTGCTTGTGGTCGCAGGCTTGCCGCTTGCCGTGAAGGGAGTGCTGTAGGTGACGCCCGAAACACCCGACGACGCCAAAGCCGATATTGCCCAAGCCGATATTGCCGAAGCCGAACGGCATCGCGCCAAGATGGCCAAGCGCAAGGCGGTGCAGGATGCCGAGGTCGCCGAGAAGACGATCGAGAAGGGCTTGCTCATCGTCCACACCGGCACGGGCAAGGGCAAGTCGACCGCAGCCTTCGGGTTGGCGCTGCGGATGATCGGACGCGGCCACCGCGTCGGCGTCGTGCAATTCATCAAAGGTGCCTGGCATTCGGCTGAGCGCGACGCGCTCGATAAATTCGGCGAGCAACTCGTTTGGCACACGATGGGCGAGGGTTTTACCTGGGAGACGCAGGATCGCGCGCGCGACGTCGCTGCGGCCGAACGCGCCTGGTCGAAGGCATGCGAGCTGATGGCCGATCCAAGCATCGCGATGCTCGTTCTCGACGAGCTCAATATCGCCCTACGCTACGATTATCTTAATCTCGACACCGTGATCGCTGTGCTTGCGGCGCGGCGGCCGGGCTTGCATGTCATCGTCACCGGCCGCAACGCCAAGCCGGATCTGATCGCCGCCGCCGATCTCGTCACCGAGATGACTTTGGTGAAGCACCATTTCTCAGCCGGCGTAAAAGCGCAGCCAGGCATCGAGTTTTAGCCGTGGGATATCAGATATGCCGGCGCGCGCGCTGATGTTCCAGGGTACCGGCTCCGATGTGGGCAAGTCGCTCATCGTCGCCGGCCTGGCGCGCGCTTTGGCCTTGCGCGGCCTTACCGTGCGCCCGTTCAAGCCGCAGAACATGTCGAACAATGCCGCCGTGACCGTCGATGGCGGCGAGATCGGCCGGGCGCAGGCGTTGCAGGCCCGTGCAGCACGCGTGCCGGCGAGCGTGCATATGAATCCAGTGCTGCTCAAGCCGCAAAGCGAAATCGGCGCACAGATCGTCGTGCAGGGCCGCGTCTACGGCAGCGCCAAGGCAGCCGCCTATCAGCATATGAAGCGCGATCTGTTGCCGTTCGTCCTCGACAGCTACGAACGGCTGCGCCGCGAGGCCGACATCGTGCTGGTGGAAGGCGCCGGCAGCGCCGCCGAAGTCAATCTGCGGGAAAACGACATCGCCAATATGGGTTTCGCGCATGCTGTCGGCGTTCCGGTGGTGCTGATCGGCGATATCGATCGCGGCGGCGTCATTGCCAGCCTGGCCGGCACCAAAGCCGTGGTCGCGTCGGACGATGCCGCGTTGATTTGCGGCTTCATCGTCAACAAGTTCCGCGGCGATCCGACGCTGTTTGCCGCCGGCATGGAGCGCATCGCGCAACTCACCGGATGGCAGGCGCTCGGCCTGGTGCCGTATTTTGCGGATGCGAGATTGCTGCCGGCGGAGGACGCAGTGGCGCTCGATCAGGCCCGACCGGCAAAATCCAATGCCAAGCTTCGTATCGCGGTGCCTATCCTGCCGCACATCGCCAATTTCGACGATTTCGATCCGCTCGATGCCGAGCCCGCGGTCGATCTGGTCCGCGTGCGGCCGGGCACGGCGCTGCCCGGCGATGCCGATCTCATTGTGCTGCCCGGCTCGAAGGCGACGATCGCCGATCTGCGAGCGCTGCGCGCGGCAGGGTTCGATATCGACATCGCCGCGCATCGGCGTCGCGGCGGAATGGTGCTGGGCCTGTGCGGCGGCTATCAAATGCTAGGCCGCACGATTGCCGATCCCGACGGCATCGAAGGGCCGCCGGCGGCGGTCGAAGGCCTCGGGCTTCTCGACGTCAAAACTCTTCTCTCCGACGATAAGCGCCTGGAAGCAGTACGCGGTACGACCTCGGACGGCGTGGCGTTTTCCGGCTACGAAATGCATATCGGCGTCACCGAAGGCCCCGACCGGGCGCGGCCTTTTGCGCACCTCGCCGACGGCACGGCCGAGGGTGCGGTTTCACCCGACGGCCGGGCGATCGGCAGTTACATTCACGGGCTGTTTGCCGATGATCGCCAACGCGCGGCGTGGCTTGCGCGTTTCGCCGCCGGTACGCCCAACATTGCCTACGATACCATCGTCGAGCATACGCTCGATGCGCTCGCGGCCCACCTTGCGGCGCATCTTGACGTCGATCGTTTGCTCACTTTGGCGCGATGAGAATCGTGGCTGTCACGGCGAGCAGCGCAATCAGGATTCCGTCGGCCCAGCGATAGAGCGCGAGCGCGCGGCGAATATCGGCCGCTTCGGCGTCGCGGCGCCCGTCCCCCATCAGCGCGTCGTCGATGCGCATGCCGCCGTAGACCCGCGGGCCGGCAAGCGACAGCCCGAGCGCGCCCGCCATGGCCGCTTCCGGATAGCCGGCATTGGGCGAGCGATGGCGCGAGGCGTCGCGCCTCACGGCACGCCACGCCGCGGCTGCGGAGCTTTGCGGGCGCAGCGCCGACGCGCCGATCAGAAGGAGCGCCGCCAGCCGCGACGCCGGCAGGTTGACCAGATCGTCGAGCCGCGCCGCCGCCCAGCCGAAGGCTTCATACCGCTCCGTGCGATGTCCGATCATACTGTCGGCGGTGTTGATTGCTTTGTAGAGTGCGGCGCCAGGGAGGCCGGCAATGGCAAGCCACACGACCGGCGCCACGATCGCGTCGGAGAAGTTCTCCGCCAGGCTTTCGATGGCGGCGCGGGCGACGCCGGCGGCATCGAGCGTCGTGCTGTCGCGGCCGACGATGTGCGATACGGCGGCGCGGCCGGCGCTAAGGTCCTTGGCTTCGAGCGCGGTGGCGACATTCGCCACGTGCCGGTACAGACTACGCTGCGCGATCAATGTGCTTGCCGCCAATGCGGTGGCGAGGAGGCCGAATGGCAAACGAAAGAGCTCGTGCTCCACGATGAATGCGATTGCGCCGACCACACCCACGAGAATGATGATAGAGATAATGCCCAGCGTTGTACGCCGGCCCGGCTTGAGATCGCCGCGATTAAGGCAACGGTCGAGCGCGCCGATCAGGCCGCCGATCCAGGTTACCGGATGGCCGATCGCGGCCACGAGCCGTTGTGGATAACCGAGGCAGAGTTCGATCAGCATGGCGATGAGTGCTAGCGCAACCGACATGATCCCCTTTAGCGGTGCCGACGAACCGCTTCTGGATGGTGTTGAACACGGCGGCCAGCTTGACGCCGCGCGGCGCCTGTTCCCCGACGCACCCGAACCTTTCATCGACCTTTCGACCGGGATCAATCCCAATCCTTATCCGCTGCCGCCGCTCGCGGCTGAATTGTTCGCCCGCCTGCCGGAGATCGATGCCCTGACCTCGCTCGCGGCCATTGCTGCGAAAGCCTTTGGCGCGCCGTCGGCAGCCCATATTATTGCGGCACCGGGGACGCAAATCCTGCTGCCGCTTGTCGCCGGGCTGGTTCGGCCGGGCCGCGCTGCCATTGTGGCGCCGACTTATTCCGAGCACGCCCGGGCCGCGGCGCTCGCTGGCCACAGCGTTGCCGAGATCGGCGCTCTCGACGCGTTCGGCGATGCCGCGCTCGTTGTTGTCACCAATCCCAACAATCCGGACGGTCGGCTTTTCTCCAAGGACGATTTGATCGGCGTCGCCAGACGCCTGCAGGCGCGCGGCGGCCTGCTCGTGGTCGACGAGGCCTTCATGGATGCCGGTCCGCTGGATTTCAGCCTCGCGACCGAGGTCGCGCGCGGCAATATTGTGGTGCTGCGCTCGTTCGGCAAATTTTTCGGGCTTGCCGGCCTACGGCTCGGTTTCGCGCTCGCCGCGCCGCCGCTCGCGGCCCGGCTTGCCGCGCGGCTTGGCCCATGGGCTGTCTCGGCACCGGCGCTCGTCGTCGGTACGCAGGCGCTGGCGGATCAGGCTTGGATCGAGGCGACGCGGCATCGGCTTGCGCAAACGGCGCAGCGGCTCGACGCGATCCTGTGCGGATCGGGTCTCGACATTATCGGCGGCACGACGCTGTTCCGGCTGGCGCATACGCGGACGGCGAACCAATTGTTCCGTCATCTCGGTCGTGCCGGAATTTTGCTGCGGATGTTTCGCGATTATCCGGCGTGGCTGCGCTTTGGCCTGCCGGGCGCCGAGCCGGACTGGCAGCGGTTGCAGATTGCGATGGCCGCATGGCGCGACAACGGCTAGGCTTTCCGTCATGAGCGCGCGACCGAGCCCGCAAGTGGAACACGCCGCAGACGCGTCGGCAGGACCGACGCGATCGATCGAGTTCGATCATGCGTTCCGAACGCGCTTGCGCGACCTTCTGGTCTGGCGCCGGGACGTCCGACGCTTCCGGCGCGAACCGTTGCCGGAAGGCACCCTGGAAGCGCTCATCGAGCTTGCATGCCTTGCGCCTTCGGTTGGGTTGAGCCAGCCGTGGCGCTTCGTCATCGTCGACGACAGCGCCACTCGGGCCGCCATTCGCAACAACTTCGCGACCTGCAACGCGCAAGCGCTCGCCGCGCAGTCGGCGCAACGCGCGAGTCTCTATGCGCGGCTCAAGCTCGCCGGCCTGGAAGAGGCACCGACGCATTTTGCCGTTTTTGCCGATCGCTCGACCACGCAAGGACACGGCCTCGGTCGTCACACCATGCCGGAAATGATCGATTATTCCGCGGTCACGGCGGTGCATACGATCTGGCTTGCCGGGCGCGCTCAGGGCGTCGGCATGGGTTGGGTATCGATCCTCGATCCCAAGGCGGTCGCGGTTATTCTTAATGTTCCTGCGGAGTGGACATTCATCGGCTATTTCTGTCTCGGTTATCCGCTAGCGGACGACGCCATTCCCGAGCTCGAACAAGCGGGATGGGAGCAGCGTCGGCTGCCGTCGTCGGTCGTCATCCGCCGCTAGACGCGAATCCAATTCGCCCGCATGGGCGCAACCGCTCCCACCGATCGATCTGTGCCAAAACAGGCCACATCTGCTGGCCCCGACCTTGCTCATGCTTCGGTCGAGGTGTGCGTGTGTTCCGTAACGATCAAATCGGTCGTCCGGAGATGCGCGTCGCAGGGAGAGAGCGGTGTTAACTTTTCGCATTGCCGGAATGGCTTTAGCCAAATTGGTCCCGACATCTTGGCCAGCCGCGCGATTTGCAGCTGCGGCCACGTTGTCGGTCATGACGCTCGGCGTGATTTGGAGCTCAGCTTATGCCGACGGCATGGCCGTCGGCGGCTGCGTCGGGTCGCAAGGCTCGCTGAGTTGTGTTGCTCGCTGGGGCGAGGCCGGCGATCCCTACGTCCGGAAGGTCCCGGAACCGGCCGACGAGGTGGAACGGGCGCGGTCGGCGGAGCGCGAGCACAAATGGCAAGAGCGTTGCCGGCCGACCATCGCGCAAGACCGCTTTGGCGTCCCGCGCTATCAATACGCCGCGCCCGGCTGCGAATTTGGCATCATCGAATAGGACGCTGCTCTAGCGGAGATCGTTGCCCGACTTGGCGGTTTTCTCCGTATGCCGCGCGGCGGTCGCGTGATGGCCGGTCGGCACCGCGCCGGGCAGGTATCTGGCGATGACCACCGGATCGAGCTCTTTGACGGCGCTGTCCGGCAGGCGATGCCAAACCTCGTCGCGGCCGAACAGACTGATCCCGAGAAAACCGCGGACGATTAAAGTCTGGCCGTCGGGGCTCACCGTCATCTTCGCGCTATAGGTATTGCCGTCGCGCGGATCGAGGATGTTGCCGCCCTCGTAGACGAGGCCGATGCGCCTCATGTCCCTGATGAGGGGGAGGCCGAGCATCGGCTCATCCTTGCGGTCGTCCCGGCAACGCGAGCAGACCGGGTTCTGCGGATCCGCCGGCCCATAGAACGTCTTCGCGATCGCCCCCTCATAATGATCGTTTCGTTCGACGAAAACGAACCATCCGACGGTGTTTCCGCTGTCGTCGACCTTCTGCCACAAACCGGTCACCGTGGGCTCGGTGTCTGGTACTGCAGTAATGGGTTGTGCTGCGGCTAGGGTGGCCTGGCCCGCCATGAGCGCCGCCAGAAATCCAGCAGTCACCAATTTTGCCGATTGCGCTGCCAATGGTTCTCTCCATCCGCCATCGTCAAATGAAATCAACGACAGAACGTTGATGACGCGGAAATAGTCGTTCGACAATGCGGTGATTTGAGGACGCGGGATCGGCAGTTCCGCCATCTCGAAGGCCTCGCTGGTGACTGCAAAAAAGGGAACCCATTCCGATATTTGTCGTTTTAGGCTTGGCGCCAAATCGTCGTTCTGGCCGGCCAATTCTCGCTTGCAACAGGCGGCCTAGACTCTCATGATCCTCGGCAAAGCCGTTAGATCATTTCCTTCCATCGGGGATTTAATGCTGATGCGGCGATCGGACTCCCCGCCGCTTGCGTTGTCGCGTTCCGGCGCGCGTTCGGTGTCTCGCACCAGTTTGGCGCTCGACAATCTGCGCGCCATCGTCATCCTGATCGTGCTCGCAGTCCATTCGGTGCTGGCTTATCTGTGGTCGACGCCGGCTGTCGGGTCGGATTTTAACCAGCCGCCCTACAGTTGGCGCTCGCTTCCGATTGTCGACAGCCACCGCTTTTTCGGGTTTGACCTGTTTTGCGCTTGGCAAGACGTCTATCTGATGGCGCTTTTGTTCTTGCTCTCGGGATTATTCGTGTGGCCGAGCCTGAACCGCAAGAAAGACCTCGCGTTCTTGCGTGATCGCGTATTGCGCCTCGGTCTACCCTATGTTTTCGGCATCGCCTTTCTCATGCCGCTCGCGGTCTATCCCGCCTACCGCTTGACGGCGGCCGATCCGAGCGTTGTGGCCTATTGGCATAGTTTGCTCGCGCTTCCGTACTGGCCCAACGGACCGCTGTGGTTCGTCTGGCAGCTCCTGGTGCTGAATCTCCTGGCGGTCGGCCTGAACTTTATCGCTCCGGGCGCGATACCGTCGCTGGGCCGGTGGGCGGCGGCCGCCGAAAAAAAACCTGCTCGATCCGTTGGCGTGTTTCTCGCCGTCGCGGCATCAGCCTACGTGCCTTTGGCGTTCGTCTTCACGCCTTGGGCGTGGGCCGACGGCATCCTTGGACTGCAATTTTCCCGGCCGCTGCTTTACACGGTTTACTTCTTCACCGGAGTTGGCATCGGGGCCGCAGGCATCGAGCGCGGCCTCCTCGCCGCCGACGGCGTTCTGGTGCGGCGCTGGGCATCCTTGCTCGCGGCGGCGCTCGTCTCGTTCTCTATCTGGTTGGGATTGACCGCGCTGACGATGAAGGGCGGCGCCTCGATTGGTGTCGAGATCGCCACTGATTTCAGCTTTGTGCCGGCGTGCGCCGCCGGGGCGTTTTTCCTGATCGCGGTCTGTTTGCGGTTCGCAACCGGGCGCTCGCGGATTCTCGGCTATCTGGCGGCCAATGCCTATGGGCTTTACCTGGTGCACTACGTTTTTATCGTCTGGCTTCAGTTTGCGCTCCTCGCCTCGCCGCTGTTTGCGGTGGTCAAGGCCGCGATCGTGTTTGGCGGCACCCTGTCGCTCAGCCTGGCGACGGCGGCTGCGGTGCAACGCATTCCATTGGGCGCGCGGCTTATCGGCGCGCCGCCGCGTGCGGTCGCGACCTCGTAGCTGCGCTTGCGTTCGGCATGGCGAGACAGGCCGACTGCTAACCGGACATCGCCATCGGTACTCCAATGGGACGTTCGGGTTGGCGCGCTTAAAGCGGGGCCTGGAATAAATCGCGTCTGGCGACGCACTCAGGTTTGCAAAATGGTTTGACCGCTGCGTCGCGGATGTTATGGGATCGCGGCAAGCTGGTGGCCAAGCTCGTGATTCAAGATCGTGACAGTGGGTCCCGTCGCGATCGCGATTTTCACGACAATTCCATGACAAAGATTGCACGATGACTGAGCGCGAAAACATGCGAGCGATCGTCCCGATTTCCGCCGGGGGCTTTGCCCGCGTGTTTACGCGATGGGACGCCGTCGCGGTCGTTTTGATCCTCGGTGTCTTGGTTTTTTTGGCCGAGGCTAGCCGCCATATGTTCGAGCCGTTGACCGAGCTGCAGCAGCAGCCGCCGTCGCTCGATCCGCGTAATCTTCCGGAATATGCCGCACGCACGACGCTGCGCATGCTTATCGCGATGGTGCTGTCGCTGCTCTTCACCTTCACCTACGCGACACTTGCCGCCAAGAATAAGCGGGCCGAGCGGGTGCTCGTTCCGCTGCTCGATATTCTGCAGTCCGTGCCGATTCTCGGATTCATCTCGGTGACGGTCGTCTTCTTCATGGCGCTTGCGCCCGGACGCGTGCTGGGCGCCGAATTCGCAGCGATCTTCGCGATTTTCACCAGCCAAGCTTGGAACATGGCGTTCAGCTTCTATCAGTCGCTGCGCACGGTGCCGACCGAGCTCGAAGAGGCATCGCGCAATTTCCGGCTGTCGTCGTGGATGAGTTTCTGGCGGCTCGACGTGCCGTTCGCCATGCCGCAGCTGATCTGGAACATGATGATGTCGATGTCGGGCAGCTGGTTCTTCGTCGTCGCCTCTGAGGCGATCAGCGTAGGCAACACCACCGTAACCCTTCCCGGCATCGGCTCCTATATCGCGCTTGCCATGGAGCACCGCGATCTCACGGCGGTGTGTTGGGCGATCGGCGCGATGCTAGTCGTGATCTTCATCTACGATCAGGTGCTGTTCCGGCCGTTGGTGGCCTGGGCCGATCGTTTCCGTTTCGAGCAGGAGCCCGGCGGTGAGCCGCCGCAATCCTGGGTATTCGACGTGCTGCGCCAATCCCGAATCGTCGAACGGCTGACGCGACCATTCGCGGCGCTGTGGCGACGGACGTTCCGCCCGCGCCGGCTGGCCAAAGCCGCGCCCGTCAAGCGGGCGTCGCCGGCGCGACCCGGCTGGATCACCTTCCAACTCAGCGTCGTCGCCGGCGCGCTGGCCGCTGTCGCTTTGTGGCAGGTCATTGGCTTCGCCATCGAAGGCATCACGCTTTTCGACGTGGGCACGGCGATGTTGCTCGGACTGGCGACGCTCACCCGCGTCGTCGTGCTCATCGCGATCGCCAGCGTTATCTGGGTCCCGGTCGGCGTCTGGGTCGGTACGCGGCCGCGCGCCGCCAATATGGTTCAGCCGGTGGCGCAGTTCCTCGCCGCCTTTCCGGCCAATCTGCTGTTTCCGATCGTGGTGTCGGCCATCGTGGCGTGGAAGCTCAATCCGAACATCTGGCTCAGCCCGCTGATGATCCTCGGCACGCAATGGTACATTTTGTTTAACGTCATTGCCGGCGCTGCGGCGATTCCCTCCGAACTCCGCGCGGTCGGCGTCAATCTGCGGGTGCGCGGCTGGTTATGGTGGCGGCGGATCGCGCTGCCCGCGGTGCTGCCTTATTATGTGACCGGCGCGATCACCGCCTCCGGCGGNNGGCGGTTCGTGGAATGCAAGCATCGTCGCCGAGGTCGCGTCCTGGGGCGATGAGCACCTGCAGGCGGCAGGGCTCGGCGCTTATATTGCCCAACAGACCGACGCCGGCGATTTTCATCGCATCGTGCTGGGTATTGCCGTAATGAGCCTGTTTGTCGTCGTCATCAATCGCGTGTTCTGGCGGCCGCTTTATGCCTACGCCGAGCGCAAGTTCCGGCTGTGATGAGGATCAACATGACCGCCGCACTGCTCGACATTCACTCGCTGCGTCATTCGTTTCCTCGGGCCGATGGCGGCGAACATTTAGTGCTCGACGGCGTCGAGCTTTCACTGACGCAAGGCCAGATCGTCGGGCTGTTGGGCCGCACCGGTTCCGGCAAATCGACGTTGCTGCGACTGATCGCCGGCTTGGCGCAGCCGTCGGCTGGGACCGTCACGTATCTCGGCGAGCCGGTGAATGCGCCGGCGCCCGGCATCGCTATGGTGTTTCAGTCCTTCGCGCTGT
>PLTE01000033.1 GCA_003164375.1 Hyphomicrobiales bacterium | reverse complement strand
AACTCGAATGCGCGTTCCTCAACACCTATCAGGCGCGCTGGCAATACCTCGTCGACAGTTTCGGCCATGGTTTTGCCCAGGGCAAAACCATGCTGTGGCGGCGCGCCGATCTCGATCGCTCCGGCGGCATCGAGGCGCTGGCCAAGGAGGTTGCTGAAGACGCCGCGGCGACCAAGGTCGTGCGCGATGCCGGTCTCAAGGTGCGGCTGATCGATCAGCCGCTGGCACAACCGCTCGGTCGGCGCAGCTTTGCCGAGGTGTGGAATCGCCAATTGCGCTGGGCGCGGCTGCGCCGAGCCAGCTTTTTCATGTATTTCCTGCCGGAGATCCTGTCGGGCGGTGTATTGCCGACGATCGGCGTCGCGATCCTGGCCCACGCATTGGGTCTGCCGCTCGCGGTCTGCGTCATAAGCTTCGGCGCGCTCTGGTACGGCTGCGAAATGATTCTCGCCGCAGCGGCCGGCTGGCACCTGCCTGTGCTTTATCCGCTCTATGGATTAATGCGCGATCTGCTGTTGCCCGCCTTGTTCGTCAGCGCATTGCGCGGCAATGACTTCATCTGGCGCGGCAACGAGATGCAAGTCGAGCGCTTGCGGCCGCGCCGCATGATGGCGCAGATGCAACCGCGCCGCGTCATGGCGCGGGTGCGGCCGCGCGTACAGGAAGTCGCCGCCGGCAGTCGGCGGCGGCTGCGCTCGCTCCATAAGCGCTTTTCCGAGCGATGAGCTTCTAATCGGATTGGGAAACGCAGTCCGCGGCCCGGCCGGCGATCGCTTCGATGGCGGCACGATCGGCTGGAAAATCCGCCGCGATCCATGCTTGCTCTGCAGCGCGCATGGCCACGCCCAGTGCCGGCCCTGCGGCGATGCCGCGGCGGACGAAGTCCGCCGATTTGAGCGGAAAAGCCGGCGCCGACCAGCGCTGCGGCAGGCGCGCAAACTCATACCATGCCTTGTCGGCTGCACCCGCCGGCGAGCGCGACCAAGCCAGCAACACGCGATTGACAAATGCCTGCGGGCCGAGACGATAAAGCAGCGCATGCGCGGCTTGATCGCCGCCTGCCGGCGATACCCGCCACCACGCATCAAGCGCGACGAGCCGTTCAGCTTCGGCGTTGGAAAGTCGAAGCCGCTGTGCAAGCCGTTCCGCATCCTCTTTGACGAGAACGGCAAGCGCGCCCAGCCGGCGCATCGCATCGGCCTCGTCGCCGAATGCCGCCTCGACCTTCGCCATGTTCTCGAAACTGGCCATCAGCGGCACGCCGCCGAGCACGGCGCCGAGCAACCCCGCTTCCGCCATGACCGCAAGCGCCGGCGTCGCGCGCGGCGCCAACAGAAGCTTGAGCAATTCCATGCGCACCCGCTCGCGCGAGAGCATTTCGAGCCCGCCACGCGCGCCGGTGCATGCGCGCAATCCGGCAGCGTCGGGTGCGCCTTCGCCATACCAGGCGTGAAAGCGAAAGAAACGCAGGATACGCAGATAGTCCTCGGCAATCCGTTTGCTCGGCTCGCCGATGAAGCGCACGCGTCGTGCGGCGATATCGGCGATACCGCCGACGTAATCGTAAACTTCCCCGTCGGCCGCGGCGGAAAGCGCATTGATGGTAAAGTCGCGCCGCTCGGCGTCGGCCTTCCAATCGCGTCCGAACACAACCTTCGCCTTGCGGCCATAGGTCTCGACGTCTTGGCGCAGCGTCGTGACTTCGAATGGCTTGCCGTCGATGACCACGGTGACCGTCCCGTGATCGATGCCGGTCGGAATGGCTTTCCAGCCGGCGGCCGCGACACGGCGCGCGACCTCGTCCGGCACCGCCGTCGTGGCGACGTCGATCTCGCCGACCGCGAGCGCCAACAACGCATTGCGGACCGCGCCGCCGACCACGCGGGCGTGTTCGCCGTCACGATCGAGCAGCGCGAGAAGTCGCGCGACCTCGCCTTGTTTCAACCAGGCCGCTTCGCCGAGATGCGTAATTTCGGTCACCGCGTCGTTCCCGGTACGAATGTGCCGTTCTCAACATGGGCCGGCACATAAGTCGAGCCTGGCGGCGAGCCTGAAAATTTCGCCAGCACCAGGAAGCTGCCGATGACCAGCACAAGCGATGCAATCAGGAGCCCCGCCAAACGCGGCATAGGCCATGCCGAGGATTGCAATACCCCGGCACGTGTCGCCACCAACGCCGCGGCATAGAGCACGAACGGTGTGACAAACAGCCCGATCTCGATGAGGATTGGCCTGATCATGCGGCGTAGACCCGCTCGTAAAGATTTCTCAGGATACCCGCGGTGATGCCCCAAATGTAGCGGTTCTCGAAGGGGACTGCGTAATATTCGCGCGCGAGCCCGTTCCAATCGCGGGTCTTGCGCTGATAATTCTCCGGAGCCATCAGAAACCCAAGCGGCACTTCGAACGTCTCAGTCACTTCCCGCGGATTCAGAGCGAGCGTGAATTCCGGCTTGACGCGCGCCACCGTCGGCAAAATGCGGAAGCCGGAAAACGTCAGATAAAGATCGAGATAACCGATCGGCTCGATCAGGCCGGGCGCGAGACCGGTTTCCTCCTCGGCTTCGCGCAGCGCCGCGGCAACCGGACTCTCATCGCCGGGATCGATCTTGCCGCCGGGAAAAGCCACCTGCCCGGCATGGCTGGCAAGGTCCGCGGTGCGCAGCGTCAGCAGCACCGTCGGCTCGCTTCGCTCGATCACCGGAACCAGCACGGCTGCGGGTTTGGTGGCCTTGACGCCGGCACGCACCCACATGTCGGGATTGAGATCGAGATCGCCGCGCGCTCCCTCGACGGTCGGATCGGTCAACGCCGGCGGCACATCGAGCGTGAGCCGCCCCCGGGCTCGGTCGAAGAAACTCGCCGCTGCCGGCCGTTGTCTTGCACCAATTTCGTTCAAGCAAAATCCCCGCTCACGTCAAATCCCTTACCTGATCGGCAGGCGCCATGGCAAAGAACGTTCCCATCGACGAGACGCCAAACATTGTGGCGCCCTCGATCTCGCGCTCCTCGCCGAGTTCGACCAGATCGAAGAAGAGTGCGCGCGTCACTTTCGCCCACAAGTCGCGGCGGACGTGAAGATAGGGCTTCAACCCGCCGGTGCCGGCTTCGGGCACGAAGCGCAAAGCGTGCTGCGGCCCGCAGGCAACCCAATCGTCGACATTGGTGCGGAAGTTGAGCACTTGGCCGGCGCCGCCGGTCTCGACATTCAGCTCGACGGCCAGAAACGGCGCATCGTCGACGCGAATGCCGCACTTCTCGACCGGGGTGACCAGGAAATAGCTCTCACCCTCGCGCTTGAGCACCGAGGCGAATAGCTTGACCAGCGTTGGCCGCCCGATCGGCGTCTTCAGGTAGAACCAAGTTCCGTCGCTAGCGATACGCATGTCGAGATCGCCGCAGAACGGCGGGTTCCATAGCTCCACCGGGGGCAGCCCCTTACCGGCGCGCCGTAGCGCACCCGTGATCGCATCGAGGCCGGATTGCCCTTCCTTCGCCATGGTTTGCCTAGAGTCTGGGTTAAACATCAGTCTGGGGGCGCAATCATCCGCGAGTCGAGATTGCCAATCTGCATCCGCTTAGTGCCAAACCCAATAGCTCCAAATCGAGTTGGGGTCAGCGGCGTAGTTCCGGATCCGGTTGCCAGCTGTGTTCCTAAGAATGAAGAATCAGCGCAAACTCCGCATTCGAAACAGCTGGCGCGCATATTGCATGGTGTGTGCCTAATAGGCGGGCAAGTTCGCTGCCGTAGATTCGTGCATATGACGCGAGTCTGATCCGATGCAAGAAACGACCTACAGACAAGGAGTTAGCCATGGCCGTTGCTGGCGGAGATGGACTCGAAAAGCTGGAAGATATGATCGTGCGCTCCGCGGAAGCGACCGCGGATCACGTGCGCGCGGCTAAGGCGGCGATCGGCACCGTTATCTTCGGCCAGGACAAGGTCGTCGAGCAGGCAATTATCACCATCCTGTCCGGCGGCCATGCGCTCCTTCTCGGCGTGCCGGGTCTCGCCAAGACCAAACTTGTGGACACCCTCGGCACCGTGCTCGGGCTCGATGCGCGGCGGATTCAGTTCACGCCCGACCTGATGCCATCCGATATTCTCGGCACCGAGGTCTTGGAGGAGAGCCAGACCGGCAAGCGCACCTTCCGCTTCATCTCGGGCCCGGTCTTTGCCCAACTGTTGATGGCCGACGAGATCAATCGCGCCAGCCCGCGCACGCAATCGGCGTTGTTGCAGGCGATGCAGGAACAGCACGTCACGGTCGCCGGCGCTCGCCACGATCTGCCGAAGCCGTTCCACGTGCTCGCTACCCAAAACCCGCTGGAGCAGGAAGGGACTTATCCGCTGCCGGAGGCTCAACTCGATCGCTTCCTGATGGAGATCGACGTCGGCTACCCGGACCGCGACGCGGAGCGGAAGATCTTGTTTGAAACGACGGGCGCCGAGGAGGCCCGGCCACAGGCAGCGATGACGGCCGACGATCTTATGGCGGCGCAACGGCTGGTGCGAAGGCTGCCTGTCGGCGAGTCGGTCGTCGAGGCCATCCTCGCGCTGGTGCGCTCGGCGCGTCCGGGACCCGAAGGCGGCGAAGCCGCAAAATTGATCGCGTGGGGGCCAAGCCCGCGCGCCAGCCAAGCGCTCATGCTTGCGGTGCGCGCCCGCGCGCTGCTCGACGGCCGCCTCGCGCCTTCGATCGACGACGTCCTCCATCTCGCCGAGCCGGTGCTCAAACACCGCATGGCGCTGACCTTCAGCGCACGCGCGGAAGGCGAGAGCATCGAAGCGGTGATCGGGCGGCTCAAGGCCCGGATCGGATAACGGATGGCGGTCGAGCCAAAGAGCGCATCTCAGCGCGCAACGCAGCACACGTATCAGGACGGCCCGGCAGTTACGCGCGCAGTCGGCGCGGGACGGACGCTTGCCGCCGGCATGCCGCGCTTGATGCTGGAAGCGCGGCGGGTTGCGGCAACGGTGATCCACGGCCTGCACGGCCGCCGCCGCGCCGGACCGGGCGAGAATTTTTGGCAGTACCGCCGCTTCGTCTCCGGCGAGCCTGCGGCGCGGGTCGATTGGCGGCGCTCGGCGCGCGATGATCACCTGTATGTGCGCGAGCTGGAATGGGAAGCCGCGCACACGGTGTGGATTTGGCCGGATCGGTCGCCGTCCATGCAGTTCGCCTCGCCGCTGGTGCGCGACACCAAGCTGTACCGCGCGCTGGTCGTGGCGCTGGCGCTAGCCGAAGTTTTGGTCGAGGGCGGCGAGCGCGTCGGCATTCCTGGCCTGGTGCGTCCGACCGGCAGCCGCAATGTCGTCGATCTGATCGCGCAAGCTATCATGCACGATCGCAACGAGCGGACGAGCCTGCCGCCGAACTTTGCACCGTCGCCGCTTGCCGAGGTCGTTCTATTGTCCGATCTGTGGAGCGAGATCGGCGAAGTGCGCCGCACGCTGACCCAGCTTTCCGGCAGCGGCGCGCACGGTCATGTCGTGCAGATCGTCGATCCCGCCGAGGAAACCTTCCCCTATTGGGGCCGCATCCAATTCGTCGAGCCCGAGGGCGGCGGCCACGTCACGGCCGGCCGCGCCGAAACCTGGCGCGCGGATTATGCAGCGCGGATTGCGCGCCACCGCGCCGAAATCCGCGCCGAGACCGACCGGCTCGGCTTTAGCTTTTCGATCCACCGCACCGACCGTCCGGCGAGCGAACTTTTGCTCGCGCTGCACGCCCGCATCGGCGCCGGCACGACGCATAGCGCAACACGCTGGCATGGCCCGGCCGCCCCCAGGGTGGCGACATGATCGGCGGATTTCCGCTCGGCTTTGCCGAACCGCTGGTTCTGGTCGGATTGTTGACACTGCCGGTGCTGTGGTGGCTGTTGCGATTGATCCCGCCGCGCCCGCGGCGCATCGACTTTCCGCCCACGCGATTATTGCTCGAAATCGCGCCAAAGGAGGAGACCCCGGCGCGCACACCGTGGTGGCTGACGCTGATGCGGCTGGCGCTCGCCGCGCTTGTCATCCTCGCCGCCGCCGGACCGCTGTGGCATCCGCCGCTGGCGACGACCAAGACGCGGGCGCCGATCGCGATCATGATCGACGATGGCTGGGCGGCCGCCGCCACATGGGATGCCCGCGTGCGCACGGCCGACGACATTATTGCCCGCGCCGAAGACGATCGCCGCGCCGTAGCGCTCATTCCGCTGTCCGAAGGGCCGCGCGATATTTCGTTGCAGGCTGTAGGATCCGCGCGCGTACGGCTGCACCAGCTCAAGCCTGCGCCGCATACGCTCGACCGCGCCGAGGTATTGCCTGCACTGTCGCGCTTCCTGGCCGATGCGCAGGATGCCGAATTGGTCTGGCTGTCCGACGCAACCGACCTCGGCCACGGTGCCGAATTCGTGAAGAACTTGGCGCGGGCGATCGGCCAGCATCCGATCACGGTCGTTGCCGGCGGCATCCCCGGCGCGCGCGCGCTGACCGGAGCCGATAACGCCGCCGGGGCGCTGACCGTTACCGTGTTGCGCGCGGACAAAGGCGCGGCCGATGCCGGCACGGTGCGCGCGCTCGATCTCAAGGGTCTGCCGCTCGGGGAAGCGCCGTTCGCGTTCAAGGCCGGCGATCGCGAAACCGAGGCACGCGTCGTTCTGCCGGTCGAGATTCGCAACGACATTGCGCGCCTTGAACTTTCCGGCGAGCGTTCCGCAGGTGCCGTGCAGCTTCTCGACAAGCGCTGGCGGCGACGCACGGTCGGCGTCGTGTCCGGCGCCAGCGCCGACGTGGCGCAGCCGCTTTTGTCGTCAAGCTATTACGTCGAGCGAGCTCTGGCGCCGTTTGCCGATGTGCGCCTCACGCAAGGTGAATCGCCGGCCGAGGCCGTTTCGCATTTTCTCGACCAAAATTTGCCGATGCTGATCTTGACCGACGTCGGCAACATCGGCGACGCCCATGACCGGCTCGCACATTGGATCGAGGATGGCGGCGTGCTGGTGCGCTTCGCCGGCCCGCGGCTTGCCGCTTCCGACGACGATCTCGTCCCGGTGAGGCTGCGGCGCGGCGGCCGCGTCCTCGGCGGCAGCCTGAGCTGGGACAAGCCGCAGCCGCTTGCCGCGTTCTCGCGCGAGAGCCCATTCAATAGCATGCCGGTGCCCGATGACGTGACCGTCACCCGCCAGGTGCTGGCCGAACCCGATGCGGCGCTGAGCGAGAACACGTGGGCGACGCTTGCCGATGGAACGCCGCTCGTCACGGCAGCCCGCCGCGGCAAAGGCTTGATCGTGCTGTTCCACGTCACCGGCGATACGCGCTGGTCGGATTTGCCGCTGTCCGGCGCTTTCGTCGAGATGCTCAAGCGCATTGTCGCGCTTGCCGGCACGACGACGGCCGACGCCGCCAAGGGGCAGGTCACGAACGCCCGTGAAATGGTGCCGCCCAGCCATGTGCTCGACGGCTTCGGCAGTTTCATTGCGCCGCCGGCAACCGCACGGCCGATCGCGCAGGATTTTTCGGGCAGCGCCACGGCCGAGCATCCGCCGGGCTTTTACGGACCGCCGGAAAGTCTGCTTGCGGTGAACACGCTTGCCACCGCCGATCGCCTCGCGCCGCTCGATTTCTCAGCACTCGTCAACGCGAGCCGGGACGTCTATCGCACCAGCGAGCCGCAGGATCTGCGCGGGCCAATCTTCCTTGCAGCGCTTGCGCTCCTTCTGCTCGATACGATTGTCGTATTGTTCCTCGGCGGCGGCATCCAGCGGCTGATCCCGCGCCGCTCGCGCGCCGTGACGGCGTCGGTGATCTTCGTCGCAATGCTCGCGCTGCCGCTGGTTCAGGCCAGCGCCCAGAACAGCATGCCCAACCCGAACGTGCCGCAGTCGGCGCTCGAAACCAAGCTCGCTTATGTCGTCACCGGCAATGCCGACGTCGACGCGATCAGCAAGGCCGGCCTCGCCGGCCTCACTTTGTTTCTCGCGCAGCGCACCGCACTCGAACCGGGCGATCCGATCGGACTCGACATCGGCCGCGATGAGCTGGCGTTCTATCCGCTGATCTATTGGCCGATCGCGCCCGGCGCGTCGCGACCGTCCGAGGCGGCGCTCAAGCGCATCGACACCTATATGAAAGACGGTGGCACCGTTTTGATCGACACCCGCGACGCTGTCGTGGCGCCGCCCGGTCCGGGCGGCGAAACCCGCAGTCCTGGCATGCTCGAACTGCGTAAGATTCTATCCTCGCTCGATATTCCCGAACTCGAACCGGTGTCGCGCGATCACGTCTTGACCAAGACATTCTATCTGTTGCGCGACTTTCCCGGACGCTTCGATGCCGGTCAGCTGTGGGTCGAGGCGCTGCCGTCGGCAAACGATGTCGAAGAACGCTCGGGCCGACCCGCGCGCGGCGGCGACGGCGTGTCCTCGATCATCATCACGTCGAACGATTTTGCCGGCGCCTGGGCGACCCGCTCCGACGGCCAACCGATGCTGCCGATGGTCGAAGGCGAGCCACGCCAGCGCGAGCTAGCCTTCCGCGCCGGCGTCAACATCGTGATGTACACNNAAGGGCGACCAGGTGCACGTGCCGGCGCTGCTCGAGCGGCTGGGGCAATAGGAGAGCCCATTGAATCTCGGTGTCGCGTTTGCTCCTCTTATCGGCGCTCAACTGCTGTGGGCGGCAATCGCCGTAGCATGCATCCTTGCGTTCTTACTGTTCGTGTCGCGCAGCCGCGGCGCGTTCATTCGCACGCTGGCGCTGGCGCTGATCGTGCTCGCGCTCGCCAATCCGTCGCTCACGCGCGAAGACCGCGATCCGCTCAGCTCGATCGCCGTCGTCGTGGTCGACAAAAGCCCGAGTCAGAATTTCGGCGACCGTACGCAGCAAACCGAAGCCGCCCGCGCGGCGGTGGTCGAGCGCTTGAGCAAAATCCCCGGCCTCGACGTCCGCGTCGTCGAAGCCGGCCAGGCGGACGGTGAGACCGACGGCACGCGGTTGTTCTCGGCGCTCGGTTCGACGCTCGCCGATGTGCCGTCCGATCGCATTGCCGGCGTCGTGATGATCACCGACGGTCGCGTCCACGACGTGCCAGCGGACGCCAGCGCGCTCGGCTTCGCCGCCCCGGTTCACGCGTTGATCACCGGAAACAAGGACGAACGCGACCGTCGCGTGGCGCTGATCGCGGCGCCGCGCTTCGGCATTGTCGGCCAGCCGCAGACCGTGACCTACCGGGTCGAGGATCAGGGCGCGACCGAGAAAACCGCCGAAGTAACGGTGCGCCGCGATGGCGATGTCGTAGATACCCGCACGGTTCCGGTTGGCGTGCCGCAGTCGATTGCCATTCCGATTCCGCACGGCGGTCCGAACATCGTGGAGATCGAGGCGTCAGCGCTGCCGAACGAGCTGACGCAAGTCAACAACCGTGCCGTGGTCTCGATCGATGGCGTGCGCGACAAGCTGCGCGTGCTGCTGGTTTCAGGCGAGCCGCATGCCGGGGAGCGGACCTGGCGCAACCTGTTGAAATCCGACGCCTCGGTCGATCTCGTACATTTCACCATTCTGCGGCCACCGGAGAAGCAGGACGGCACGCCGATCAACGAATTGTCGCTGATCGCATTCCCGACGCGCGAGCTGTTCCAGCAAAAGATCGACGAATTCCAGCTCATCATCTTCGACCGCTACGCGCGCCAGGGCGTGTTGCCGATCATCTATTTCGACAACATCACCCGTTACGTGCGCGACGGTGGTGCGGTTCTGGTGGCGGCCGGTCCCGACTATGCGAGCCCGACCAGCATCTGGCGCACCCCGCTCGATGCCATCCTGCCGGCCGAGCCGAGTGGCAATGTCACCGAGCAAGCGTTTCGCCCGACTCTGACCGAGCTCGGAGAGCGTCATCCGGTGACGCGCGGCCTCGAAGGTTCCGACTTTAGTCCGCCGCATTGGAGCGAATGGTTTCGCGTCGTCGATACCAGGAACGCCAACGGTACGACCGTGATGCAGGGGCCGGACCGGAAGCCGTTACTGGTACTGTCGCGCGAAGGCGAAGGCCGCGTGGCGCTCTTGTTGTCCGACCATATCTGGCTGTGGGCGCGCGGTTTCGAAGGCGGCGGACCGCATCTCGACCTGTTACGCCGGCTCTCGCACTGGCTGATGAAAGAGCCCGAGCTCGACGAAGAGGCGCTGCGGCTCAGCGTCAATGGACACGACCTCGTGGTGCGACGTCAGACCATGGCGGACCAAGTCGCCGACGTGACGCTCACCTCACCGTCGGGCACGACGCGCACGCTCAAGCTCGATCCCACCAAAGCAGGCGTTTGGCAATCGAGCGTCACTGCCAGCGAGCTTGGCCTTTGGCGTGCGACCGACGGCAAGCTCAACGCGCTCGTCAATATCGGTCCCGCCAATCCGCGCGAATATGCCGAGGTGACCTCGACGACTGCCGTGCTAGCCCCGCTCAGCAATGCGACCGGCGGCGATTCTCGCCGGCTCGACGACGGCTCAGGCCTTAATATACCGCGCATCGTCGCGGTGCGCTCCGGCGACACCTATAAGGGCGACGACTGGATCGGCCTGAAAATGCGCGACGCCAGCGTGGTGCGTGGCATCGGCGTGCTGCCGGTGTTTGCCGGCCTGCTCGGGCTGTTGCTCCTGCTCGGCAGCCTCGCCGGCGCGTGGGCGCGCGAAGGCCGCTGAGCGCACTCGTCATTGCGAGGAGCGTAGCGCCGAAGCAAGCTAGAGGCGGCACCATCAAGCCAAGGCTCAACCTCGATGTCTTCAGCCGCATGCGACGCTTGGTGTTAAGTCTATAGAGCAAGTAATAATGCGGTTTTTTACTCGCATCTATCGCGCTTCTGCTCATCATCGCTGAAGCACAGGCTTGCGGCAGATGCGGCTGCAAGGACGGCCCCGGCTATCGCGGTCCTTATGGGAAGTGTGTAGGATGGAGCAATATTGGGCGTGTGTGCGGCAGTCCACCTACACCGCGTTGCGCAGCCGAGGACGTCAGTTCGGATGCAGATAATGCCGCAAGATTGGGTGTCAGGGTAATCGAGTCCAAACCGCAAGCGCCAACGCCGGCGAACGAGTCGAGCAAGCCATGAAATCTTGTTATTTGCTCCTCTCATTACTCGGCCTCTCAACGCCGGCGATAGCCAACGAATGCGATATGCGCGCCGCGGACCTAGTGCGGCTGACCAATGCGACACTCGATCGCCGAGAAACTATGAAGATTTTTCTCAAGCTGCAGGACATCAGTGAATTGGCGGTCGAATGTTGGCCGACTCTTGGCGTCGAAGTGGGCCTAGGTCTCGGACTGCCGCCGGACGCATTCTTCGAATTTGTCGGCCAAGCAGCTTACGCGGTCATTCGATTACCCGTCGGGCCAATCAAACAAGGCGCGATAAGATGCCATCAGAAAGCACTGCGAACCGGTGACGAGTTGACTGAAATCGACCATGGCGGCGCCCATTTCGAGTGCACCGCCACGCTTTTACCCACGCCGGGCAAAACCTCGATCTCCGTTCTGCTACCCCGTTGACCTGCTACGCAGCGTGGCTGAATTCTCCGGCGCTCACGCGATGGCGGCTTTCAATCCGGCCGGATCGATCCCGACACGCCCTCAAACGCGCCGTCGACGAGTTCGGCGACCAGAAGCCGTCCCGGATCGACCGGCCCTGGCATCACCGCGCGCCCCGGCGGAACGCGTTTGAAACCGCATTTGCCGTAGTAGGGCTCATCGCCCACCAGGATGACAAGCCGAT
The DNA here is from genome assembly GCA_003164375.1 of Hyphomicrobiales bacterium. GTDB lineage: Bacteria > Pseudomonadota > Alphaproteobacteria > Rhizobiales > Xanthobacteraceae > BOG-931. The sequence continues at coordinate 6,517 of PLTE01000033.1, read as the reverse complement.
GGCCCTTGGCGCGAGCCTCTTGCAGCGCGCGTTCGATCAAGGCCTGCCCGACGCCGCGTTCGCGAAAAACGGGCTCGACCGTCAGCGGACCGAGCAGTAGCGCCTTGGTTTCGCCGATGCGAACAGGCGAAAGCCGCACCGAGCCAACCAGCAGCGTGCCGATTCTTGCCGTGAAGGACACGTCCAACCCGTGCGGGACCTGCTCGCGCAACCGATAGGCGCTTTTGGCGTAGCGGCCGGGACCGAAGGTGCGTTCGTGCAAGCGTTCGATCGCCAGCGCATCGCTGAGCGTCTCGGGCAGTATGGCGAAGGAGATGTCGTTCATCGTGCCGCCGCCTAGCATTTGGGCCGGCTAAGGTCCAGCCAATGGTCGCGGAGGCCTGCCCCGCCGCGGCGAAGGCGGACACCCTTTTGCCAGTGCAATGGGATAATTACATCAAGCAGCGACGGTACATTGGAGCTTAGCAGATATGGCTCTCGGCGTGCTTGAACGCGGGGCTTGGCGACAGGACGATCCTACGCGCAACCAGGATGGTCGTTTCGTTCGCCCGCCGACGACCTACCGCAATTCCATTACGGCCGACGGCACCTCCGGTCCGACGGGCGAAGGCGGTTTTCCTGCCGAAGCGGATCGCTATCATCTTTACGTTTCGCTCGCCTGCCCGTGGGCACACCGTACCCTGATCTTCCGCAAACTGAAGGAGCTCGAGAACGCGATCTCGGTCTCCGTCGTCGAGCCGCTCATGGGCGACGCCGGGTGGGTGTTCGGCACCGGACCGGGGGCGACGCTCGATACCGTCAACGGCAAGTCCTCGCTCGCCGAGGTCTATCTCATCGCCGACCCGCATTATACCGGCCGCGTCACCGTGCCCGTGTTGTGGGACAAAAAGCGGCACACCATCGTCAACAACGAATCCTCCGAAATCATTCGCATGCTGAATTCGGCGTTCGAGGCGTTCACCGGCGTGCATAACGATTACTACCCCGTCGAATTGCGTGAAGAAATCGATCGCATCAATGCGCTTGTCTATCCGACCATCAACAATGGCGTTTATCGTGCCGGTTTTGCGACCAGCCAGGAGGCTTATGAAGAGGCGGCGCGGACCGTTTTCGCGACGCTCGATAAACTCGAAGAGCTTCTGACGCGCCAGCGCTATCTTGTCGGCGGGCGGATCACCGAAGCCGATTGGCGGCTGTTCACCACGCTTGTGCGTTTCGATGCGGTCTATTACGGCCACTTCAAATGCAACCTGCGGCGCATCGTCGATTACCCCGCGCTCTGGAATTACTTACGCGATCTCTACCAAGTGCCGGGAGTAGCCGAGACCGTAAGCCTCGATCACATCAAGCGGCATTATTACGGCAGCCATCGCAAGATCAATCCGACCGGCATCGTTCCGATCGGACCGCTGATCGATCTCACGGCGCCGCACGATCGCGGCCGTTTCGGCTGAACGAAGCGGTCCGCACCGATCACCAGATTTCGGCGGCCGGTCGCCCGGTCAGCACCTCGGCAATGCGCTCGCGCGTCGCGCGCGAGGTGTCGGCGGGCAGCTCCTTGGGCGCAAAGAAGCCGTGGGCCACGATCTCGCTATTGGGCTGCGGCGGCGCGACCTGGCGGAACGCATGGACGACGTAGATCGCCACGTGATCGCGCCGCGATACCCGGCGATTGAAATAGACGGCATGGAACACCGGCGGCTCGGTCAGTTCGATGTTGCCTTCCTCGCGCAATTCGCGCTCAAGCGCAGCAATCAGCGTTTCTCCCGTCTCGACACCGCCGCCGGGCAGATGCCAGCCCGGCAGATAAGAGTGCTTGACCAGGAAGACGCGGCCTTCGCCATCGAAGACGAGCGCCCGCACGCCGACGGTAAGACCGCGCGAGAAGCGCCAATAGGCGTGCAGGAGCCGCCGGATCGCTGGCTCGAGTGAGCGGCGGATAACGTCAAGAGCCATTGTTCAGAACCATGTTGAAGACCCGCGTTGCCGACCCGATCGCAGTGCTCGACTAGCCCCATACTTAGAAACGTTCTAAGTAGCTCATGTTGCCGACAGCCACCATGCAGATCGCTCCGCCAAGGGGAAGCCCGTGAAACGCTTTGCCGACCTCAACGAGCAGGAAACTCTGGCGCTCGCCATATCGAACGAAGACGAAGACAACCGCATCTACCGCTCCTTCGCCGACAGGCTCCGCGGGTCCTACCCGGACACTGCGGATATGTACGATAAAATGGCGCAGGAAGAGATCGGGCATCGCGACATGCTGCTCGATCTTCACCGCAAGAAATTCGGCGACTTTTTGCCGCTGATCCGCCGGCAGGACGTCAAAGGCTTCGTCGAACGCCGGCCAATCTGGCTCAACCGCACGCTCAGCCTGGACGCCACGCGCAAGTTCGCCGAAGAGATGGAGTATGAGACCGCGCGCTTCTATCGCCGCGCCGCCCAGACCGCGCGCGACGACGCGGTGCGCGATCTCTTGACGCGGCTTGCCGCCGCCGAGGACAAGCACGAAAAACTCGCCCACGATCTCGGCGAGAAGCTGACCCCGCAAGCGCGCGCCACCGAAGACCAGACGGCGCGGCGCATGTTCGTGCTGCAATATGTGCAGCCCGGCCTTGCCGGCTTGATGGACGGCTCCGTCTCGACGCTGGCGCCGTTGTTCGCGGCGGCGTTTGCCACCCATAATACCTGGTCGACATTTCTCGTCGGACTGGCGGCGGCCATCGGCGCCGGTATTTCGATGGCTTTTGCCGAAGCGATGTCGGACGACGGCTCGCTCACCGGGCGCGGCGCACCGGTGATGCGCGGCGCGGTCTGCGGCGCGATGACCGCGGTCGGCGGTCTCGGCCACGCGCTGCCCTATCTCATTCCGCACTTTTATATTGCGACGTCGCTGGCCTTTGCCGTGGTCGCGGTGGAGCTCATCGCGATTTCTTGGATCCGGACGCGCTATATGGATACGCCGTTCCTGCAGGCGGCCTTCCAGGTGGTTGTCGGCGGCGTGCTGGTATTCGCCGTCGGCATTCTCATCGGAAGTTCGTGATTTGTTATTCCGCGTCTGCGATGCTGGGTGCGGATTCTCAATTGTCACGTCCCGATGTTCACGCTTGCTCATTTGTCCGATCTGCATATGGCCTCGCGGCCTCAGCTTGCCCAGCTTGCAAGCAAGCGCGGGCTTGGTCTGATCAATTGGCAGCGCAAGCGCAAAGCCATCCACCGCGCCGAAGTCCTCGACGCGATCACCCGCGATGTTAAAGCGTCGCGCTCCGACCACATCGCGGTCACCGGCGATCTGGTCAATTTCTCGCTGCCCGAGGAATATGCGCGGGCACGCGCGTGGCTCGGCGCGCTCGGCAGCGCGCAAGACGTCACGGTCGTGCCCGGCAATCATGACGTATATGTCCGCGGCGTTGAACAATGTCCCGCCGAATACTGGGGCGATTACATGACCGGCGACGACGGGTTGCAGCGCTTTCCGTTTCTGCGCCGGCGCGGCGATGTGGCGCTGATCGCGCTCGCGACCGGACTGCCGACCGGACCGTTCATGGCAACGGGACGGCTTGGCGCACGGCAACTCTCCGGTCTTGCCGAGCTGCTCGATCAGACCAGCGCACTGTTCCGTATCGTTTTGATCCATCACCCGCCGATCAGTCCTTCCTCGCGCCATCTACGCCGCCTCGTCGACGGCTCAGCGCTGCTCCAGGTTCTTGCCGCCAAGGGCGCCGAGCTCTTGCTCCACGGCCACGATCACCAGCGCGCGATCGTCTGGCTCGACGGACCGCAAGGAAAAATCCCGGCCGTCGGCGTGCCGTCCGCCTCAGCGCTGACCCGTCACGGCGACGAGGATGCCGCCGGCTACAATATTTTTCGCATCGATAGCGCGACTGCGAACGGCGCCCCGCAGCCGTGGCATTGCGAAATGATCGGCCGGCAACGCAACAGCGACGGAACCTTCGCCGATACCGCACGGCAAATGCTGCTCTAACGCTATTCTAAGAACGAGTCGCCATCAGCAAGGCGACGACGAATAGCGTCAGCACCCCGATGACAAAGCCGAGTGTCAGCGCGCCCAGCGCGCGCCACCGGCGTCGCCGCTGCTGCCGCGCTGCTTCCTTGGGTGCGCCGCGCGCCAGGAGATCGGGACTCTCGGCGAGCGCCCGCTGCCGTTCGATCAGACGCCGCGCAACATAGCCGGTCACGGCTTGCACGATCTCGGGGATTTCAACGGACTCCGCGAGCACGTGGCGGCCCATGCGGCTGTCCTGGAGGAAACGATAGCTGCGCTTGTCGCGTCCCATGGCGATATGCGCCACTGCGTCGATCCACAGCCGCGGCGTCTCGCCCTGGCTGATGCCGCGGTCGAACAAATCGACCTCGGGCGGAATCTCGGTGAACGGCGGATCGAGCGCCTCGTTGAGAAGCTCAAGCCGCGCCAATTCGGCGTCGCGCAGGTCGACGACAACGCTGGTACGCTCGGCTGCCTCGACACGCGCCTGATGCATCGCCGCCTGCAGCGGCGATGGCGGCGAATTCGCCGCGGCGTCCTTTGCCGACGCGTCGGGTTTGCGCTTTCTACCGAACATGTCCCGTTCCCTTGCGCGGACCATACACCGCCGGTTGGGGTAGCAAAAAGGCGGCCAGTTGATCGCCGCACGCCCCCAAAAGCCGCCCGCGACGACAGTTATGACCGATTCGGCGGCAAAAACGTGTTTTGACGGACTAAATGGTCCGCCCGCCGTCGACCTCGACGATATTGCCGGTGACGAATTCGGCGTCGGCGGACGCTAGGAACAGCGCCGCGTTGGCGATGTCCTGCGGCCGCGCCAGGCGGCCGAGCGGCACGGTCGCAATGAACTTTTCGCGCTGGCCCTGCGCCGGGCCGAGGAACGACGGCAAAAGCGGCGTCTCGGTCGCTACCGGCGCGATGGCGCAAACCCGAATGCGATCGGGCGCAAGCTCAACGGCAAGCGACTTGGTCAGAATGTGCACCGCGCCTTTGGTCGCGTTATACGCCGATAGTCCCGGCCGCGGCCGCAAGCCCGCGGTCGAGCCGATATTGATGATGATGCCCGAGCCGTGTTTGCGAAACTGTGGCACCACCGCCTGACAGCCGAGAAACACGCCCTTCACATTGACCGCGAACATGCGATCGTATTCGGCCTCGTCGATCTCAAGCATCGACTTGTTGACATGCGTCGTGCCCGCATTGTTGACCAAAATATCGAGCTTGCCGAACGCCGCCAGCGTCTCAGCGACTGCCGCCGCGATATCGGCCTTCTGCGTCACGTCGCAGCGCACCGCGATGGCCTTGTTGCCGATGGCGCGCGCGGCGGGTTGCGCCGCGGCAAGATCGACGTCGGCCAAAGCGACGTTGGCGCCTTCCCGCGCATAGGTTTCCGCAATGCATTTGCCGATACCGGATCCGGCGCCGGTTACCAATGCGGTTTTGCCGTCCAGACGCATAACGTCAGCTCCCTTTTGGCGCCACGCCGTACGGCTTGGCCCAGCCTAAGCCCTCCTCGGTCCGCCCCCGCGGCTTGTATTCGCAGCCGATCCATCCGGCATAGCCGAGGCGATCGACGGCTTCGAACACGGCGGGATAATTGATCTCGCCTTCGTCCGGCTCATGGCGCGACGGCACTGCGGCGATCTGGACATGACCGATCACCGCCAGATATTTCTCGAAGCGCTTGATGAGATCGCCGCCCGTGATCTGATTGTGATAAAAATCGAACTGCACGCGCAGATTCGGCGCGCCGATTTTGCCGACCAGGTCGGCGGCATGCTCGACGTGGCTGAGGAAATAATTCGGCCGGTCGCGCGGGTTGATCGGCTCGATCAACAACGTGATGTTCGACTTGGCAGCGGCCGCCGCGGCGCGCGTCAGATTGGCGATGAACACCCGTTCCGCCGCCGGCCGCTGTTCGGGGGGCACCACGCCCGCCATGCAATGGATCGCGGTGCCGCCGACGGCGACGATGTAATCGAGCGCGCGGGTGAACGCCGCTTCGAAATCGCGCTCGCGCCCGGGTAGCGCGGCAAGGCCGGATTCCGGAGACTGCGGCGTGTTGACGCCGAGTTGGGTGAGACCGAGCCGCGCGAGCTCGGCCTTCACCGCCGAGGGTGGCGTGTCATAGGGAAACTGCAGTTCGACCGCGGTGTAGCCCGCGGCCGCCGCGGCGCCGAAACGCTCCATCAACGGACGTTCGGTAAACAAATGGCCGAGATTGGCGGCAAAGCGCGGCATGGCGTCTCCTCGTGATTTTCCGAACCGTAATCCGGCACTGCGGCGCTCGCAATGACGCGCTCCCTCCCCCCGTGGAGACGTGAAAACAGAAATACGCTCTCGCGATGCCCCTGCATCCGAGTTTTGCCGCACCAAGCCATTCCAATTTGCCTCCCCAACAAAAGAAGGGAGGCGGAGCGCCGACAGGCGCACCTCCGTGGCCGCATCGACGGATGCGGCGCGGGCTTTGCGCAAGCCCGCTCGCCTCTCGGCGCTCCACCGCGGCGCTTG
>PLTE01000338.1 GCA_003164375.1 Hyphomicrobiales bacterium | reverse complement strand
GAGCGAGGCTTCGAGCAGCGTGAACGGCGTGGCGCTGGCCCAGGCCTGCGGCGAGCAGTCGACCGGATAGAGGGTCGGGCCATGGCCGCGCTGGCGCTGAAAGCCGCAGAACAATTCCGGCAGGCGCCGGTGATCCATATAAGTGGCGGCGCCGAACATGCCGCTGAATAAAGTCGCGATCGATTCCTTGTGGCCGTAGCGCGCCATCCCGAGCGCGATCAGGGCATTGTCGTGCGGCCAGATCGAGCNNGCCACGGTGCGGATGCCCCAGCCGGAAAAGAAACTCGGCCGCAGCAATTGCCTGGCGACGCGAGCGGCATGATCGGCTGAGGCAATGCCGGTGAACAGCGCTTGGCCGGCATTCGACGTGCGCACATCGCAAGGCTGCTTCGCGCCGTCGAGGGCCAGCGCATAGGTCTCAAGCTCCGGGCGCCAGAAGGCAGCCTCGAAGCGCTCGGCAAGACGGCTTGCCTCGGCGTCGAGCTTATGCGCCGCGGCGTCGCGTCCGAGCCGCCGCGCGCAACGCGCCGCCATGCGCTTGGCGGCATAGACATAGCCTTGCACTTCGACCAGCGCGATCCCGCCCTCGGCCAGCCGGCCGTCGGCGTGGAAGATCGCATCATGCGAATCCTTCCAGCCTTGGTTGGNNAAGCCGTCGCGGTCCGGATCGCCCGGTCCGTCGATCCAAGCCAAGGCCGCTTCGATCGCCGGCCACAACTCGACGATGGTCTCGGTGTCGCCGGTACGCTCGGCGTAAAGTCCGGCGAGCAGAACGAACAGCGGTGTGGAGTCGACGCTACCGTAATAGAGCCCGAACGGCACTTCGCGCAGCGCCGCNNACCACAGCATCTGCAGCGCGGTGATCAGTCCGTCACGGCCGAATGTCGTCGAGTACCAAGGGATGCCGGCGTAAGGATAACGGCCTTGCGGCGTCTCGGTCATCAGGATCGCGAGGTCCGCGGCGGAGCGGCACAGAATCTCGTTGAAGCGCTCGTTTGAGGTTTCGACCGAAGTCTGCTCGCGCGTCGCTTGGCGCATCTCGCGGCGCGCGGCAAGGAGCCCGCGCAGAAACGGCAGCGAGTCCGTTCGATCGCAGCTCACGGTGAGAAAGATCGGCTGTTGCTCGCCGGGCTTGAGATGCAGGTCGTAGACCGCGGCGTTGGTCGCGAGCCGGGCTGGCGGCGGATCGAAGGTGAGCGCGGTGCGCCGCACCTTTTTATCCAAGCCGTCATAGGCCAGCATCACCCGGTCGTCGCCGTGCAATTTCGCCGTCGCGGTGCCGCGCCGTTGCCGGTGCGCGCCGCGGACCTCGAACAGGTCGGCGAAGTCGTTCGCGAACAAGATAGAGAGCTGCAGATCGACGGCCTCTTCGCCGTAATTGCGTACGCCGAATCGTTGATAGGCGGTATCGCGCCACAGGAAGATCGTGCGCAGAATATGGACTCTGTCCTTCTCCAGCACGATGCGTTGACCGTCCATGAGGTCCGGATTGGTCAGATCGACGATGAACGCCGAGTTGTCGTCGCGCAGCGTCGAGCCGAGGAGCAGCGGTGGCCTCTTGTTCACCAACAATTCGAGCCGCGAAAGATGCCTGGTGTCGTCGTGAAACAGACCGGCGGACTCGTCGGCCAAGGTGCCGATGTCGCCGCGGCCGTCGAGCACGACAAAAGTGTCGCCGGATTTGAGCACGCGCGGCGGCCGGCTCGGCTGTGTGGCGGTAATGGTGAAATCCGGCTCGATCGGTAGCGCCGGCGCGGCGGACGTTGCGGCGGCGAGCGTCGCGGCGGAACTCGTCTGTGTCGCGGGCATGACCGCGGCTTTGGCAGATATCGCTTTTCGGCTAGCTGTTATCGCCATAGGCTTTGCGACTCACGGTCCGGTGTTGCGGTGAATGACTTCGACGACGCGCATTTTGATCGTATCGACGACCACGACATTGTCTTCCACCGTGGCGTATTTGAGGTCCGTCGCGAGCGAATCGTCAGCCGCCGCTTGGACGGGCAATGCGGCGAGCTCGATCGTGGGCGGCACCGGCGCCCCCACCGCAACCGGGACGGTTTGCGGATTTCTGGGCGTTCTCTGCGCATGTTGCTGCAGGACAGCATTGTAAATCGCGGCCTTTTGTGCCGCGCTAAGTCCGAGCTCCTGGGTCACGGCCCCATCGGCATTGACCGCNNTCGTCGGGTCCGATGGATTGCGCGAAGGCAGCTGCCGAACCGAGGAGAAATACGACGGCGGTCAAAGATATAATCGTCGAACAGACCAGCCTCTGCGGTAGCCTGATCCGGCCGAAGATGTAACCCGATGGGTCAGGAAACATGCGCCGCTCCAGAGAGGGTTAAGACAACTCACCCCAGGCGAACGCGTGACGGCCTAAATCGGTTCAATCCCATTTTGCTGCATCGCACCCAGATATTTACCCAGATCTTTAATGGCCAGGATTTGGCCGATTGCGGCGGAAGGCCACGCATCCGGAACGCCACTTAACTGGACATCGTCCGCGATGAGTCTGTAGATATAGACAAATTATCGGCCGTGGTTGGGCCGCGATAAAATACTCGGGACGGGACCCCATGACGATGGCATCGACAACTCTTGCGTCCACGACAACGCGATCGGTCCGCTGGGGCTATCTTACGATTTGCATCATTTGCATGGTGATGATCGCTAACCTGCAATATGGCTGGACGCTGTNNTGACGCCGATCGAGGGCTGGATCGTGGATGTGCTCGGTCCGCACCGCGGTCCAAAGTTCATGGTTGCCTTCGGGGGCATCACCGTCGGCATTGGCTGGGTCATCAATGCCTACGCCGGTTCGCTGGCAATGCTGTATCTCGGTGCGGTGATTTCGGGTGTCGGCGGCGGCGCGGTGTATGCGACCTGCGTCGGCATGGCCGTCAAATGGTTCCCGGACCGGCGCGG
>PLTE01000342.1 GCA_003164375.1 Hyphomicrobiales bacterium | reverse complement strand
CGGTGCCGTTGATATGGGCGGTGCGGCCAAATTCGGTAGCAAGCACGACGACGGTGTCGCGCCAAGCCGCGCCCATATTGGCCTTCACCGCACCAAGCGCGTCGTCGAGCGATCCGAGCAATTGCGATAACCGGCCATTGGCGATGCCTTCGTTGACATGGGTGTCCCAGCCGTCGAGCGCGAGCGCGCCGACGCGCGGCCCGTCGGGCTGCGCCATAAATTTCGCGGCGTTGCCTGCGGCCTCGGTAAAATAGGCGCGCACTTGTGCGGGACCCGGACCGCCGGATTTCTGCGCCATATCGCCGGCGTGCTCGATGGCGGAGAGCTTGGAATTATCTTCAAGCACGGCTGCCAGCTTCGGATCGGCGTGGCGATAAAGCTCAAGAAGCCGCGCAAACGTATCGTCACCTGCCGGCATGAGCCGTTGCGGCGACCACGATAATACCGGCGCCGAACCGCGCACCACGAGCGGGGTCACCGGGCCAACCGCGAACACTTTGCTGCCTTGAGGATCGACCCGCCCGCCCGGTGCGAGACCGGCCAGCGCGCGATTGAGCCAGCCTGAATCGCTCGGCGCGGGCTTTGGCAGGCCGCTTTCGAGCAAATCCTGGCCGTCGAAATGCGAGCGTTCGCGATAAGGCGTGGCGCAGGCGTGAACGACGATCGCCTCGTTGCCGGCAAACATGCGGTGCAGATTGGGCATCGCCGGATTGAGCGCAAAGAACTTGTCGAGTTTGAGCGCCGGCACTTTGCTGTCGAAAGTGAGCGCGTTGTCGCCGCGCAGCGCTACCCAGTCCGGATCGCCGACCGGCGCGACGGTGGCGAGCCCGTCGAGTGCGCCCCGCAAGATGATGGCGAGGAACCGCGGGTCGCGGCCTTCCGCATGCGCGAGCCTCGGCAGATGCGCCCAGGCAAACAGCGTGCCGGACGCGAGTAGCAATTGCCGACGCGAGGGGGCGTGAAGTTTCATCATCATCTCCGCAAGAATTCCGGCGCCATCACCAGCAGCGCCACGGCCTGGTTGCGGGTCTCGGCGCGCGCGACGGTCTGCCGCGTATCCGACGAGGCGAGCGGACCGAGCCCGCTATCGAGAAGAGCCAGCGGATCGGCAACCCGCACGCGGCCGGCAATCTGGTTGGCGATCTCGATGCGGTGCGGCACGCCATCGATCCAGGCCGCTTCGGTGTCAGCGTAGCCGTTCGGCGCCAACGGCCGCCACAATGGCGCGCCAAGCGTCGCTTGCGCATTCATGATGGGCCCGATGGGCATTGCCGCCTGCGCCCCGGTGAGCCGCAGCGCACCCGCGATCCATTCGGCGGGAGGTTTGAGCTTTTGCCGCTGCGGCGCCCAGGACTCCTCCGCCGTGACCAGCGTTTTGGCGACTTCCTTGAGATTGCCGTCACTGTCTTTGAACGTCTTCGCAAGTTTGGCGACGAGGCTCGGCGGCGGTGCGTCGGCGACGAAATGGCAGGCGAGTTTCTCGGCGATGTGATGCGCGGTGGCGGGATGGCGCGCCAGATCGGCGAGCACGGCACGACCTTGGTCGAAGCCGGTGTCGGGATAGCGTTTGCCGAGCACGATTTGGTCGCCCGGCTGATGCAGACGCTTCATGAAAATAAATTCGCCACCGCGGTCCGGGTCTTCCGGTTTGATCCAGGACCAGCCGGTCAGCACGTTGGCGAAACTCGTGACGTCGGCCTGCGTGTAGCCGCTGCGGACGCCGAGCGTATGCAGTTCGAGCGTTTCGCGCGCGAGATTTTCGTTCAGACCCTTGTCGCGGTTGATGCCCGCTGTGGAATCCGCGCCCATCGACTCGACGTTGTCGAGATAGAACAGCATGCCTGGATGGCTTTCGACCGTTTGCAACAGATCGGCGAAGCGGCCGAGCACGTGCGGGCGGATCGCCTCGCGCTCGTAGGGTCCGACCATCTCGACGATCTTGTCGGCGGAAATGCAGAAATGGTTCGACCAGAACCACACCAGCCGCTCGACAAAGCCGATTTCGGCGCCGATCGCAGCATCGAAACGCGCCTTGGCTTCATTCTGCAGGAGTTGCTGCGGCAAGGCCGGCGGCTGATTCGGGGGCTTTGGCTGCAGCGGGGCTTTGCCGGCATCCGACATCGTCGATGCCGTCGTCGCCGCCATTGATGCCGACTGATTGCCATTGGGCTCGGCATTTTTGAGAGCGCGCTGCGCAAGTTTTTTCTGCGCGTTCTCTTCGGCGCGAAAGTCGAACACCGCGCGCGCGGCTTGTCCGCTCGACGGCAGGTCCATGGCGCCAGGGACTACGGCAACCAGGCCGGCATTCGGCCGGTCAAGATCGGATAACACCGCGCCGCGCGGATCGGCGGCGATGGCCGCGATCAAGTCACCAACCGGCCCGAAGCCAAATCTGTGTAATGCGAGGGCCGCCGCCGCTTTGCCGCTTGCGGTCATCAATTCCTCCCGCGATGCATCCATCGCGCGCACGATCAATAACCGTTTTATTGTGGCAAAAGTTACGGTGAGAGAGGGCGAAATCGTAGTAAGAGCCTAACAATCCGTTCATCACCTTCGCCGTTTTCCGGCCGGCATAACCGAGAGAACCAGAGCCTTGCGGCACGGCACCGGGGGCCGTAGATATTTGTTGCGGCTCAATGCCCGCACGGATTCGTTATGGCCGTCTTGATCGACACAGTCGCTGACACCGCCGGCCGTCCCCGCCATCCAGAAAAGGCGCATCGGCCCGACCAGCCGGCATTGCGCAAGCCGGATTGGATTCGCGTCAAGGCACCAGTTTC
>PLTE01000397.1 GCA_003164375.1 Hyphomicrobiales bacterium | reverse complement strand
GGGTATGTAACTGGAGCAGGGACCGTGTCAAGGGGTGTGTCGCGAAAAAAATGACGAGGATCGGGCCGTCCAGGTCGTGACGCCCCCGCGTAGGGACCGCTCTCTCACTCGTAATGCGTTGAATTCTACGTTGAATAATGTACAATTTACAACCAGACCTTAGACCTAGGGGCTGGGTTTGGGTAACAAGGACGTTTGGAACTTGATCGCCGCCATATTGACGGCGTTGAGTTCATTGGCGATCGCCATTGCATTCTTCTATTTAGGGACCACTTTGTTAGACATGATAACTGCTATTGTGGGCGTAGCAGGAACCGTCGCGGGCCTTGCCTGGACGATATCGGCGATTTTGGCGCTCAGGTCATGACTCTTTCGTACCTCGCACTCGCACTCGCAATCGTTCTATTGCTTGCTGGCATAGCAGGAACGGCTTTTACGTTTCGAACGATCGCGCAGCGCCGCGCGGACCACCCCCCAAAACATCCAAACGCTGACGTGGCACGGAATCGGCGCGCCAATGCGAGCCTTCCAGTTCGCTGAGTTGATGATTGGCACTGAGCGCCGCCGTGAAGGTTTCTCTCGGTTGGCTTATCGCGTGGCCTAAAACGTGACGCTCGGCGTTGCCACTATCGAGAAGATGGCGATCTCGCTCATTCAGCTTTTTAGCAAGTAGCAAGCAAGGGTGGGCAAAGGCGCTAAGCGCCATACCCATCTCAGCGTCAACGCAAACTCCAAGTCAGCCGGTGGGCACGCTTCGCTCTGCCCGCCCTACGCTCGCTGGTCGCCGGGTGTGTCGGCCAAATATACAAATCGAATCTACACAAGCTCCATCCGCAATTGCCGTCCCACCGCTTGCGCCGCGCGCGCAAGCGTACCGAGCGTCACGGACTCGTTTTCGGGATCGAGCAAGCGATCCAATTGGGCACGGCTCGTTTTCATGCGTTTGGCTAAATTTGATTTGGTCAGTCCTTGATCGTGCATGAGGGCGTCGAGTTGACGTGCGATCACACGCTTGATCGCGCGTGCGGTCACTTCCTCGTAAATGCCTTCCTCTTTGAGGAAGTCGTCGAAGGACGATCCGATGCGGCCTTTCTTTTTCATGTTATGTCCTTTCTTCGTTTTATCGCCAATTCCAGATCGGCGTCCGGCGTCTTTTGGGTCTTCTTGATGAATCCGTGCAAAAGCACCATGCGTCCGTCCCTGATACAAAACAGCACGCGCGCGATGCGGCCGTCCGTTATGTCGCTGCGAACTTCCCAAAGTCCCTTGCCGAGCGACCGGCACGCCGGCATGCCCACGGGCCAGGATAACTCCAGGTGCTTGATGTCTTCGCCGATGATCTTGCGATCTTCGTCGCCGAGCGCTTTAAGCCATTCCCGAACCGGCTCCCGGCCAGAAGGCGATTGATAGAAGGCGGCAGGCAGTCGCTTCACGAGAGCTCCTGGACCGCAGCGTACCAGTTTTGGTACGCTTCTGCAACACCAAATCGGACAGGAAATTCGGCAACTCGCAAACGCAGGCAGGGCAAAGGCGCTGGGCGCCGCGCCCACCTCAGGCGTCAACGCAAACTCCAAGTCAGCAGGTGGGCACGCTTCGCTCTGCCCACCCTACGGCTCGCTACGCTCGCTCGATTTCCTCTCGCGCTGCCAGCGCCATTCCTATCAGCGCGCCGCCGCCGAATATAAGATTGACGGCGAGGATGAGGCCGAAGGTCCAGTCGGCCGTTCCCGGCAGCCCGAGCACGATGAAGGCTGCCAGTGAGAGATCGACGATGCCGCTCGCGAGCATCCAACCCCATCGTCCCGACAGGTCGCGCCAATGCTCCAACGCGAACATGACCGTGACGATGCCCTCGAGCACCAGGAAGATCATCAGTAATAGCGAAAAACCGACGACTGCGAACAAGGGCAAAGCCAGCACGGCTAGACCGGCGGCAATGGCCACGATGGCGGACAACAGCGACCACCAAAACCCGGTTGTGCCCCACATCAGGAGAGTGGTGACCAGTCCGGTCAGCCCGCCAATCAGAAACAGCCAGACAAAAAACGCCATGCCGACCCGAAACGGCAAAAACGCCGCGACGAAACCCAGCAGGACCAGAACGACGCCCTCGGCCAGTTGCAGCTGCCAATGGCGGGTGTCGGGAGCTACCGGGCGCATCTGGAGACCAAAATCCGATAAGCATCGCATTGGCGCGTCAGAGTCATCGTTGCGTCGCCATGGTTGCCGGGAGCTCACGCGATAGATCGAGGCGGCCAAGACCGCAGCCGGATTAGGCAGCTTGAGGCTTATGCCATGAATGGGGCTTGATCTCGATCAAATCGGCGTGCCCGCAACGACGAGATGGTTTCATAGCAAACGCGGCATGCTGAGAGTTCGTAACGCCGTGCAGCGCCTTGCCGAGCGAAATGCTGCGCGGCAGCGAAATGACGCGAAGGCCCGATCCGGGCAGCTTGCGCAATGACGGCCGCACGGCACGCCGGCCCATCTATTTTGGAACCATCTTATGGCATTGCGGATTTAACGATCGATTTCGCGCGCGATTGGCAAAAAAGCCAGATGGCATTTCGGAACGCACGCCGAGGGATCTGGCCCCTTCAGGCTTTGAATTTCTTCATGGCCGACATGCAGGCCGGCATCGGCCCGTTTCTCGGCGTCTTTCTCTTGGCGCATGGCTGGCAAAGCGGTCTCATCGGCTCGGTGATGACCATCGGCAGGGTCGCCGGCATGGTGATGACTGGGCCTGCCGGCGCGTTGATCGACGCCACCCCGCATAAGCGCAGCTACGTCGTCATTCCGGGGGTCTGGCCGCGGCGTGACCGCGACTGGTGCTGCAAATTGAATCCGTGTTGATTGTCGCGTCTGGTTTTCCGGATCATCGCATGTCGCCTCACGTGATCACCTGGACCGTCGCTGTGCTCGCCACTGGTGGCGTCATCGTGCGCCCGTTCAATCTGCCCGAGGCGATCTGGGCGGTCGCGGGCGCGGTGCTGCTGCTCGCCATGGGTTTGCTTTCGCCGCAGGATGCGCTAACCGGCGTCGCCAAGGGACGCGACGTTTATCTGTTCCTGTTCGGCATGATGCTGCTTGCCGAGATCGCGCGGGAAGAAGGACTGTTCGCCTGGCTGGCGGCGGTCGCAACCAGCCACGCCAAAGGTTCGGCGCGGCGGCTGTTCCTGTTGACCTACGGGGTCGGCACGATTGTCACGATTTTTCTGTCGAACGACGCGACGGCGGTCGTGCTGACGCCGGCCGTCGCTGCCGCCGTTGATACCGCCAAGGCGGAAAAGCCGCTGCCTTACCTCTTGATCTGCGCCTTCATCGCCAATGCGGCATCGTTCGTGCTGCCGATTTCGAACCCGGCCAATCTCGTCATCTACGGCAGCCACATGCCGCCGCTGCTGCAATGGCTGCCGGCCTATGCGTTGCCGTCTGTCGTGTCGATCGCCGTAACCTATCTGCTGTTGCGGTGGACCCAGCGCGGCGCGCTCGGCCAGGAGATTGCAACGGATGTGCCGGTTCCGATCCTTTCGGGTGCGGGCAAGACCGCCGCGATCGGCATAGCGGCGACGGCGATCGTGCTCCTTGTCGCATCGGCGTTGGACGTTGCACTCGGGCTTCCCACCGCGATCGCCGGGACCGCGACTGCGGCGGTCGTACTCATTCGCGAGCGGAAGGGACCATGGATTGTGGTGAAGGATATCTCCTGGGGTGTCTTGCCGCTCGTCGCTGGACTTTTCGTATTGGTCGAGGCGCTCGACAAGACCGGGCTGATCCGAATGATCACGGCGCTTCTCCACGACGAAGCGCAGCGCTCAGTGGCGTGGGCCACCTGGGGCGCCGGCATTGTCGTCGCCGTCGCCAGCAATCTCGCCAACAATCTGCCGACCGGTCTGATCGCCGGCGCCGCGGTGCAAAACGCGCAGGTACCGGACCCGATCACACGCGCCGTCCTCATCGGCGTCGACCTCGGACCCAATCTTTCGGTCACCGGCTCGCTCGCCACGATCCTGTGGCTCACGGCATTGCGCCGCGAAGGCCAAACCGTCGGTGCCGGCACTTTCCTGAAGCTGGGCCTTGTCGTGATGCCGCCGGCGCTCGTGCTCGCGATCGGCGCGGCGTTGCTCGTGAAGTGATCCGATCGGAGGACAAATCACATGCAAGAAGAAACTGCTGGTCAGTCCTTGGCTTGCCAGTCTGGTCTGCCCTGGTGGGAACCTTTGGGCGGCTTAGTCGGCGCCTTCAACGCCGCACTTGACCGCGCCGGCCAACTTGTCCAATCGGGGGGCGTCACGACCTTTGCCTTAGAATCAGCCGCGCCGCGGGCTTAAGGTTACGCCGCCAAAGGGACGATCGATGTCGGTTGCAGAGACCATTGCGCGCGAAGCGGGCCAGGACTTTATCCGGGATATCGTGCGCGGCGACCTCTTACCGGTGGGCTCACCGGCGCTGACAGCAAGGACTGGTTAGAGATTATGGACAAGGCTGAATTTGATCTGAAGACGGACTTGATTGGCGACGCTGTCACAGATTTTGCAGTCGGTTTCGTTGGTCTTCAGGTCCACAACCGTAAGGAAACGGCATTTTCTGCCGGATCGGGAACTTTCGTCTCCATTGGATCGGTCTACGGAATACTAACGGCAGCCCATGTGCTTAAGGCTCTACCGCAAAGCGGACCTGTCGGCATCGCCCTCAATTACAGAGACCCATCGCAATTCAGGCGCCTATTTATTGAGATGCAGTATACGGACTGCGTTTTCCTCGGAGACAAAACTTCAGAAGCCCGAGGACCTGACTTAGCGTTTTTGCGCCTTTGCCAAGCTGACGTTGCCAAAATTAAGGCGCTCGCTGTCTTTTATAATCTATTACGGCGGGAATATTTGGCGCTGACAAATGTGCGATCAGCCAAAAATTACGTCGATGCAATTACGGGCATAGTTGCCGAAGAGACCAAGGAGCTTCCGTCGACTAAACCGAATGTTGTGTCAACGAACTTCTTTTCGATTTTTGTGGATGGGCTAAGTATTCCAGTCGACGATAATGAAGATATTAGGTTGTTTGAATTCGAAGCGGCACCCCGACCCGGTTTTAATTTGCCGTCTGACTACCGCGGTGTGAGCGGCGGGGCAGTTTGGCGATTTGACATCGATTTGGAAAGCAAACCCCCAAAGGTCGTTCAAAAGATATTATTTGGTGTGGCCTTCCATCAGTCAGCTTCAAAAGACGGAATGAGAACTATCACTTGCCACGGCCCTCG
>PLTE01000276.1 GCA_003164375.1 Hyphomicrobiales bacterium | reverse complement strand
ACGATCAGATCGCCGATTTCCGCTTCCGGCATTTTGGCGCGCACGACGTCCCAGCCGTCCCAGCCCTCTCGCGTATCGAAGCCGATGATCTGGCCGCGCCGCCCCGACATCAAGGCGTTGATCTTGGCGGTGGCGTCGGTCGGGCAAACGATCTCGACCATATGGATCGGCTCGAGCAGCACCGGCTGGCACTGCGGCANNGGAACGCCATGTCGGAGGAATCGACATCGTGATACGAGCCGTCGACCAAGGCCACGGTGAGATCGACCACCGGAAAGCCGAGTGGACCGTGCTTGAGCGCGTCGATGATACCTTCTTCGACCGAGCCGATGTAATTGCGCGGCACCACGCCGCCGGCGATCTTGTCCTCGAAGATAAAACCGGCGCTGCGCGGTAAGGGTTTGATATCGAGCACGACGTCGCCGTATTGGCCGTGACCGCCGGATTGCTTCTTGTGCCGGCCGCGCTGCACCACGCCCTTGCGAATGGTCTCGCGGTAGCCCACCGTCGGCTGGCGACGTTCGATGGCGATGCCGTAGCGATCGCTCAAGCGTTCGGTGACCACCCGCAGATGCATTTCGCCCTGGCCCCACAGCACCACCTCGTGGGTCTCGGGATTGTGCACGATGGTGATCGACGGATCCTCCTCGGCGAGCCGATGCAGCGCCTGGCCGAGCTTCACGTCGTCCTTGCGCTCCTTCGCCGAAATCGCAATCGCCAGCACCGGCGGATAGGGCTCGACCTTGGCGAGCGCCGGATGGGATTGCTTGCCCGCGGTCAGCGTGTCGCTGGTCTTGGCCTTTTCCAGCTTGGCAAAGCCTACGGTGTCGCCAAGCGCCGCCGCGCCGCGCTTTTCGCTTCCTTGGCCGAGCAGCTTGAAGACGCCGGCGACGCGGCCGGCTTCATCGTCGCCGGCGACGAAGGTGGTGCCGTCGCCAGCCTGGCCGGCGAGCATGCGCACGATCGACAATTTGCCGCCGTGCGTGGTGTTCTGGGTCTTGAGCACGTAGGCAACCGCGTCATTGCCCGGCTTCACGCCGAGACGTTTTGCGGTCTCCGCGACGCCCGGCGATTCATGGCGCAGCGCCTTTAAGACCCGCAGCATGCCGTTGGCGCGCGCCGCTGTGCCGAGCAAAACCGGACAGACCAGGCCATCACGCAATTCGCGCCGCAGATCGTCGAACACTTTGTCGCGCGGCGGCTGAATGTCCTCGAGCAACTGCTCCATCAGCTCGTCGTCATGATCGGCGAGCGTTTCCAGCATCGAGAAACGCGCGGTCTTTTCCAGATCGGCGGCAACGCCTTCGAGAGGAACGACCTCCGAAGCGGCATGCTCCTTGTAGACAAAGGCGCGTTCCAGCGCGAGATCGACGAAGCCGGTAATGATGTCGCCTGCGAAGGTCGGGATTTGCCGCAAAATCAGCTTGGTCCGCGACGCCGGCTGCAGCAGTTTCAGCACGTCGTGGACACCCGAAGCGCCCTTGTCGATTTTATTGACGAACAGAATGCGGGGAATTTTTTTGTCTTCCAGCTCGCGCAGGATGAGCTGCAGCTGCGGGATTTTCTTTTCGTCCATTTCGCAGACGACCACCGCCGCATCGATCGCCGGCAGCACCGCGCGCATGTCGTGGACGAATTCGACCGAGCCGGGGCAATCGAGGAAGGTGTAGCTGTCGCCCATGAAATCCGTGGTGGCGACGGTGAGCTCGACGCTCATATGATGATGGCGCGCCTCTTTGCTGGCTTCGCCGACCGTGTTGCCTTGCTCGACGCTGCCTTGGCGGGCGATCGCGCCGGTGCGGGCGAGGATCGCTTCGAGCAGCGTGGTCTTGCCGCTTTGGAACGGACCGACCAGCGCGACACAGCGTGGACCCGCGGCGCGCGGGCCGTTGCCGCCGTTCGTTGCCAAATTTGGCGCCATAACCACCTCCCGCAACCGGCTTTCGAGAGCGGGCCGTGCGTTCCGCCGCGGGCCCTTTGAAACTATCGTTTCAGGCGGCGCGGGGGCCGGTCAAGAGGCGTGATACCGCAGCTGCGCTGCAACCGACGGCGTCCTTAAAGGAATACCGTCGGTGGAAGCGGCGCCGGACATTACTGCGCGAGATGCAGTTCCAGCGAGCCGATGCCGGCCGCGACATTGAGCCCGATCTGGCCCTGCACCGACAGCGGCTGCAACGCCACCGAACGGCCCGAACCGCCGATCAACACATTGGCGCCGACGCCGGCGCCTGCGGTGGCTTCCGCCTGCGCGCCACTATAGGTGCCGGTCAGCATCCCGGAGTAGCGGTTGGTGCCGGCGAGCACCGCCCAAACAATCGCGCTGCTGCTGGTAAAGCCGACATCGAGGCCGATCTTGGTCATGGTCCCGGTATAGGCTTCCGGCGGCCCGTTATCCGGCTGAAAGGTGCAATTGATATTGCGTTGCGAGCCCACAATCATGCCGACGCCGGATGACAGCGAACAGGAGAGCTGACCCACCTGCACGCGATCCCCTTGCGCCTGCGCCGGCTGCGTCAAAGCCGCCGCCCCCAAAAGCGCGGCTGAGAACACCAGCGTGGCCGAGAAACCCTTACGAAACATATGTTTACTCCCTCACCCGGCCCGCCCTGATGGGCCGTTGTCGTGTCATTGTAGGCGAGATTGACGGCCACGTCTGCCCCCGCTTTCGCGCAGCGTTAAAGCCGCTCGGATTGGCGGCGACGCGGCGCACGACTGCCTCTCCCGCGTGCGGGAGAGGGTGGGGTGAGTGTTCGGCGTCGCCACTGCGTCAGGTCATGCGGCCGTGTATTTTTGGTCATGTGAGTCCTCTCTTCCGTGCTGCGGCACCGTCACCCTGAGGCGCGAGCACAGCGAGCCTCGAAGGGTGCGGCCCGAGAGCGCCTCGGCCGTCTCCTTCGAGGCCCGCGCTGCGCGCGGGCGCCTTAGGATGACGGAATGAATTTCGTTCTCGCGATGCTCCTGCATCCGAGTTTTGCCTACCCAAGCCATTCCCTAAGTCCTCCCTCAAAAAGAAGGGAGGCGGAGCGCCGACAGGCGCACCTCCATGGCCGCATCATCGGATGCGGCGCGGGCTGATCGCAGCCCGCTCGCCTCTCGGCGCTCCGCCGCGGCACTTGCGGCGCAAATGAATGCCACCGCTCAGCCCAGGCCGTGTTTCCTGGGACGTGCGCCAAACGGGCGTTACCCGCCAAACGCTGTCCCAGTCCAGCGAGGCTCCTCGCGGGCCGGTCGTAGTGCCGGCCGAAGCGATGCCCGGACCGCCCGGGAGTGGGGTTACGAAGCCCACCCGCAGGAACCGCACTCGCTCCGTTTCAAGGATCGTCTCTAGAAACGTCCCTTCGTGAGCGAGACTGAAGAGCATGTAGCTATAGTAGGGATCGATGTCAATAGTTTATAACTCAATTAGTGACAATAATTCGCTTGAAAATTGCTTGATTAGATTCCTGCCATATTCTCATCGGCCCTCATCCGAACTTGCTGGGACATACTCCTGACGGGGAAGGGATTTTCTGCACGGCCGGGTGGGGTGGCGAAGCAGGCGAACCAAGCCATATTCACTATTGTAAGCACGTCGTGTTCGGTTTTTTTAGCGAGCGTAGGGTGGGCAAAATCGTCGCGCCCGCGTAACCGCGTGGGCACCGCGCTTGGACGATTTTGCCCACGCGGCTTGGCTTTCACGCCGCGGTGCCCACCCTACCAGACTTCTGTGGGGACGGATGAGTTCTCCGTCGTCATTGCGAGAAGCGGAGCGACGAAGCAATCCAAGCTGAGCCGCTGAGCTGGATTGCTTCGCTGCGCTCGCAATGACGCGAAAACATCCCAAAATGAGGCGAACCGTCATTGCGAGGTGCAGAGCGACGAAGCAATCCAGCTCCCGGGCTCAGAGCTGGATTGCTTCGCTGCGCTCGCAATGACGGTTCAGATCAGTTCCTCGAATAAGTCGCGCCAGTCCGGATTTACCGCTTCGATCAGCGCCAGCTTCCTTTTCCTCGATCCGCCCTTAATTTGCTTTTCGCGCGTGATGGCGTTCGGCATGGTCGAATGAAGTTCGTACCATACGAGCAGTTTGCAGCCGTATCGCTTGGTGAAGCCAGCCACGACGCCGGTGCGGTGTTGCCAAACGCGTTGCGGCAGGTTCGATGTGACGCCGGTGTAAAGCGTGCCGTTTTTCCGGTTCGCCAAGATGTACACCGCGGGCTGCTTCACGTCCTCGCATCCGTTTGTTCGCATTCGTCATTGCGAGGAGCGAAGCGACGAAGCAATCCAGGCTGAGCCGCTGAGCTGGATTGCTTCGCTTCGCTCGCAATGACGAGTCTCAGAAAAACCCAATCGACTCGCACCCCACCCCGGCCTGAAAACTCCCCTTCGCGCGCCGTCGCGGAATATCGATGACATGCACGCTCCCGTCGCCCTGGCAGGCGACGAAGAGGTCGTCGCCGCGGAACGCCATGTCCATCGGCTGCGCGCCGACCTTGATCGCGGTCTGGGTACGGAAGGTCGGATCGATCAGGCTCACGGTGTTGCTGTTGAGGCTCGTGACCGCAAGGAGCGAGTTGTCGGGCGCAAAGCGGGCGATCTGCGCCGCCTTGGGCACGTCCTTGAGCACGATCTCGTCGCGCACCTGGCCGGCTTCGGTGTCGATCAGAAACAGCGTCGGCTCGGCGTCGTCGACCGCGACCACGGTGCGGCCGTCGGGCGTGATGGCGATGCCGGCGAGTGGCCGCGGCGTCTTGATCTTGCCGATGAGCTTCCGCGCTTCCAGATCGATCACCGACACAGTGCCGTCTTCCTCGTTCTCGGTGTAGAGGCGCTTGCCGTCCGGCGCGATGATCAGGCGATGGCCGTTGCTCGAGCCGGACTCGATCGCTTCCACCACCTTGTTGGTGGCGCGGTCGATCACCGCCACCACGGCGGAGTTCTCGCAGGTGATGTAGATGAAACCGTCGGGGCCGAGCTTGAGCGTATGCGGCGCGATATAGGGATGAAGGTCGATAGTGGCGACATGGGCGCGCTCACCGAGATCGAACACGCAGAGATGATGCTGCGGGTTGGGATTGCGGCCGTGGATGCCGTCGCCGAAGATCGGCACATAGGCCATGTCTGTTTCCGGCACTACGAGCAGCTCATGCACGGTCTTGGCAAAGCCGTCGATCACCACCTCGGTCGCAAAAGTTTCGGGATTGAGGAACAAGACTTTCGCGCCCATCTTGTCGACCGCGATCATGCCGCGTGATCCGGGGTTATTGTCGTTCGTCATCGTTTCTTCCCTTGATTATCGGCGACAGTTCTAGCGCGGATCGCCCGCCGCGTCATGGCGCGGAGCCGGTCGCTTTCGCCCGCCACAGCGGGGGCTGGATTGCTTCGCTGCGCGCGCAATGACAAGATCGCCACAAAATAATAACGCGCAGAACGATAGCGAGGGGAGGAAGCTGTCATGTTTGCCTTGCCGATCGGCACTTTCATCAAGTCTTTGCGGATTCTCGCGCTGACGGCCGCCGCCGGATGGGCGGCCTCAGCGATCATCAACGCGTCGTCGCCGGCGCGCGCCGAAGAGCCCATCACCATCGGCTTCTCCATGGCGCAAAGCGGGCCGCTCGCCGTCAACGGCAAATCGGCGCTCTTGGCCATGCAAATCTGGGAAGACGAGGTCAACGCCAAGGGCGGGCTGCTCGGCCGCCCGGTGAAGCTCGTGTTTTATGACGACCAGAGCAATCCGGCGACCGTGCCCGGCATCTACACCAAACTGCTCGACGTCGACAAAGTCGATCTGGTGGTCTCGGGCTATTCGACCAATATCGTGGCGCCGGCGATTCCGGTGGTCATGGCGCACGGCAAGGCCTTCATCGGCTTGTTCGCGCTCGCCGCCAACAGCGAGTTTCATTATCCGCGCTACATATCGATGACGCCGAACGGACCGGACGCGAAGTCGAGCATCAGCTCCGGTTTCTTCGACGCCGCGATGGCGCAAAACCCCAAGCCGCAGACCATCGCCATCGTCGGCGCCGACGCGGAGTTCTCCAAGAACGCCACCGAAGGCGCGCGAGCCAACGCCAAGGCCGCCGGATTGAAGATCGTCTACGATCAATCCTATCCGCCGACGACCACCGATTTCTCGCCGATCGTGCGGGCGATCCAGGCGGCCAATCCCGACGTGGTGCTGATCGCGTCGTTCCCGCTGGATTCGGCGGGCATGGTGCGCGCCTTCAACGAGCTCGGCTACACGCCAAAAATGGTCGGCGGCGCCATGGTCGGCCCGCAATCGCCGTCGATGCAGGCCCAACTCGGCCCGCTGCTCAACGGCTTTGTCGATTTCACGTTCTGGCTGCCGGTGAAGACCATGCAGTTCCCCGGCGCGCTCGAATTCGTCAAACGTTATCAGGCCAGGGCCGGCGCCGCGGGCGTCGATCCGTTCGGCTACTACATCGCGCCGTGGGCCTATGCCGATCTGCAGGTGCTCGGCCAGGCGATCAACGACACCAAGAGCGTCAGCGACGCCAAGATCGCGCAAGATTTTCACAGCGCCACCTTCCACACCGTGATCGGCGACGTGAAATACGGGCCGGACGGCGAATGGGCAGCGCCGCGCGTCATCCAGACCCAGTTCCACGACATCGTCGGCAACGGCGTCGAACAATTCCGCGACGTCGACAAGACGCAAGCCGTCGTCGCGCCGTCGGGCTACAAGACCGGCGACCTGATCTATCCGTACAGCGCGGCAAAACAGGTTCCCGCGCGCTGATAAGCCCCACGAAAAGGACACCCATGACCGCCGTCGCCAGCCGTAACATCAAATTCTTGAGCCACAGCGACCAGGGCGGCCGCGGCGACGGCGTACAGCTGATGGTGAACCGCGGCTTCGCCTATATCGGTCACGGCTTTTCCAACGGCATCACCGTCATCGACGTGCGCGATGCGAAAAATCCGAAGACGGTGAATTTCCTGGCCTGCCCGCCGAACACCCGCGCGCACCATCTGCAGACGCACGAGGATCTGCTGCTCGCGGTCAACGGCCCCAGCGTCTGGACCATGCAGGTGAGCCAGGAGGCCTATTTCGCCGGGACTTCGGGCGATGCGCTCAAAGGCCAGCAATTCACCTCGGGCCTGCGGGTCTACGATCTGGCGAAGCCGGAAGCGCCACGCGAAATCGCGTTCTTAGCCCTTGGCGGCTTGGGGCCGCATCGCATCTGGTATGTCGGCGGTCGCTATGCCTATGTCTCCGTGCATCTGCCGGAATTTTCCGACCATGTGCTGGTGATTGTCGACATGGCGGAGCCAACGCGCCCGCAGGTGGTCGGCAAATTCTGGTTGCCGGGCATGTGGACCGGCGGCGGCGAGACGCCGACCTGGCCCAAGGGCAGGCGTTACGCGCTGCATCACGCGCTGGTCGCCGGCAATCTTGCCTATAGCGCCTGGCGCGACGGCGGGTTGGCGGTGATCGATGTCGGCGACGCGTCAAAGCCCAAGCTCGTATCATATCGCAATTGGGATCCGCC
Organism: Hyphomicrobiales bacterium; assembly: GCA_003164375.1. Classification (GTDB taxonomy): domain Bacteria; phylum Pseudomonadota; class Alphaproteobacteria; order Rhizobiales; family Xanthobacteraceae; genus BOG-931. Next base: position 13,625 of record PLTE01000276.1, on the reverse strand, counting down.
GTTTGGCGGCGGCACCCATTCGCCGCTGCCGCTACCGGACCGCAATCTCTTGATCGTCGCCGACGAGGCGAACTTCGCCGACTGCAAGCTCGGCCTGCGCTACATCTGGGTTTTCGACGTCCGCGAGCCTTCCAATCCGGTGAGCATTGCGACCATGCCGATCCCGGACGAGGCCGATTATTGCAAGAAAGGCGGCCATTTCGGCCCGCATAATCTGTGGGAAAACCGGCCGGGCGCATTCATCAGCTCGCGATATATTTTCGCCACGCTGCACAATGCCGGCGTGCGCGCCTATGACATCAAAAATCCGTTCGCGCCGCAGGAAGCCGGCTATTTCGTGCCGCCCGATCCGGTCCGCATGTTCGATCCGCGGCCGAACCGGCCGCAGGTCGTGCAATCCTGCGACTGTTTCGTCGACAAAGACGGCGTGATGTACGTCACCGATTCCAACGCCGGCCTCTATATTTTACAGTTCGAAGGTGGGTAATACGGCCGCCTCTTCCATTCATTCCCGCGCCAGCGGGAATCCGGAGAGAGCCCCATCGCGCGAGTGATTCTCAAGTAAATCGGCCGGGTCCCCCATCCGCGCGGACGAGCGCAGCGTGTGTCGCCTCGCCGCAGCCGCATTGACAGTGGGCGCCCGCCCTTCCACACTGACGGGGCAAGAGCCGCTCAAGCGGCCGGCGATAATGGGGAGGATCACATGGTGGCACTTACGTCGGCACAGGTTGCAAGCCCGGGCCGCGCCGCCCAGTCGGCACAGACGATCGAAGGTTTCGTCAACGCGGCGCTGGACGATGCGAAGATTTCGCCGCTGCACCGGCGCGTGGTCGCACTCATCGCCGCCGGATATTTCTGCGACGTCATCGATTATACCGTGTTCGGCTCGCTGGTCCCCTTCATGCTCAAGTCCGGCTTCGCGTCCGGCGCGGAAGTCGCAGCGATCGGCAGCGCCACCGTTTTCGGCTTGGCGCTCGGCACCGCCGCACAGGGCGAGATCTCGGACCGGTTCGGCCGGCGATTCATCTATCAGTTCAATCTTTTGTTGTTCGGTATCTTCACCATCCTAGGCGCGCTCGCCCCGAGCGTCACACTGTTGATCGCCTGCCGGTTCATCGCCGGAATCGCGCTGGGCGCCGAGCAACCGCTCGCCTTCGCCTATGCGGGCGAATACGCGCCCAAACGCATTCGCGGCCGCGTCCTGGCCACCGTGCATTTCATCGGCGGCGCCTGCGTGTGGCCGATCGGAACCGGACTCGTACTCGGCTTTTCCGGTCTCGTCGCTGCAATGCCAAGCGTTACCAATTCGGCCGACTACGCCTGGCGCGGCGTGTGGGTTTTGATCGGCGTCGCGGCGCTGATCGTCTGGGTGCTGCGCTACTCGCTGCCGGAATCGCCGCGCTATCTGGCGACCCACGGCCGCGGCAAAGAGGCGCTCACCGTGCTCACCAAGCTCGGCATTGCCGGACCGACCCAACCGCTGTCGACCGATGCCGCAAGCAACACCAAGAGCGATCCGTTCAGCGTCGTCTTCCGGATGTTCCCAAAGCGGGTGATCGCCGGAATGATCTGCTTCACGGCGTTCTTCGGCATCGCCATAGGGCTTGGCGCGTGGCTGCCGAATATCATGAACGGCAAGGGCTTCAGCATCACCAAGTCGCTGCAATATACGCTGGCGATGAACTTCGCGGTGCCGTGCGCCAGCCTCTTCATGATGTACGCGCTCGATAAGTTCGGCCGCAAGATCACGGCGGTTTGCGCTTTCGTCGGCGCCGGCGTGATGGCGATCGCCTTCGCCAATGCGGTGACCGCGATCGAGCTCATGGCTGTCGGCTTCATCATGATCTTCTTCGTTCAGGTCGCCGGCAATTCGGCGCAGATTTTCGCGTCCGAAGTGTTCCCTACCAATGCGCGCGCGTCCGGCTTCGGCTGGGCTTCGGGCGTCGGCCGGCTGGCAACCGCTTTCATCATGCCGATGATCTTGTGGGTGCAGACCGGCTGGGGCCTGACGACGGTATTCGCCTGCCTGGCGAGTTTGCTGTTCATCGCGGCGATCTCGGTGACCCAACTCGGTCCCGAAGCGAAGCAGAAGAGCCTCGACGAGATCGCGCCGCCGACGGGCTAGGCGCGCACGGCGCAGAAATAAGCGCGCGGCCCGGCTGGTCATGAGCCGGCCGCGCGTCATCAGATCGGCGCCGGCCACCATCGGCATACCGGCTAGACCTTACCGACACCTCGGCCTTTACATCCTTCACCGTGAAGCCAATAACGGCGCAATGGTCTCGGCGACGATCGTCCGTGCAGGCGGACGGCAGCCATTAGCGTAACGGAGTCCGCTAATCATGACGGAAAAGTTCGGACGGTTGGCGCTGCATATGTGGACGATCGACACCACGCCGCTCGCGACCGCGCTCGATGCCGCGCACGTTGCCGGCTATGACGCGGTCGAGCTGCGCCGCACCGACTTCAAGCGTTGCTTCGAGGCCGGCATGACGAACGCGCAGGTGCTCGATCTCATCCGCAACAGCGGCATTCCGGTCGGCGTGCTCGGCGTCGAATATGGCTGGCTGTTCGCCAGCGGCGACGAGAGCAAGCGGTTGTTCGACGTATTCCGGGAATCGTGCGAGAATGCGGTCGCGCTCGGCTGCACAATGCTCATGAGCGCGCCGGGACCGGTGTCGGGCCCGATCAAGGACGCCATCAACTATCTGCGCCAAGCCGGCGACATCGCCGCCGGGTACGGCCTGCGGCTGGCGATCGAATTCAATTCGCAGCATGAGGTGCTCAACAGCCTGCCGGTGCTTACCGAGCTGATCACCGGCGCGGCCAAGCCGAATTGCGGCTACCTGATCGACGCCTATCATTTCACCCGCAGCGGCGCCGGCGGGCGGGGCTTTGCGAACGTGCCGGCCGAGCAAATCTTCTGCTTTCAATACAGCGACCTGTCGCCGAACCCGGTCACCGGCGTGAAGCGGCCGACCGACCGCCTGCCGCCCGGCAAGGGCGTCGTCAAATGGCGCGAGATGCTCGGTCTCTTGGCGGAGAAGAATTACACCGGCTATCTGAGCTACGAAGCGCCCAATCCCGAGCTATGGGCCCGCTCGCCCTATGATGTCGCACGCGAGGGTGTCGAGCTGACACGCAAATTGTTGCGGGACGCTGTCCCGGCTTATGCGAGCGCATGATCCCGAAAAGCCTGCCGTCGGACTCCGATCCGAGGGTGCGAACCGGTACCACATCACGCGCAAATAAAGTTGAGGTGCATTATGACAGAACCAGAGCTTCCGGTTTTTCTCGGCCTGAACGACAGGATGGTTACCGCCATACCCGCGACGGTCGAGAAGCAGCGTTATATGACGAGCGTTGCACCCAAGGCGGCGAACCCCGGCAAATGGATCGAGCAGCCGCGCATGCCGATCCCGACCGGCGAACACGCCGTCATCGAATGCAGCGGCAAAATCCACAGCATCGCCGGTTACGCCAAGCACCGCGTCGATCAGAATTTTCATCAGGTCTATGACCCCGCGGTGAAATCGTGGTCGCTCAAGGCGCCGTTCCCTCACCCCTGCAATCACGTGGCCGGCGTTGCCATCGGCACAAAAATCTACACCTTCGGCGGCTTCGTCGAGCAGAACCGTTGTCCGCATTCCAAATGTTTCGTCTACGATTCCGCGACCGACCAGTGGGCGCCGATCGCCGCATTATCGCGGCCGCGCGGCGCGATTTCGGCGATCCTGCTCGACGGCAAGATCCATCTGCTCGGCGGGCGCGATGTGCGCTCGGTGGAGTGGCACGAGGTCTACGATCCGGCGACCGACAAATACTCCGATCGCGCCAGCATGCGCGGCTCGACCGGCACCCAACCTTTTGTCGGCCAACGCGACCATATGGGCGTCGCCGTGGTCGATGGAAAAATCCACGCCATCGCCGGCCGCATGGATTCCTACGACTTCAATACCAGTCTCAACGCCGTCTACGATCCGAAAACCGACGGCTGGAGCTTCCGGGCGCCGCTGCCGACGGCGCGCAGTGGTCCTTCCTGCGTCTATATCGACGGCAAGATCGTGGTGTTCGGCGGCGAAGCCACCGGCAAGGTGTTCGGCACCAACGAGGCTTACGATCCGAAGACCGACAGCTGGGAGGCGCTCGCGCCGATGGCGATCCCGCGCCACGGCTTGCATGGCGCGACCTGCGCGGTGATCGGCAACATGGTGCATGTGCCCGGCGGCGGCCCGGTGCCGGGCGGGCAAGTGCAAGGCGCCTATCATGACGCCTTCACCTTCGGCTGACGGCCAGGCCGCGGCGCGACGGCTCGGAGCTATTCCTTGAGCAGCGTTGCCATGATGCGCTCGCGCGTCAGCGGCAGATCGCGGATGCGCGCGCCGAGCGCGTGCGACACCGCATTACCGATTGCGGCGGCGGTGGGGCCGGCGGTCACTTCGCCGACGCCGAGCGGCACCTCGTCCTTGGTGTTGATGAGTGCGATATCGATTTCCGGCACTTCACTGAATTTCAGCACCGGATAGGTTTCCCAATCGAACGAACTCACTCCGTCGTCGAAGCGGACCTGTTCCTTGAGCACCCAACTCGCCGACTGAATGATCCCGCCTTCGAGCTGATTGATCACGCCGTCCGGATTGACCACGAGGCCGGCGTCGGTCGCGCACCAGACATGTCGCAGGCGGATCGTCTCTTCGACATCGAGCGCGACAACAACGGCGGCGTAGGCGGCGCGGCTTTTGTAGCGCGCAAAGGCGATGCCGCGGCCGCGGCCGGCGCCGCCGGACTCACCGGCCTCCCAGCCAGCCATGGCGGCGACCTTTTCGATGACCGCGCGCGCGCGGGGATCGACGGTTATCGAGAGCCGGTATTGCACCGGATCTTGGCCGGCGCGTTCAGCCAACTCATCGATGGCGCACTCGATCGCGAACACGTTTGGCATGGCGCCGAGGCCGCGTAACGCCGAGGTGCGAACCGGCGTCTCTGTTACGAGATGATGGATGATGCGCTTATGCGCAATGTCGTAGAGCGGCTCGCCGTTGCGGGTGGCGCCGCCGCCATGGCTTTCCGGCACGTCGCCCGGCGGCGGCTCGGGCGGCGGATTGGGCAGCGCTTGCGCACCCAACAGGTTGCCGCCCGCGCCGGGGCGATAATTGTGCGTGCCGCTCCAGATTTCCGCGCTCCAGTCGGCCGGCTTGCCGGCGTCGTCGAGCAAAGCCCGGACCTTCACCACCATCGCCGGGCTCTTCGGCTCATAGACAAACTCCTCTTCGCGGCGCCAGCGCACGCGGATCGGCACGCCCGGCATTTTCATCGCGATGATGGCGGCGTCGGCGGCGGCATCGTCGGCGCCGTTATGGCCGTAGCAGCCGGAGCCCTGCACGTGGTGCACGGTGATCGCCGACGCGTCGAGAGAAAGCGTCCGCGCCAGCGCCGCCCGCAGCGGGAACACGCCCTGGCAATGCGTCCAGACCGTTAGACGGCCATCGTGATAAAGCGCCAAGCCGCAGGACGGCGAGATTGAAGCATGGGCGAGGTATCCGCGCGTATAGGTCGACTCGAACCGCACGCGGCCCTGCGGGTCGGCCGGCTCTGGCGCACCGATGATGCGGTCGATTACCGGCCGTTGCCGCAGCCAAGAAGCTTCTGCCTGGAGCGGGGTCGGCGTCTCGACGTGTTGCCATATGACGTATTTGGCCGCGGCGGCGCCAGCCAGGTCGACGGCGGTCTCGTCGGCGCCGACGATGGCGAGAAAATTACCGTTGCGCACGAATTCGACCGGCGCCTTGGCGGCGCGTTTGATCGCCCGTTCGTCGATGGCATCGATGGTAGCGCCGCGGTTGGGCTGTCGCACGACCCGTGCATGCAGCATGCCGTCGAGCACCAGGTCGTGGATAAAGACGGCCGCGCCAAAAATCTTTGCCGGCAGGTCGAGGCGCGCGCTGCTCCGGCCGATGACATTGAAATCCGCAACCGTTTTGCGCTTGCCGCCGCCGGTCGCTTCGGCGGCGAGATCAACCGCGCCCGCGAGTGTCCAATAATCCTGGCCTGTCGGCACGCCATTGTGAAGGATGCCGCCGTCGCAAATGCTGAGTTCGCTGGTCTTACAGCCAAGCACTCTCGCTGCCTGATCGATGAACAGGCTACGCACATCCGCGCAGGCCTGCCGCATCGCCACGCCGCCGAATTGGATCGACTGGCTGCCGGCGGTGTAGCCCTCGTTCGGCGTAAATTCGGTGTCGCCCGAACGGATCGTGATGCGCTCCATCGCAACGTCGAGTTCGTCGGCAGCGATCTGTGTCATCGCCGTCAGCACGCCCTGGCCGAGTTCGACGCGGCCGGTGCCGACGATCACCTTGCCGGGCGCCGGAAATGTCACCCAGCGTTCGAGGCGCGGATTGTCGGCCAGAGGGCCGGGAAGGGCGGGGGTGTTCATGACGGGTGTGTTCATGAGATCGCTCCCGCGCCCATCCGTGCTGCCGCCTTTTCGATCGCACGTATGATCCGATTATGCGAGCCGCAGCGGCAGATATTGTCGTCGAGCGCTTGTGCGATCTCGGACCGCGTCGGCGACGGATTGCGTGCGAGTAGCGCCTGCGCCGAAATCAAGATGCCGGCGAGGCAGTAGCCGCACTGGCCGGCCTGCTCGTCGATGAAGGCCTGTTGGAGCGGGTGAGGATGCTCCGGCGTGCCCAGACCCTCGACGGTGGTTACGGACTTGCCGATGATGCTCCACACCGGCTTGCTGCAGCTCTTCTCGGGCGCGCCATCGATCAGCACCATGCAGCAGCCGCACTGTTCGAGCCCACAGCCGAATCTCGTGCCCATCAGGCCAAGGTTGTTGCGTAAAACATTGAGCAGCGGCGCTTCCTCGTTGTCGAGCGAGACGCTGACCGGCCTGCCGTTGACGGTAAATTCGTATTTTTTCGTCATGCGCTGTTCACGCTTGTGCCATCGTAACGTTGCGCGAAATCGGAAGCAAAATTGCGCGCAACGCGGCGCACAGGCAAGACAAAAAAACCTCGATGCGATGGCGCCACCGACCGGATCAAAACGACTGAGACGTCATGGCGAGCCAACGGGTCCGGCCCGATGACAGGCTCCGCGAAGCAATTCAGATTAGCGCGTGAGAGCTGGATTTCTACGTCGCTTCGCTCCTCGCGACGACGCGGTAACGACCCAGCGATCTCTCTAGCGCTTGCGAATCAAGCCTTGGCGGCTCGCTCCACCCGGCCATCGCTCGCGATGTGCAGGCCGCACTCTTTCTGTCCGTCCTCTTCCCACCACCAGCGACCGGCACGTTCCGGCTCGCCCGGCGCGATCGCGCGCGTGCAAGGGGCGCAGCCGATCGAGGCAAAGCCTTGGGCGTGCAGCGCATTGAGCGGAATCTGGTTGTCGGCAGCGAACGACTGCGCCGCATCGCGCGTCCAGTCGAGCAGCGGACTGAGCTTGAGCAGATTGCGCTCGTCGACGCTGACCAGGGCGGTGCCCTGGCGGTTGATCGACTGATCCGCACGCACGCCGACGATCCAGCCCGCGGCGCCGGTCAACGCGCGATCGAGCGGCTCGACCTTGCGGACATGGCAGCACGCCGACCGCGCCTCACGGGAATCGTAAAAGCCGTTGATGCCGTATTTCTCGACCAGGGCTTCGAGCTTGCCGTGATGCGGATAGATTGCCCGAATGCGCCGGCCGTAGCGGCGTTCGGTCTCCGCCCAAAGCGCGTAGGTCTCGGGAAACAGCCGGCCGGTATCGAGCGTTACGATGTCGAGGTCGATGCCGAGCTCGGCAAGCATATGAACGATGACCTGGTCCTCGAGACCAAAGCTCGTGGTGAAAACGAGCGGACCTGCAATCGCGGCGCGGAAGCGCTTAAGCCGCTCGACCGGCGGCAGATCGGCGAGCTCCGTGTTCAGCCGCGCGGCTTGCACTGAAACCGCGGCGCGACCGGCGCCGCTGTCCTGGCGATTTTCAACGGAGGCATTGCCGTCGACGGCAAGGATCAATCCGCCGCCGGCGATTCTGCCGCCAAGCTCGAGCACCAGGCGTCCGGTGCGCGGATTGACCGCGTAGATGTCGGCGGCAATCGGCTGCGCCAAGGCGATTTCGATCTCGCCGACATGGTTGCGCGCAATGATTTTCGCCTCGATCGGCGACAGCTCGCCGGGATCGACGGCGTTTTCGATCAAGGCGATGGTGCCGCGGCGCTCCGCCATGCCGACACGCACCCCGACCGCCGCGCCGACGGCGAGCGGCTGATCGTGCAGCCAGAACACCCGCGCCCGCAGCCGGCGAACGGCCTTGGCGGGCGTCGCCGGCGCCGAAATGACGTCGCCGCGCTCGACGAATATCTGCCGGTCGAGCGTGAGCCCGATCGACTGGCCGGCGCGCGCGGATTGCGGCGATCGCGCATTGTCGGGCTCCGGCCAGGCCTCGATCGACTGCACGCGCGCCGTCGTGCCGCGCGGCATGATCGCTATTTCGTCGCCGACCGCGAGCCGACCGGTTTCCACCCGCCCGGCGACAATGCGGCGATCGTCGAACTTGTAGACCGCCTGCACCGGAATGCCGAGCGGCAGATCGGTCAGCCGCTTTGCCGGAGAAAAACGGTCCATGACTTCGAGCACCGTCGGGCCGGTGTACCAAGCGATCGCCGGCGTGCGCCGCTCGACGCCATCGCCGTTGCGCGCCGAAATCGGAATGATCGCGGTCGCCGGCAAACCGAGGCTGGCGAGATGGCGCGCCATCTCGGCTTCGAGTTCCTGGAATCGGCTCTCGTCGAAGCCGATGCGATCCATCTTGTTGATGACCACTGCGACCTGGCTGATGCCGAGCAAATGCAGCAGATAGCAGTGCCGGCGCGTCTGCTCGCGCACGCCTTCGGTCGCGTCGATCACCAGCACCGCGGCATCGGCTTGAGCCGCGCCGGTGATCATGTTGCGCAGGAATTCGGCGTGGCCGGGCGCGTCGATCAGCACGACGTCGCGGGATTTGGTGCGGAAGCGAATCTGGCTGGTATCGAGCGTGATGCCCTGGTCGCGCTCGGTCTGCAGCGCATCGAGCAGGAACGACCATTCGAACGGCACGCCGCGGCGCTCGCTGACCGCCTTGATCGAGTCGAGCTTGCCGTCGGGTAGGCTTTTGGTTTCGTGCAGCAACCGCCCGATCAGCGTCGATTTGCCGTGATCGACGTGGCCGGCGAGCACGATGCGGACCAGCGACCGGTTGCCAGACAGGCCGTCAGCGCTTGGCGTGGTGGCGAATTTTTCAGTGACGAGCATGTTCATGGTCGAGCTTAATCCGTGATCATTAATTACAGATAGCCGCTGGCGCGCAGGCGCTCGAATGCGTCTTCGGTTTCGTGATCCATGGCCCGGCCGGAGCGCTCCGAAACTTTGGTCGCTTCCAGTTCGCGAATGACCTCGTCGATAGTGGCGGCTTGCGAGGACACCGGCGAGGTGATGTCGGAATCGCCGAGCGAACGGTAACGCTTGCCGTCGCGGGCGAGATAAAGCGGGATGATGGGAATGCCCTCGCGCCTGGTATAGGCCCAGACGTCGAGTTCGGTCCAATGCAGGATCGGATGCACGCGCAAATGCGCACCGGACGGCGGCGCTGCGTTGAAGTGATCCCAGAATTCCGGAGGCTGGTCGCGAACGTCCCAACCGCCTTCGAGACCGCGCGGCGAAAACACCCGTTCCTTGGCGCGCGTCGGCTCTTCGTCGCGCCGAATCCCGGCGATGAGCCCGTCAAAGCCGTATTTCGCCAGCGCCAACTTTAGACCTTCTGTTTTGCGTGCGGCCGACCGCGCCGCAGGCGGCAAGGTCGGATCGATGGTATCGAGCGGCGGGCACTGCTCGATTTTAAGGTCGAGATTCCACTCGACCGAATAGCGGTCGCGAAAGGCGTACATTTCCGGAAATTTCTTGCCGGTATCGACATGCATGACCGGGAACGGAACGCGCCCGAAGAAGGCCTTACGCGCAATCCAGATCATGACGTTGGAATCTTTGCCCAGCGACCAAAGCAAGGCGATCCGCTTCAGCCGGGCAAAGGCTTCGCGGAAAATAAAGATGCTTTGCGCTTCGAGGTCGTCGAGCCGGTCCACGAACGTCACTCCGCACGCCGCAACTGCCGGCAGTCGCCAGTTCGACTGGAGGAGCGCTGGGCGGTTTCGGATGCGGCGACAAAAAGCGTCTCTTTTTTGGCCAAGACCTTCATCGATTCTTCCAAGCCTCACTCACGATAGAGTAGAAGATTTTTCTGTTTGCGGACGTTTGGCCCTTTGTATATAGAAAATCATTCTCGTCAATTAAAGAATTGGCCATGAAGAATTTCACATCTGAAGCTGCCGGACGGCGCCGGCAACTGGAGACTTAGAATGGGTGCTCGCATGAAGGCAATGACGGCTGTCCTGCTCGGCTCGCTCTTGTGCTGCGGAGCCGCCCGCGCCGCCGACATCACCCTGCTTAACGCCTCCTACGACCCGACGCGGGAATTGTATGCCGATCTCGCCCAGGCGTTCGGCGTCAAATACAAGAGCGAGAACGGCAAAACCATCGCGATCAAAACTTCGAACGGCGGGTCCGGCGCGCAAGCGCGCGCCGTGATCGACGGTTTGGACGCCGACATTGCGACGTTGGCGCTGGCCTATGACGTCGACGCCATTGCCGATCGCGGCTTGATCGCGCCGGATTGGCAGACGCGGCTGCCGGATCATTCTTCGCCCTACACCTCGACGATCGTGTTTCTGGTACGCAAGGGCAACCCCAAGGGAATTCACGATTGGGATGATCTCGCCAAACCCGGCGTGCAGATCATCACCCCCAATCCCAAGACCTCGGGCGGCGCGCGCTGGAACTACCTCGCGGCGTGGGGGTATGCGCAAAACAAGTACGGCAGCGAGCAAAAGGCGCGGGAATTCGTCAAGGCGATCTATGCCAATGTGCCGGTGCTCGATACCGGCGCCCGCGGCGCGACAATAACCTTCGTCGAACGCGGCGTCGGCGACGTTCTGGTAGCCTGGGAAAACGAAGCGCAACTCGCGATCAACCAGCTCGGCGTCAACAAGTTCGACATCGTGGTGCCGAGCATTTCGATCCTGGCCGAGCCGCCAGTTGCGGTGGTCGACAAAGTCGTCGACCGCAAGGGTACGCGCGCCGCCGCGGAGGCCTTCCTGGATTTCCTCTACACCCATGACGGCCAGGAGATCGTCGCCAAGAACTACTATCGGCCTCGCGACCCGATTGTGGCAAAAGAGTACGAAGCGAGCTTTCCGAAAGTCGAGCTTTTGACCATCGACGACTTCGGCGGCTGGCGCAAAGCGCAGACCACCCACTTCAACGACCACGGCGTGTTCGATTCGATCTATACGCAATAATGCGAGGTCGAAGTGAGTATCGCGACCAGGCTTGGCGGACATCGAAGCGGCGTGATTCCGGGTTTCGGCATCACCCTCGGCACGACGCTGCTGTGGCTCGGCCTCGTCGTGCTGATCCCGCTGGCGGCCCTGTTCGTCAAGACCGCCGAACTGAGCTTCGATCAATTCGTCGCCGTCATTACCAGCCGCCGGGCGCTGCATGCCTTCGCGCTGTCGTTCGGATTGTCGCTCGCGGCGGCATTTGCCAATCTGGTGTTCGGCTCGATCGTGGTGTGGGCGTTGGTGCGCTACCGCTTTCCGGGGCGCCGCATTTTTGATGCCATCGTCGACATTCCGTTTGCGCTGCCGACCGCCGTGGCCGGCATCGCGCTGACGACGCTCTACGCCGACTCGGGCTGGATCGGCGGATTGCTGGCGCCGCTCGGCATCCGGATCGCATTCACGCCGCTTGGCATCTTTGTCGCGCTGGTTTTCATCGGCCTGCCGTTCGTCGTGCGCACGGTGCAGCCGGTGCTCGAAGATCTCGACGAGGAATTGGAGGAAGCCTCAGCCTCGCTCGGGGCGGGACGCTGGATGACGGTACGCCGCGTCGTGCTTCCGAGCGTCGTTCCGGCTCTATTGACCGGCTTTACGCTGGCGTTCGCGCGCGCGGTCGGCGAATACGGCTCCGTCATCTTCATCGCCGGCAATCTGCCGAATTATTCGGAGATCGCGCCGCTCCTGATCGTCATTCGGCTGCAGGAATTCCATTATGCCGACGCCACCGCGATCGCGGTGGTGATGCTGGTCGCCTCGCTGGTGGTTCTTTTCCTCATCAACGCGCTCCAGCATTGGTCCGAACTGCGCACGGGACGGCGACCGTGACCGCATTGCTCGTCACCGCGGTCGACGAAAACGCCTCGCTCGCGCCGCCGAACGGCGGTGCTGCAGCGACGCGCCCCGCGATCCGCCGCACCGGCCGGCGCCGGGCCGATGCCCGCAGCGACCCGGCCTGGGTGCGCTGGCTGGTGACGTCCTTGGCGGTGATATTTCTCGGGCTTTTCATCGTGCTGCCGCTGATCTGCGTGTTTAACCAGGCCTTTTCAAAAGGGATCGAAGCCTATGTCGCGGCGCTGCGCGACCCCGACACGCTGTCGGCGATCCGGCTTACGCTGATCGTTGCCGCGATATCGGTGACGTCCAATGCCGTGTTCGGGGTCATCGGCGCTTGGGCGATCGGAAAATTCGATTTTCGCGGCAAGAATCTGTTGATCACTTTGATCGAGATTCCATTCTCGGTCTCGCCGGTGATCGCCGGCCTCGTCTTCGTTCTTTTGTTCGGGCTGCAGGGCTATTTCGGATCGTGGCTCGTGGCGCACGATATCAAGATCATCTTCGCCCTGCCCGGCATCGCGCTGGCGACGATCTTCGTCACCTTCCCCTTCGTCGTCCGCGAGCTCATTCCGCTGATGCAGCAACAAGGCACCGAGGAGGAAGAGGCCGCGTTGTCGCTCGGCGCCTCGGGGCTCAAGACTTTTTTGCGCGTCACGCTGCCGAACGTGAAGTGGGCGCTGCTGTACGGCATACTGCTATGCAACGCGCGGGCGATGGGCGAATTCGGCGCGGTGTCGGTGGTGTCCGGCCATGTGCGCGGCGAGACCAACACCATGCCGTTGCAGATCGAGTCCCTTTACGACAGCTACCAATTCGCCGCCGCATTCGCCGTGGCATCGTTATTGGCGCTGCTCGCGCTGGTGACGCTCGTCCTTAAGGTCATCCTTGAGGACCGTCTGGTGGAGGAGTGACATGAAAATTTCGGTGGTCGACGTCGTCAAGCGCTTCGGCGATTTCGCAGCGCTCGACCATGTCAGGCTGGAAGTGCGCTCCGGCGAATTATTGGCGCTGTTAGGCCCGTCCGGTTCCGGCAAGACGACGCTGCTGCGCATCGTCGCCGGGCTCGACTGGCCGGACGAGGGCCAGGTGCAGTTCGACGGCGAGGATGCGTTGTCGCGGCCGGTCGGCGAACGTCATGTCGGTTTCGTGTTCCAGCATTACGCGCTGTTTCGCCACATGACCGTGCTGGAGAACATCGCCTTCGGCCTGCGCGTGCGGCGCGGCAAGAACCGGCCGTCGCCCGATCAGATCCTGGAGAAGGTCCGCGGCCTGCTGCGCCTGATTCAACTGGAAGGGGTCGAGAGTCGATTTCCGGCGCAACTCTCCGGCGGTCAGCGGCAGCGAGTGGCCCTGGCCCGGGCGCTGGCCGTGG
>PLTE01000434.1 GCA_003164375.1 Hyphomicrobiales bacterium | reverse complement strand
CGGTTCGAAGGAGAGCAAGATGGCGGCACTACGACAAATCGCATTCTACGGTAAAGGCGGCATCGGCAAATCGACGACGTCGCAGAACACTTTGGCGGCGCTGGCCGAGATGGGACACCGCATTCTGATCGTCGGTTGCGATCCGAAGGCGGATTCGACCCGGCTCATTCTGCACGCCAAGGCGCAGGACACCATCCTCAGCCTGGCGGCAAGCGCGGGCAGCGTCGAGGATCTCGAAATCGAAGAGGTCATGAAGGTCGGCTACCGCGACATCAAATGCGTGGAGTCCGGCGGCCCTGAGCCCGGCGTCGGCTGCGCCGGCCGCGGCGTTATCACCTCGATCAACTTCCTGGAAGAGAACGGCGCCTACGAGGACATCGACTACGTGTCCTACGACGTGCTGGGCGACGTGGTGTGCGGCGGCTTCGCGATGCCGATCCGCGAGAACAAGGCGCAGGAAATCTACATCGTGATGTCGGGCGAGATGATGGCCATGTACGCGGCCAACAACATCTCCAAGGGCATTCTCAAATACGCCAACTCCGGCGGGGTTCGTCTTGGTGGGCTGGTCTGCAACGAACGCCAGACCGACAAGGAGCTCGAGCTGGCCGAAGCGATGGCCAAGAAGCTCGGCACCCACCTGATCTACTTCGTGCCGCGTGACAACATCGTGCAGCATGCCGAGCTGCGCCGCATGACGGTGCTGGAATACGCCCCTGACTCGGTCCAGGCCGGTCACTACCGGTCGCTGGCGGTGAAGATCCACAACAACGCCGGCAAGGGCATCATCCCGACGCCGATCACCATGGACGAGCTCGAGGACATGTTGATGGAGCACGGCATCATGAAGCAGGTCGACGAGGCGATCGTCGGCAAGACCGCCGCCGAACTGGCCGCAGAAGCCGTGGCCTGAACGCGACTGCCAAACCGGTCCGGTCCCTCGTAACAGGGGCCGGGCCGGCCCAGGCGACCTGTCGAAATCATCACGGGGTTCAGAAAATCATCAATCTCGAATGTCGAAGCCACCGCGGCATGGGACATGAGGAGCGCGATGTGACCGTTCTGACGCTATGCGAGATAACTGCTGAGACGGCATCGGCGTCACTGTGTCTGTCTGCGGGATTGGGTGAGCAGGCTGGCCATCGTGAGCATATTGGCGTTGCGACCTATCGTGTGCTGACCGGTATCGATCCGGTCGACGCCGCGATCGATGATGATGACAGCTTCGACCAACATGTATTCGCATCGGTCTTAGCGGTAGCCGCGATGCAGGGTCGCGCCATCGCTGAGCAGGCCGGGCTTGCGGCAGAGGATCTGGCCGCGCTGGTGGCGCGATGGTTTCCGGCCGCCCGGGACCTCGCCGCCTCATGGTGCGGGCATGCCGACCGCGCCGAGGATGACGAGATCGCCATGGTGCGCGATTTGCTGCTGGCCAACCGCTCCACCGAGGGCGACGCGAGCCGGTGGCTCGCTGCCATGGTTGCGCGGCGTTCGATGGAGCCTAACCATTTGTGGGAAGATCTTGGTTTGCGCGACCGCTCCGAGCTGACCCGATTGCTCATGCGTCACTTCGCGCCCGTCGCTTCGCGCAACACCAAGAACATGCGCTGGAAGAGGTTTTTCTATCGCGCGCTGTGTGAGGGCGATGGGCTTGTGATGTGCACCACGCCGGTGTGCTCGCAATGTAGCGACTTCGCAATGTGTTTCGGCGATGAAAGCGGCGAGAGTCGCTTGGCGTATCGACGCCGTGCGCTCGCGTTGCAGACGGCGCCTATCTACGAGCGCGAGGTTGCGCTGTCTTCACCTGCGTAATGATGGTCCGGTCGATGACGATGGTGTCCGCCAAACTCGTGACCAGCCCGCCGGGCTCGGATCTGGAGCGTCGATTCAATCTCATGACGCGCGGCACGGCCGATCTCCAACCTCGCCATCAATACAGGCAAATGTTGCGCAAGCTCGGATTGCGACCGACCAATCAGCGCTTGGCATTGGCCCATATGCTGTTCTCGCGGGGTAACCGCCATGTCACGGCGGAATTGCTGTATGCCGAGGCCGTCGCGGCCAGGATCCCGCTGTCGTTGGCGACAGTCTACAATGTGCTGCGTCAATTCACTGAAGTCGGATTGTTGCGCCAGATCGGCGTCGATGGTTCGAAGTCGTTCTTCGATACCAATCCGAGCGAGCATCATCATTTCTTCGTCCAGGACGAAGACGCGCTGCTCGATATTCCCGCCGCCGAAGCGGTCGTCGCCAAGCTGCCGCAAGCGCCCGAAGGCTTTGAAATTGCCGGCGTCACGGTCGTCGTGCGGCTGCGTCGCAAGCGCGATTGATCTTTCCGTCGCCGGCCGTCGCCGTCGAACGCTTTGCGACATGTTGCGATGGCTTTGCCACCCTGTCGTGAATCCGACAATCGTAATGAGCCAAAAAAGCCTCGAATGTTCATACGTTTAGAGAAAGATAATCGGTGGCACGCCAGTTGCTCAGTGTGATCGGAAAGCCTCGCAACGGGGATTGGCCATCATGATTGCACTGACCGACGAAGCCGCTGTGGCCGTCAAGGCTGCCATGTCACGCGCCGGTAAAACCGATGGCGGCTTACGTATCATGGTCGAGACCGGTGGGTGTGCAGGTTATAAGTATCACATCGGGCTGGATTCGGAGCCGCGTACGGACGACGCCGTGATCGAAACCGGCGGCGTCAAGCTCTTCATCGACCCCGACTCGCAGCCGGTCCTTGCCGGAATGCGGGTGGGTTATGTCGAGAGCTTCGAGGGCTCGGGATTCACCTTCGAAAATCCCAACGCGGTTTCTCACTGTGGCTGCGGCAAGTCCTTCAAATGAGGCGGCGGTCAATCCATGGGCGATAATTCCTCAGACGCCGGCCGCTCCAGCTCCGGACCCTCGAGGCTCGCGCCGATTATCCTCAACGACACCACGTTACGGGACGGTGAGCAGGCGCCCGGCGTTGCCTTCACGGCGGCGGAAAAGGTTGCGATCGCCCGCGCCCTGGCGCGCGCAGGCGTGGCCGAAGTGGAAGCCGGCACGCCCGCCATGGGTCGTGACGAGGTCATGGCAATTCGCGCTATCGTCGACGCGGATCTGCCGTTGACGACGATCGCTTGGTGTCGGATGCGGATGGACGACGTCGACGCGGCGCTCGCTGCCGGCGTTTCCATGGTCAACGTGTCGGTGCCGGTTTCCGACGTGCAGATCGCGGCCAAACTTCGCGGCGGCCGCGCAACTGTGCTCGAAATGATTACGCGCGTCGTCGGATATGCCCGGAACAAGGGTCTCGATGTCGCGGTAGGGGGCGAGGATTCCTCGCGCGCCGATATCGGCTTTCTCGTCGAGGCGATTGCGGCGGCCCATGCCGCCGGCGCGCGCCGGTTCCGGGTCGCCGATACGCTGAGCGTACTCGACCCGTTCACGAGCCATGCGTTGTTGGCCGCTTTGCGCAAGACGACCGACCTTGAGCTCGAGTTTCATGGCCATGACGATCTTGGGCTCGCCACCGCCAATACGCTCGCGGCGGTCAAAGGCGGCGCCACACACGCTTCGGTTACGGTGATCGGACTTGGCGAACGCGCCGGCAACGCGCCACTCGAAGAGGTGGCGGTAGCGCTCAAGCAGCTCTACGGACGAGAGACCGGCGTCGTGCTTACCGAGCTCGGCAACGTCGCGGCCGTCGTCGCCGCGGCTGCGGCGCGTCCGATCCCGCCCAACAAGGCCATCGTCGGCGACCATATTTTCACGCATGAGTCCGGGATCCATGTCGACGGCTTGCTCAAAGACAAGCGCACCTACCAGGCGCTCGATCCCGCCTCGCTCGGCCGCTCGCACCGTTTCGTGATCGGTAAGCATTCTGGCCTCGCAGCGATCACCGCGTCGCTGTCCGATCTGCATCTGCAAGCGAGTCCTGACGAACAGCGCGCGATTCTTGCGCGCGTGCGCGGGCATGCAATCACCAACAAAGGTCCCGTCACCACCGCCGTGCTCGCAGCGATTTGGCGAGACGTCCATCGCGAAACGGCGCGCAGCGGCATTTGAGGCAGCCTGATGGCCGGATTCGCAGACTCTCCGAGGTTGGATAATTCGATCGCCGCCGCGGTGTCGCGTAGGCCTTCGCTGCTGCAGTTGATTGGAGAGGATATTCGCTGCGTGCGCCTGCGCGATCCTGCGGCGCGCAGTGAATTGGAAACTCTTCTTACCTATCCCGGTGTGCATGCCGTCATCTGGCACCGCTGCGCGCACCGCCTGTGGCGTGCCGGCTGGCGTTTTCCCGCCAGGTTGCTGTCGTGGCTCTGCCGGTTTCTCAGCAACGTCGATATTCATCCCGGCGCTACCATCGGACGCCGGTTCTTCATCGATCATGGCGCCGGCGTCGTCATCGGCGAGACGGCCGAGGTCGGCGATGACGTGACACTCTACCACGGCGTTACGCTCGGCGGCACGTCGTGGTCGCCCGGTAAGCGACATCCGACCTTGGAATACGGCGTCGTAGTCGGCGCCGGCGCGAAAATTCTCGGGCCCATCACAATAGGACACGGCACCCGGATCGGCGCCAACTCGGTTGTGATCGAAAGCACGCCCCCGGAGGTAACCGTTGTCGGCATACCGGCTAAGGTCGTGCACCCAGAGGCTGACGGGCGCAGATTGTTCGGGCGCATCAGTCTCGACCATCATCTGATGCCTGATCCGGTCGGTGAAGCGATCGCCGTCGTGATGGACCGTCTCGAATTTCTCGAAGCGCGGCTCGGGCACCTGCAAAGACGTTTGCGCGACGGTGACCGGCTTGGTCGAGATTTTGGGCGCAATCAAGAAGATGGGCCCAACAACGGCCAGGCCTGAAGGAGGTTGGAGATGAGCGGATTGACTTTGCCTGATAGCGCCTCGGATCCTATGCTTGACCAATTGAACAGGGCGTCCTCGGCCGAGGATTTCTTTGCCCTACTCGGCGTCGACTACGACGCGAAAATCGTGAATGTGGCTCGGCTCCACATACTCAGGCGTATGGCGCAGTATCTCGCCAAGGAAGATTTCACCGGCATGCCTGACGCCATTGTCGCTGAGCGCTGTAAGGACATGCTCGAACGGGCCTATAGCGACTTCGTTGTGTCGACACCGATCGACCAACGGGTATTCAAGGTTCTCAAAGATGCGGTGGTGCCGGCTCAGCCCAAGCCCACCAATCTGGTGCGGCTCGGGACGCTGAAATGAGCCGGCATGGCTAGGTCCGAGCATCCGCCCCGGCAGCCCTGCCGTCGTGCGGATTTCCCGGTTGATTGCGCATCCAATCCGCGAGTTTGACGAACGAACCGTAGAGTCCGTCGCGTAGCGTGACCTCGTCGACCGCCTCGTCGAGCGCTGCCCGCATGCAGCTTAGCCACGCGTCGCGCTCCGCCTCGCCGATCTTGAAGCGGAGGTGGCGCTGGCGCAGGCGCGGATGACCGCGTTCCTGGGAATAGAGCGGCGGACCGCCCATCCATTCGCTGAGATAGCGCTTCAAGACCTCTTTGGTGCTCGAAAGGTCGTCGGCATGCAAAGCGCGTATCGCTTTCCCGGCCGGCAGGCTGTCCATGCGCAGGTAGAAGGCTTCGACCAGGCGGTCTACGCCTGCCGCGCCGCCGATGCGCTGGAACTGGGTCGTTTCAACTGTGTTCTTTTTCACGGGGCTATTTCCGTCTTGGCGGTGGTCTTCCTGCACTTCATTGGCATTATAACTCATAAAAGTCTCTTCGGCTTGGCGTGGGTCGCTGAACCCCGACGACCGCGTCTCATTATCGCGATAGCTGGCGCTACATCGCAATAATCTTGCCAAACCGTGCGAACGATTACGAGTTCGGGCTATAGCGTTGACCGCTTTGCCAAGTGGTCTTAGCGAAACCACTCGGCATCGCCTCTGCGGCGGGCTGTGCGCGATTTATCGAGCCGATGTCCTGTCGGGTTTGGCACGCGCGATGTCGCGTTCCAAACGCCGCAGCTCGGCGGGACGGCCAAGCGTCGTTGTTATATACGTGACAATACAGCACAACAAACGACAGTGGCCGCCATGCGGCCGCTGTGAAAATCGCTATCGTTTTGATTCATTTCTGTTTTCCTTGCTCGACAAGAATTGGCCCGGCTCTTGCTGATCTGATCGCACAGACGGGGTTCGATCATGAATCGCAATGCGCCATTCCCGCTTGTCGTCATTCTTGGCACCAATGAGATTGCGTCGGCTGTTGGCGTGCATCTCCGACGCGCCGGATGGAATATCGTCCTCGCATACGATCCCTTCCCGCCGGTCGTTCGCCGCGGCATGGCATTCCATGACGTCCTATTCGGTGACTGCAGAGTGATCGACGGCGTCGAAGGCGTGCGGACCGAAACCACGACAGAGATCGCCGCGGCTCTCACCAGTCCCGACTGCGTCGCGGTGACAGCGCTTCCGCTCGCCGATCTTGTCGCGACCTGCTCGCCCGAGGTGCTGGTCGACGCTCGCATGCAGAAGCGCAGTGTCACGCCCGACCTTCGCGGTTTGGCGCATGTTGCGGTTGGGCTTGGGCCACTTTTCCGCATCGGCATGAATTGCGATATTGCGATCGAGACCAAACCCTCGCGTAACGGGCAGGTGGTCACCGTTGGTTCGACGGACGACGCCGATGGAATCTCCAGCCGGCTCGGGGGCGTTGGGCCAGAGCGCTTCGTCTATTCCGATCGGGCCGGCCGCTGGCACACTCCCATCGACATCGGCGCGCGGGTTTTCAATCGCTTCATCCTCGGTCATCTCGATGGCCGGCCCGTGCACGCGCCGCTTGACGGAATCGTGCGCGGCATCGCGCGCGACGGCTTGCTGGTACGAGAGCGAGTAAAGCTCATCGAGATCGATCCGCGTGGGCGCGAGGCCAAATGGACTGGAATTGACGATCGCGGCCGCCGCATCGCGGAGGCGACAGTCATTGCGATTGGTATGACGTTACAGGAAGGCGCGGCCTTGAAGGCATTCGACGCGACTTTCGCGCTTTGCAGGTAACACGAAGAGAGGAGTGCGGCTCGGTGGCCAATGTCATCTTTTATGAAAAG
Organism: Hyphomicrobiales bacterium; assembly: GCA_003164375.1. Classification (GTDB taxonomy): domain Bacteria; phylum Pseudomonadota; class Alphaproteobacteria; order Rhizobiales; family Xanthobacteraceae; genus BOG-931. Next base: position 12,160 of record PLTE01000434.1, on the reverse strand, counting down.
CCGGGATGCGGCGGCAATGCGCGTCAGAAGGCCCTGCTCGTCGCGTCCGGACATGTGCTCGATGTTCGCAACCTCCTGACGGAGCCTTGGACCGCGCCCAGGCTGCGGCAATTCTTGGAAGGCAAGCCGCTGCGCGAATGGTTCAATGCGACGTCGCCGCGGCTGAAGTCCGGCGAGATCGAACCCGATCAACTGACGCCGGAGACGGCGCTCGCGATGATGCTCGAAGATCCGTTGCTGATCCGGCGGCCATTGATGCAGGTCGGTGATCGGCGCGAAGCCGGCTTCGATCAGGTTAAGGTCGATGCATGGATCGGCCTGCGACGGACGAAGGCCCCGGTGCAAGACACCTGCCTCAAAGAGCATTCGTCCGCGCATGTTCGCAAGTGCAGGTCGGCAGCCGAGGTATAAGACATGAGAAATCTGAATCCACGGTCAGAGCCGGTCGACATGATCGGCATCAGCGCGCCGCTACGCAGTTGCCGAATCGCTGCATTGCAGGGAGCCTCATGCGCGGCGATTCAAACGCTGCTCAATGACTTCGCGCTCCGGGCGGCCCGCCAGGGCCATAAGATCGCGGGCGTCGTCGAGCTTGCAAGAGACGAAGCCGGCGGCGCCTGCGGCTGGCGTGCCGTGCGCGACCTTTCCACCGGAACAGTCATATCGATATCGCAAAATCTCGGACACGGCTCGACCGCATGCAATCTCGATCCGTCGGGTTTGATTGAAGCCTGCGCAGCCGTCGAGCGGGCGATAGCGGCCGGCGCCGATCTTGTCATCCTCAGCAAGTTCGGCAAAGTCGAAGCGGAGCGCGGCGGCTTGCGCGACGGGTTTAGTGCTGCGATCGGTGCTGGGCTGCCGATCCTGACGGCAGTGTCGCCTGCGATGACGGCGGCTTGGCAACTGTTCGCGGGGCCACTATCGCAGTTCATTCCTGCCGACGCGGGTGTCGTCGACACATGGTGGTCAGACGTCAGAGCGGGAAATTGCTTGCCGGCTTACGACTGACGTACCCGTTCCTGGGCCGGCGGAGGTTTTGATGAGGGAGCGGCCGGCAGCGAAAGGGACCAAGCCGTCGAGTGTTGAATTGATCGTCCGGTTCGGCAATGGCGGTCGGCTGACCATGGAAGACCTGGCTCTGATCGAGGCCATTCGCAAGGAGCGGTCGATCCTTGGCGCGAGCCGGGTCACGGGCGTCTCCTATCGCAAGTGCTGGCTGACGGTCGATGCGCTCAACCGGACATTCGAGACCGCCGTTTTCGCGACCCATCCCGGGCGGAGAGGCGGTGGTGCCGACTTGACGCCGTTCGGCGAACGCTTGGTCGCTCTCTACAGATCGATGGAACGGCGATCGAGAACGGCGACAGCGCAGGCCGTTGCCGAGCTCACGGCCTCTCTCAATCCGGTATATCAAGCGCGCGCCAGCGCCGAGGTTGCGGAGTGGCCGCAGCCGCGATCGAAACCTTCCCGATGGCGACGGTCTTGATCATGGCCCAAGCGCGAAGACCGGCTTCTAGGCCTAATCGTTCAACGGACTCTGTTGTCACCAGTGCCTCAAGGCTTGTAGAGCCCAGATCAAAAACGACCCGGACATAGGGCGGAGCGAGCGGTTCTATTGTCACGATCGCTCCTGGAATCCGATTGGTAATCGAAACGTCCATCGGGCGCGACAACGCAATCGAAACGTCACGCGCGTCGATCGTTACCCGCACGCCGGAATCGATCGGCGCGGCGATCAGCGGTACTCGCAACTCGCCGTCGCCGAAGAACAGCGTTGAAAGACCGTAGGCGGTGTCATGTCGAATGATCCTGGCGTCAAGCATGGTGACGAGGGACGGGGGCTTCGACTGCGGGGGGCGCTGCCTCATCACGACCATATCCAAGCGAATTTCGCGTCACCGATCATCGGTTTATTTGGGAGTTAATTTCACCTGCACATCGCGGGGCTTGGCGACATAAGGAGCTGAGGTCACGAGAATATCGGCTCCGGCCCGGGCATAGTCCGCGGCGTTTTCCGCATTGACGCCGCCGGCCGCAGCAAGAAGAGCGGAGAAACCGGCCCGGCGGAACTCCGCGACTGTTGTTGCGATCTCGCTGACGGAAAATTTCTCGGCCTGAATCACGTCGGCGCCGGCTTCGGCCCAAAGCACAGCAACGGCGGCTGTCGCAACCTCGATCACGATTTTTTTCTCCGGGCTTGCGCGCCGCAGCCGGTCGACGATTTGGCCCGGTGATTGGTCGGTGAGGAAGCACCGATGTTCCTCAAAAACCAGGATCGTTTCCGACAGTCCGAGCCGGTGTGGTGTGGCGCCACCCGCCATGATCGCCTTGATCGACAGCAGTTTTGCGCCGGGAACTGTCTTTCGCGTGCAGGCGACAGCAATATTTGACCGGACCGCCTGCGCCGCGTCCACGATGCTTCGGGTCGCAGTTGCGATGCCAGAGGCGATTTCGACCAGCGTCTGCGCAACCTTCCAACTTCGGTGCAGTTCGCCGGCCGATCCCACTGCCCTCAAGATTGCTCCGTCGGCCGCCAGGCGCGCGCCTGAGGCTTGATGAAGCTCGACCGTGGCTCCCGTCATTTCGATGATCCGAGCGGCTTCCTCCGCTCCGGCCAGCACCAGCGGCTGCCGCGCCGCGAAAGTCATGAGCGCCGGCTGCGATGCGATTCCCAGAAGATGGGTTGTCAGATCGCCCAACCGCACGTCGTCGGCGAGAAAATCAGCGAGCAAAGTATCAGGAAGGACGGGCAGGCTCATATCACGGACACCTCGTAAGCCGTCGGCTTAAAGCGGGGGAACTTGTTGCGGCTACTCGGCGTTGCAAGTGACCTATGTCCCGTTCGATATAGTATAATTACTTATATTACCTCGCCGCAAACCCCGAAGGACAAGTCATGAAGATTTCCGCTCGCAATGCGCTTGCCGGCAAGATCGTTGAGATCAAGGAGGGTGTCACCACCGCCCACGTCATGGTCGATGTCGGCGGGACGATCATGACGGCATCCATCACAAATGAATCGGTCAAAGACTTGAAACTCAAGGTCGGCGAAAAAGTCCATACCATCATCAAATCGTCGGACGTTATGATAGCCATTCCTTGACCGACTTTTCACGGCGTCGGTCTTGATCGCGTCGGTTCGGATCGGGACGGTGCTGGATGTGTCGTGATGGCCAGCAACCGGGGCACTTGCTCGCGAATTTCGGCCGATACGCGACGATCGAGTTTGCCGAGCCACGCTTCGGGGATTGCCGCCAAGCCATAGGTGGCGCCAGCAAGCATCGCCACCAATGCACCGGTGGTATCGGCGTCGCCGCCTTGGTTCACGGTTTGAACGACGCAGTCGGCAAACGAATCCGTAGCGAAGTAAAAGTGCAGTACGGTTTGCATCGTATCGACGATAAAGGCAGAAGACCGGCCGTTATATGGTGTGAAGCGGAAGGCACTGTGCTTCTCGATCAAGGCGCCGGCGAGTCCGTACGCTGCCTGTCTGTCCTGTCCGGAAAGCAGGCTTTGCAGCATCTCGACGAGCGTCAGGCACGCGTCATCCGATAGCGGATGATGATGCGTGATATGGCCCTGGGCGAGCGCCCACGGTCTGGCTTTGTCGGGCTGGCCAAGGGTCGCCAGCGCCACCGGTAGGATTCGCATGGCGGCGCCATTGCCGGCGTCGCCCTCAAAGAATGGGCCTTCGGTGGTGCCCTGCGTGATATAGCGGCGGATGCCTCGGCGGCAGGTGTTGCCGACATCGATCGGTCCGGACTTCAGCCATTTGGCGAATTCCTCGCACACATCGCGCGCATCGAATTCTCCCAAGCGTATTAGCGAGCGGCCGAGCGCTAAGGCCATTTCGGTATCGTCTGTCACCTGGCCGGGTGCGAGGCGTAGCCAACCACCTCCAATGATGCCGTCGTGTACGCCATATTGCGAGGCGATCTCTCTTTTGGTCATGAATTCGACGGTAGCGCCCAAGGCGTCACCGGTGGCAAAGCCAAGAAAGGCTGCCAATGCCCGCTCTTCGATGCTTGGCGCAGCCATCCTCGGTGAGTCCTCGTCAAAAATAACTGGCGATCACCCGGCATTCGCCCCCGATGACCAGATATTCGCCTTCGCCTTTCAGCGGGTGGATGGACAACAAGCCATTGAAAAACGCGATCTTGCTGACCGGAATCCGCGCCGTAAGAATGGTATCGCCGAAGCAACCGGCAGTGTCGCGATCGGACGAAAAAGAGGTCAGGTTGTTAAGCCGCATCACCACGGCGTGCTTGTCGATGCGCTCCACGATCTGATGCTCATCGAATGAGTTAATTCCCCGATACAGCGTCAAGTGGCTTTGCTGTGGCATGACGAAACACCGCAGCGCCCATTGGCAGAATTCGAAAAGCAGGTCGAGCTGAACATAGATAGAGTTGTTGTGGAAACGGCTCGACATCTTTTCTTCCACATAGGTGGTCCAGGCACCGCTGGAAATGCGTTGGATGATCTCTTTATGAAAGGTCGGGAATATGCCGAAGCGGCTTTCCGCCCAGCCCTTGAGCACGGCTCCCTCCGGGCCGTTGCTGTCGTATCCCCAGCCTTTGATCAATCGCAGGAACGAAGAGCGATAGCGCCGGCGCTTGGCGCCAGTAGCTTGATGGGGCGCGTCCTCACGCTGCTCAGGATCGATGCCGAACATCGCCATCATGTAATTGGCGAAGGCTTCGCCCGCGTCGGCCAAGTCGGAGGCGCGAGCCAGCATTTCGAACAAGTTTCTGTTCATTTCGCGGACGCCCGAAATATGCAGCGGCGTCGGATGGTCGTTGAAAGCGCAGCTGGCCAGCAAGTCCGTCGGCACGCCCACGAGATTAATCGAATGTCCGACGCCGCGCCGGTCGTACAGTCTTGTTTTTTCCAGCGTCCCCGTCATGCACTCGTCATATCCTCAACTGAGGCCGGGCTCTACAATCTTTGCAACCGACACGATGTCGGCGGAGGTAAACGCGGGCACCGGAAACCCATTGTCGGCTTTGCGACAATCTTGGGATCGGCGCAGTCGGCTCGTCGCCTAGCGTCAAAATGGCTATTGAATCGATTACGCTTTTTCATGCGGCACCGATCTTGCGATGGCAGATGTCGGCTGACGTGTCTATCGCGGACCGCCGCTCGCACCGTGTCACCGCGATGGTAGGCCTCCGTGCCGCTTAGGATGATCGATGACCGAGCTTGCTGCGCCTCCGGCGAACTCTCTGGTCGCTGAAGCGGCCTTATGCCCGTTCCACAATGAGGGCTTGGGCGTCCGCAACGCGTTATCCTCGCCGAAGACCATGGTACTGACCGGCGCTTCGCGCGGTATCGGCCATGCGACTGTGAAGCTGTTCTCGGACGCCGGTTGGCGCATCATTACCTGTTCGCGTCAGCCCTTCGATAGCGGCGTGTGTCCTTGGGACGCCGGATCGATCGACCACGTGCAGGTCGATCTCGGTGATCGCCTCGACGTAGCGCGCGCGATCGAGGACATCAAAGCGCGGCTTACCGGGCTACCTCTACATGCGCTTGTTAACAATGCCGGGTTTTCGCCCAAGAGCATCGACGGCGGTCGGCTCAGCTCGCTCACGACGCCTGTGGACACCTGGATGAATGTGTTCGACGTGAACTTTCTCGCGCCCATTCTTCTCGCCCGCGGGCTATTCGAGGAGCTCAAGGCCGGGCTCGGCGCGGTGGTCAACGTGACGTCGATTGTCGGCTCGCGCGTTCACCCGTTCGCCGGGACGGCCTATGCGACGTCGAAAGCAGCGCTCGGCTGTTTGACGCGCGAGATGGCGCACGACTTTGCACCCCACGGAATTCGCGTGAACGCCATTGCGCCGGGCGAAATAAAGACTCACATCCTGTCGGCTGAAACGGAAGCGCGGCTCGCTCCCGAGATTCCGATGCGTCGGATCGGAAAGCCCGAAGAGGTTGCGCGGGTTATCTATTTTCTATGCTCCGATGCGGCGAGCTACGTTACCGGCGAGGAAATTCAGATCAACGGCGGACAACACGTCTAGCGGCGGATTAGCCGAGGTAAATGCGGTTAATCGCACCGGCTTGAAATGCCGACGGAGGTAATTCTGCTCACGGTAAGAAATTCGCCGCAATCATGACGCGGAACAAAAAAGCGCCAATTGCGGATCATTTGATCGGCAGCGTGTGCTTATTGTAGGCACGACTTTTGCTGGGTTTTCGATCAGAATGAGCAGCAACGAAAATAGGGGCAGGAACACCAAGGGCGATGGAGATGACACCATGGTCCAAGCTGAAGCACGAGCGTCCCTCAGGGAATCTCATTCGCGCGTTCCACCTCTGCCGATGAGCGAGATCGCGCTTACAGGCATTTACGAGCTCTCGAAAATTCTCAACAGCCCGGCGCGTCTTGAGATCACGCTCTCGAACGTCGTCAACGTGATGTCTTCGTTCATGCAGATGCGCCACGGCGTTATTTCGCTTTTGGCGGACGACGGCATACCGGACATTACGGTCGGCGCCGGTTGGAACGAGGGTAGCGACGGCCGCTACCGGGCGCGGCTACCGGAGAAGGCAATTGGTCAAATTGTGGCGACCGCAGTTCCATTGGTCGCCGAGAATGTCGCAACGCACCCGCTGTTCACCGCTGCCGACGCGGCTGCACTCGATGCCGCGGCGGACACCAAGGTTTCCTTTATCGGAGTGCCGATTCACATCAGTTCGCGAGTCGTTGGCACATTGACCATCGACCGGATCTGGGATGACCGGTCGGTGTTTAGGCTCGATTCCGACGTGCGTTTTCTCACGATGATCGCCAATCTGATCGGCCAGACCGTGCAGCTTCATCGTCTGGTCGCGCGCGACCGCGAGCGTCTTATGGCCGAGAGCCATCGCCTGCAGAAGGAGCTGTCGGAATTCAAGCCGGTGCGCGAGCGTAAGAAGGCTCGTATCGACGGCATCATCGGCGACAGCGCGGCGATCCGGTCGCTGCTCGATAAGATAGCGATCATCGCAAAATCGCACGCCCCCGTGCTGCTTCGCGGTGAGTCAGGGACCGGCAAGGAACTCATCGCCAAGGCCATTCACGAATTGTCGCCGCGGGCCAAAGGCCCGTTCATAAAGATCAACTGTGCAGCATTGCCGGAATCGGTGCTTGAATCGGAACTGTTCGGTCATGAAAAGGGGGCGTTCACCGGCGCCATCAATACCCGCAAGGGACGTTTCGAGCTTGCCGACAAGGGCACGCTTTTTCTTGACGAAATCGGCGAAATATCTCCTGCTTTTCAGGCCAAACTCCTGCGCGTGCTGCAGGAACAGGAATTTGAGCGCGTCGGTGGTAACCACACGATCAAAGTGGATGTTCGCGTCGTCGCGGCGACGAACAAGAACCTCGAAGAAGCGGTTGCGCGCAACGAATTTCGTGCCGATCTCTATTATCGGATCAGCGTGGTGCCGGTGCTGATGCCGCCGCTGCGCGACCGGCGCAGCGATATTCCGCTGCTTGCGAATGCGTTCCTCAAACGCTTCAACAGCGAGAATGACCGCAGTTTGGTGTTGGACGCCGATGCGATCGAAGTGTTGATGGGCTGTGGATTCCCCGGCAATGTGCGCGAACTTGAAAATTGCGTTCAGCGGACTGCGACGATGGCGCAGGGGTCGTCGATCATGATGGACGACTTTGCCTGTCGACACAATCAATGTCTCTCCGCGATGCTCTGGAAAGGTCGCTCGGACTCTGCGGCGCAGCGGTCGCTGCCGGAGATCCTGCTGCCGATAATGCCGCCGGCTGCGCGTGATGCGCCCCGCGCGGCCCCTACGCCAAGTAGGTCGCCTGCCGATTCGACGGCGGTGCCGGTCAATGGGGACGCGGCGATCGGCGCGCCGATCCCCGAACGCGATCGTTTAACCGAGGCAATGGAGCGAGCCGGCTGGGTTCAGGCCAAAGCCGCGCGCATTCTCGGCCTGACGCCGCGCCAGATCGGTTACGCGCTGAAAAAGCACGGCATCGATATCAAGCGGTTCTAATAGCGACTGTCGCACTTGCGACACGTTGTCGGGGGCGCGACACGTTCCGTCTGCCCCGGCTATCAAATAGTCATTATAAATCAGATGCTTGGCTTCTGGCACGGCGCTTGAAAGGGGGATGCTGACCGGCATCGCTCACGCGCCGCTCAGGAGCTCTCAGATGGCCTACAAAATCGTCGCCTCGCAATGCACGGTGTGCGGCGCTTGCGAATTCGACTGCCCCAACGCCGCCATTCGCCTCAAAGGCGATGTCTACATCATCGATCCCAAAAAATGCACGCAGTGCGAGGGGCATTTCGACACGCCGCAATGTGCCGTCATTTGCCCGGTGCCCGACACCTGTGTGCCTGCCTGAACGGTGCGAACATTCACAGCGCGCGGTCTGATGCGAGATCGCGAGCGGAGGTCCCAATGCCTGCTGTACAAGAAACCGTCGAGCAGGTGCGCCTCATCGAGGTTGACCAATACAAATACGGGTTTGTCACCGACATCGAATCCGACAAGGCTCCGAAGGGCCTGAGCGAAGACATCGTCCGCTTCATCTCGGCGAAGAAGAGCGAGCCGGAATGGATGTTGGCCTGGCGGCTCGAAGCCTATCGCCGCTGGCTCACCATGAGCGAGCCGAGCTGGGCGCGCGTCGACTATCCGCCGATCGACTATCAGGATCTCTATTACTATGCCGCACCGAAAAGCAAGGCGGCGCCGAAATCGCTCGACGAAATCGACCCGGAAATCCTCAGGACCTATGAGAAGCTCGGTATTCCGTTGCGCGAGCAGGAGGCGCTCGCCGGCGTGGTGCGCGAGCCCGGTACGTCGCGCATCGCCGTGGACGCAGTGTTCGATTCGGTTTCGGTCGCCACGACTTTCAAGGAAGAGCTGGCCCGTGCCGGCGTGATCTTCTGCCCGATCTCCGAGGCGCTGCGCAGCCATCCCGAACTCGTTAAAAAATATCTCGGCACGGTCGTGCCGGCGAGCGATAATTTCTTCGCCACGCTGAACTCGGCGGTGTTCTCGGACGGATCGTTCGTCTACGTACCGCAAGGCGTGCGCTGTCCCATGGAGCTCTCGACCTATTTCCGCATCAACGAGCAGAAAACCGGACAGTTCGAACGCACGCTGATCATCGCCGACAAAGGAGCCTATGTCAGCTACCTGGAAGGTTGCACGGCGCCGCGGCGCGACGAAAACCAGCTCCATGCGGCCGTTGTCGAGCTGGTCGCGCTCGATGACGCGGAGATCAAATATTCCACGGTTCAAAACTGGTATCCGGGCGACGCCGAGGGCCGTGGCGGCATTTTCAATTTCGTCACCAAGCGGGGCGATTGCCGCGGTCGCAACGCCAAGATCTCATGGACCCAGGTCGAGACCGGTTCGGCTATCACGTGGAAATATCCGAGCTGCATCCTGCGCGGCGACAACTCGCGCGGCGAATTCTACTCGATTGCGATTTCAAACGGCCGGCAGCAGGTCGATTCCGGCACAAAGATGCTGCATCTCGGCCGCAATACGACGAGCCGGATTATTTCCAAGGGAATCGCGGCGGGTCGTTCCCAGAACACCTATCGCGGCCTCGTCACTTCGCATCGGCGCGCCACCGGCACACGCAATTTCACCAACTGCGACAGTCTGCTGATCGGACCGCACTGCGGCGCTCACACGGTGCCATACATGGAGGCGAAGAATTCCTCCACGGTGTTCGAGCACGAGGCAACGACTTCGAAAATCTCCGACGAGATGCTGTTCTACTGCCGCCAGCGCGGCATGTCGGCCGAGGAGGCCACCGCGCTCGTTGTTAACGGCTTCGTCAAAGACGTCTTGCAGCAACTGCCGATGGAGTTCGCGGTCGAGGCGCAGAAGCTGATCTCAATCAGCCTTGAAGGAAGTGTCGGGTGAACCGGCGCCGAGCGGGACAATATGAGCGCGCGGAACACCTGAGCGAAGGAAGCCGACGATGAAGCCTCTTTTGGAAATCAAGAACCTGCACGTCGAGGTTGGCGGCAAGAAGATCCTCAACGGTCTCGACCTCGTCGTCGACCAAGGCGGGGTGCACGCCATCATGGGCCCGAACGGGGCAGGCAAATCGACGCTCTCCTACGTGCTCGCCGGCAAGCCGGGTTACGACGTGACCGACGGCGAGGTGCTGTTCGAAGGCGACAACATGATGGCGATGGAGCCCGACGAGCGTGCCGCCCGCGGCCTCTTTCTCGCATTTCAATATCCGCTGGAAATCCCGGGCGTCGCCACCTTGACGTTCTTGCGCACTGCCTTCAATGCGCAACGCAAGAAGCGCGGGCAGGAGGAGATGTCCGTGCCGGACCTGATGAAGCGGGTTCGCGACATTGCGGCGACACTCGACATCAATCCCGAAATGCTGCGCCGGCCGCTCAATGTCGGTTTTTCCGGCGGCGAGAAGAAGCGCAACGAGACTTTGCAGATGGCGCTCTTGGAGCCGCGGCTCTGCGTGCTCGACGAAACCGATTCCGGTCTCGACATCGACGCGCTCAAAGTCGTTTCCGACGGCGTCAACCGCCTCCGTTCGCCTAAGCGCGCGTTCATCGTCATCACCCATTATCAGCGGCTCCTCAACCACATCGTGCCGGACGTGGTGCACGTGCTTTCGGCCGGTCGGGTGGTGCGTACGGGCGGTAAGGAGCTTGCGCTGGAGCTCGAGGCCACCGGCTACGCGCAATACCAATCCGAGGCGGCGTAACGGCCATGAACGCAAATGTGCGCCCGATGAAAACCACCGCCGAATTGGCCTTGGCCGATATCTTTTCGGCGGCAAAGCCGACGCTGCCGGGCAACGGCAACGTCACGGCCTGGCGTGAGGCCGCGTTCGAACGGTTTGTTTCGGTCGGTCTGCCGCACCGGCGCGTCGAGGAGTGGAAATATACCGACTTACGTACGCTGCTGCGCGACGTGAAGCCACTGCCGAATCCGCCAAGCGCCGAAGCGAAGAAGCATGCCGCCGGCATGGGCGGGCTGTTGGGCAACATCGCTTGCCGCCGAATTGTCTTCGTCGATGGAACGCTCGTCGCCGATCTGTCCGACCTCGCCGATCTCGAAGCCGGTCTGACCATTCGGCCGATGGCGCAAGCGCTGGCAGCCGGCGATCCCATGGTGGTCTCGCATCTTGGCAAGGTCGTTGCAGTTCGCGACGCGGCCGTCGAGGTGAACACTGCGCTGATGGGCGACGGAGCGGTGATCCGCGTTGCGGCCGGAACCGCCATCGGCCGGCCGCTTCACCTCGTCTTCGCTACGGTCGGCGCAGAGCCGGCGGCGATATTTACGCGTTCCCTCGTCGTCGTCGAGAAGGGTGCGCAGGTGATGTTGATCGAGAGCCACGAAGGTGCGGTCGACACTGATTATCAAGTCAACACTGCGCTCGAATTGGCCATAGGCGACGATGCTCACGTCGATCACGTGAAGCTTACCAATGAAGGAACCGGCGCGCTCCACGTGGCAAGCTTGTTGGTCTCGTTGGGTGCCCGCGCCAAGTTCAACGATTTCAGCTTTATCACCGGCGGTTCGGTCGTGCGTAATCAGATGTTCCTGCACTTCGCCGGCGAAGATACCGTTGCCGATATCCGCGGCGTGAATTTGCTCACCGGTCGCCAACATGTCGATACGACCCTGGTCGCGGATCACGCGGTCGGCGGTTGTCAGAGCCGCGAGCTCTTCAAGTCGGTGCTCGATGGCGAGGCCCATGGCGTGTTCCAGGGCAAGATTATCGTGCGGCCAGATGCACAAGAAACCGATGCGAAGATGATGTCCCGGGCGTTGCTGCTGTCGGAGTACGCCGAGGCGGTGCATAAGCCGGAACTCGAAATCTTCGCCGACGACGTGCGGTGCGGTCACGGCGCTACGACCGGGGCACTCGATGACGAACTCAAATTCTATCTGATGGCGCGCGGCATTCCGGAAAAGGAAGCCGAAGCGCTGCTGATTCAGGCCTTCGCCGCTGAAGTGGTCGAGGCGATCGAGCATGAGGACGTCCGCGAGGCGCTGATGGAGGCCATCGTGGNNCAGAAGCCCAAGGCGGTGCTCGATCGCCTGCAGCGGGCCTATACCGCGGAATATGCCAACGTGCATCGCGGTCTCCATTACCTCGCGAATGCAGCGACCGAAGCCTACGAGGGCGCGCGCGAAAAGG
>PLTE01000022.1 GCA_003164375.1 Hyphomicrobiales bacterium | reverse complement strand
AACGACAACGACATGTCGATTGCGCCGCCGGTCGGCGCTCTATCGGCCTATCTGGCGCGGCGGGTGTCCGGTCGCGGCTATCACAGCCTGCGCAAGCTCATTCGCCGGATCGCCAAGCATATGCCGTCGAAGATGCTCGAGCGGCGCGCCATGGCGATGGAGGAATATGCCCGCGGTCTCGTTACCGGCGGCACGCTGTTCGACGAGCTCGGCTTCTTCTATGTCGGTCCGATCGACGGCCACAATATCGATCACCTGTTGCCGGTCTTAAAGAACGTCCGTGACGCCAAGAACGGGCCGATCCTGGTTCACGTCGTCACGCAAAAGGGCAAGGGCTACGCGCCGGCGGAACAGTCCGCCGACAAATATCACGGCGTCGTCAAGTTCGACGTCGCCACCGGCGCGCAGCAGAAGTCCAAACCCGCCGCGCCCGCCTACCAGAAAGTTTATGGCGAGAGCCTGATCAAGGAGGCCCGCAAGGATCCCAAGATTGTCGCCATCACGGCGGCGATGCCGTCAGGCACCGGCATCGATCTCTTCCAAAAAGAGTTTCCGACCCGCACCTTCGACGTCGGCATCGCCGAGCAGCACGGCGTGACGTTCTGCGCCGGGCTTGCGACCGAAGGGTTCAAGCCGTTCGCGACGATCTATTCGACTTTCTTGCAGCGCGCCTATGATCAGGTGGTGCACGACGTCGCCATCCAGTGTCTGCCGGTGCGCTTTGCCATGGACCGCGCCGGCCTGGTCGGCGCCGACGGGCCGACCCATGCCGGCGCCTTCGATGTCGCCTATCTCGGCTGCTTGCCCAATTTCGTGCTGATGGCGGCCGCCGACGAAGCCGATCTCGTGCACATGGTGGCAACCGCCGTGGCGATCGACGACCGGCCCTCGGCGCTGCGCTATCCGCGCGGCGAAGGACGAGGCGTACCTATGCCCGAAGAGGGCAAACCCCTCGAAATCGGCAAGGGCCGTATTTTGCGCGAAGGCACCAAGATCGCGCTGTTCTCCTATGGCGCGCGGCTCGGCGAATGTCTCAAAGCCGCCGACGAGCTTGCCGCCTATGGCCTGTCGACGACGGTCGCCGATGCGCGGTTTGCCAAGCCCCTCGATGTCGACATGCTGCTGCGGCTTGCCCGCGAGCACGAAGTATTGCTCACCATCGAGGAAGGCTCGATCGGCGGCTTCGGCTCCTTCGTGCTGCAGACGCTGGCCGAGCACGGCGTGCTCGATCGCGGCTTGAAGGTCCGCTCGATGGTGCTGCCGGACCTCTTCATCGACCAGGATTCGCCTAACGCCATGTACGCCAGGGCCGGCCTCGACGCCAAAGGCATTGTCACCAAGGCCTTCGAAGCGCTCGGTCAGAACATGCACGGCGAAGTGATCAAGCTCGCCTGAGGCGGCTGACGTCGCGTAGGGTGGGCAAAATCGTCCGCTCCCGCGCAACCGCGTGGGCATTGCGCCGAACGATTTTGCCCACGCGGTCAAACAGAGCGGGCGCAATGCCCACCCTACAATTACCATGACCACCCGCGAACGCGCCGATCGCCTGCTGGTCGCGCGCGGCCTGTTCGAGAGCCGCGCGCGGGCGCAGGCCGCGATTGCCTCAGGCTTGGTGACTGCCGACGGCGTGGTCGTGCGCAAACCCTCCGATGCGCTTTCGTCTGAGGCCGTGATCGCGGCCAAGCCCGAGCACCCTTACGTGTCGCGCGGCGGCGTCAAGCTTGCGGCGGCGCTCGATCATTTCGGGCCCGATCTCTGCGGCCGCATCTGCCTCGACGTCGGTGCCTCGACCGGCGGTTTCACCGAAGTGCTGCTCGATCGCGGCGCACAGCGCGTCTATGCAATCGATGTCGGCCAAGGGCAATTGCATGCGCGCTTGCGCGGGCGGAAAGATATCGTCGCCATTGAACAAACCGACATCCGCAAGCTCGATCCCTCGCGTTTGCTGGAGAAGCCCGACTTCGCCACCATCGATGTGAGCTTCATCTCGCTCAAGCTGGTGCTGCCGGCCATCGGCCAATTGCTGGCGCCGCGCGCGGAAATTCTGGCGCTGATCAAGCCGCAATTCGAGGCGGCGCGCCGCGACAGCAAAAAGGGCATCGTGCGCGATGCCGCCGTTCACGCCGCCGTCTGCGACGATATCGCTGCGTTCATGATCACGCTGGGCTGGCGCGTCGGCGGTGTCGCCCCATCTGCGATTCTCGGCGGCGACGGCAACCGCGAATTCTTTATCGGGGCCAAACGTGGTTGAGCCTCAAGCGATCGAGCGTCTTGTCATCGACCGGCTCGGCCATCGCGGCGACGGCGTGGCCGATGGGCCCCAAGGTCACGGTGGGCCGATCTACGTTCCAGGCACGCTGCCGGGCGAGACGGTGGAAGTCGAGCCGGTCGCCGGCCATCCCGACCGGCGCCATCTCCTCAATGTCGAAAAGCCGAGCATAGAGCGCATCGCGCCGATCTGTCCGCATTTCGGCGTCTGCGGCGGCTGCGCTTTGCAGCATTGGCAGACGTCAGCCTATCGCGCGTGGAAGCGCGAGCTGGTGGTGACGACGCTGCGCCAAGCCTACATCGAAGCGCCGGTGGATGAGTTGATCGACGCTCACGGCGACGGTCGACGCCGTGTCGTTTTTCACGCCCGGCGCGGCACGCACGATGTGCTTGAGGTCGGTTTCTCGGCGGCGCGCTCGCACCATGTGATCGCGATCGACCGCTGCCCGGTCTTGGCCAAAAGCCTTGACGGCGCGCTGCCGGCGGCCTGGGCCATCGCCGAGGCGCTCGGTCTCACCAAAAAGCCGCTCGACATTCAGGTGACGGCGACGGATACCGGCCTCGATATCGATGTGCGCGGCTCCGGCCCGCTCACTGCCTCGGCGACGGCCGCGCTGGCGCGCGTCGCCGCGCGGCAAAATCTCGCGCGGCTCACCCGCCATGGCGAGTTGATCGCGCAAGCGCGCCCGCCCAGCCTGCGCGTCGGTACGGCGACCGTCGTTTTGCCGCCGGCCGCATTCCTGCAAGCCACGGCTGACGGCGAAGCGGTGCTGGCGCGGCTCGTGCAGTCCGCTTGCATGGCGCAGAAAAACATCGCCGACCTGTTCGCGGGCATCGGCCCCTTCGCACTGCGCTTGGCCGCGCAGGCGCGGGTCTTAGCGATCGACGACAACGACGGCGCTATCGCCGCGCTCAAACGCGCCGCCGCGAGCACCGCCGGGCTCAAGCCCGTCACGGCCGAGCGACGCGATCTGTTCAAAAACCCGCTGCTCGCGGCCGAGCTCGATCGTTTCGACGCCGTTGTTTTCGACCCGCCGCGCCAGGGCGCCGATGCACAATCGCGCGCGCTCGCCGCAAGCGGCGTTCCGCTCGTGGTCGCTGTGTCGTGCAATCCGGGCACCTTGGCGCGCGACATCCGCCATCTGATCGACGGCGGTTATCGGCTCACAAGCGTCACGCCGGTCGATCAGTTTCGCTATTCCGAACACGTCGAGATCGTCGCGCGGCTGGAAAAGTAGCCCGTACTCCCTGATCGAGATTCGTGATATTGCATGCCGCCTCGATTTTGAATTCAGCACCTGAAGGATCTCCCCACAATGGCTAGCATCCTGTTCTCTCCGATCACGCTGCGTGGGCTTACGCTGCCCAACCGCGTCGTCGTGTCGCCGATGTGCCAGTACAATTCCGACAACGGCTCGGCCAACGATTGGCATCTGATGCATCTCGGCAATATGTCGCTCGGCGCCGCGGGGCTGGTGATGACCGAGATGACCGACGTCAATCCGCAGGGCCGGATTACGCCGCGCTGCGCGGGCATGTGGTCGGATGACAACGAGAAGGCGCTCAAGCGCGTGCACGATTTCTGCCGCACTTACGGCGTCGCAAAGCTCGGCGTGCAGCTCGCCCACGCCGGCCGCAAGGGGCCGACCACGCCGCCGGGAGCCGGTGGTAAGCCGATCCTGACCAAGGAGGAAGGCGGCTGGACGCCCGAGGCGCCGTCTGCCCTGCCCTACGATTCCGGCTGGCCGGTTCCGCACGCCATGACCAAAGACGACATCAAACGCTGCATCGGCGAATTTGCCTCAGCCGCCAAGCGCGTCGATCGCATCGGCTATGACGTGGTTGAGCTGCACGGCGCACACGGCTATCTCGCCCATCAATTCCTCTCCCCGTTGTCCAATCAGCGCACCGACGAATATGGCGGCTCAAGCGAAAATCGCATGCGCTTTGCCATCGAAATGTACGAGGCGGTGCGCGCGGTGTGGCCGGAAAACAAGCCGATCGGCATGCGCGTTTCCGCCACCGACTGGGTGGACGGCGGCTGGACGCCGGAAGAAACCGTGCTGTTGGCCAAAGCGCTGAAAGCCCGCGGCATGGACTATATGGATGTGTCGACCGGCGGGCTCGATCCGCGGCAGAAGATTCCGCTGTCGGCCGGCTATCAGGTGCCGTTCGCCGAGAAGGTCAAGAAAGAAAGCGGTATCACCGTCATGACCGTCGGCCTGATCGCCGGTTACCAGCAGGCCGAAGACATCGTCGCCTCGGGCAAGTCGGATTTCGTTTGCCTCGGCCGCGGCGCGCTGTGGGATCCGCGCTGGGCCTGGCATGCCGCCGAGGAACTCGGCGCCGAAACGTCCTATGCGCCAAAGATGATGGCCTGCCAGCCGAAGCTGCGGCCGCAACTGTTCCCGAAGCGGGCGCAGCCGGCCGGCTAAGCGCGAGGCTTGCTTGATTAGGAAGTCCCGCTCGTCCCGCCCGTGAGATTGCTCTCGCTGATGACGCGAAACGAAGCGTCGGACGAGTCCTGCCGCAGCAAAGCGAGCCGGTCGAGCGCGACCTGACGTTCGACTGGCAGGCGATGCAAGCCGTTCAGCAAGATCGCGAAGATCGCCATTCGCCGGCGCATCGGTATCTTGCCGGTCAACGTCATATGAAAGCGGAATTCCGAGAGCGCGTAGGGATAGCCCCAGCGGTCGAGATTCTGATCTGGCTTTGACTCAAACCAAGCGCGATGCGCCGTGCGCGCTCTTGCGGCGACATCGGCGCCCGATAGGCATCGAATATCGTCGTGCACGACGCCGCCAAAACGTCGAGCGCGGCGTCGGCTTGCAGCGGCACGATCGCGAAAAAGTCGTCGAGCATGGTCACGGTCGGCGCGAATGAATGGACCGCGTGGCCGAGACCGGCGAAGCTTTGGAGCGCGTTGACCAGTTGCGGCTCGGTGCAGGACGGCGAAAGATGAAACGGCGCCTTCATGGTTGCATGAAAGCCATAACGCCGCGGCTGGGCGGTGATTTGGCTCCAGTTCACCGCTTGGTCACCGGACCCTTCCGGGAAATCCAGCGTCTTGCCGGTATAACAGTCGTAGCCGAGGATCGAGCTGCCGTAGCGATAGAAATTAGAGTCCGCTGCCGGTACAAAATAGATCGCGTAGCGCGGTCCCTGATCCACAGCAATACACCGTCGCGGCGGCGTGCCGTCAGAGCATGATTCCGAAAAGTGGTGACCGGTTTTCGGGCCAGATCATGCGCAAATGAAAAATTCAGGCCTGATGCGATTCAATCGAATTGGATCAGGGTCTAGAGTTCCATTATGATGGATGGGTGACAAATGCGTGACGGAGCGCGGCAGGCCTCACGCGCTCGATGCGTCACATCACGTAGAGGCGATCCGGCAATTCATTGCCCGAGCCGTCCGGCGGGGCATGCGCCGCGAGAACCGCCCCGCAACGCTCGATCGCTGCGGCGAAGCCTGCAACGATGCGGCCCTCGCGCATGTGACCGGTCAAGGCGTCGATCGCTGCCTGCCACTCGGCAGGATGGACTTTTTGGGCAATCCCGTCGTCGGCGATGATCCGCGCGTAGCGTTCAGCCAGCGACACATAGATGAGCACGCCGGTGCGATTCTTGGTGCGGCTTACGCCGCGCACGACGAATTGCTCGAGCGCGGCGCGATGCGCCCGCGTTCGCCGCACCGCGCGCGGCACCAGCGCCAAGCGAAGCGGCGTCAAGGAAAAAGCCAGGCCCGCCGCAATGAAGACTAAAAGCTGGATGGCGAAAATTCGCTCAACGCTCCATGGCGTGAAATAAATCAGCGGCCATGGCGTGATCAGCGCCAGCACGCTCGCCCATAAAATCGCAATGTAGCTGTAGGCGGACGATGAACGCGCCAGCACACAGACAAGCTGCCCGCAGGTGCGTTGTTCGGCGGTGCGAATCGCGGCCGAAACCGCCTCGTGATCCTCGTGGCTGAAATGCATCACCAGCTCCCCGATGCCCCGCCGCCGCCCGACGAACCGCCGC
>PLTE01000359.1 GCA_003164375.1 Hyphomicrobiales bacterium | reverse complement strand
CGTTGGTCCACGGCGTGGTCGGTCTGCAACATGCCTCGATGGCGATTTACAACGCCTGGTGCGATCGCGTTCCGGTCCTGGTCGTCGGCGGCAACGATCTTGACGCGGCGCACCGCGCGCCCGGGGTTCCGACTTTTCATTCCGCGCAGGACATCAACGCGATCGTGCGCGACTTCACCAAATGGGACGACAACCCGGTTTCGGCGCAGCATTTCGCGCAAAGCTTCGTGCGCATGTACAACATCGCGACGACGCCGCCGTATGGTCCGGTGATGCTGGCGCTCGATAGCATGCTGCAAATGGAGCCGGTCCGCGATTTCGGCGAGCCGCTCTACATCCCGAAATTCTTTCCGAGTGCGCCGCCGCAGGGCGACTTGGCCGCGGTCAAGGAAGCCGCGCGGCTGCTCGCCAATGCGGAACGGCCGGTCATCGTGGTCGATCGCGCGGCGCGCACGGCGAACGGCGTCAGGCTATTGGTCGAACTCGCCGAATTGCTTCAGGCGCCGGTCGTCGACCAGGGCAATCGGATGAATTTTCCCAACACCCACTATCTCAGCAGGCCCGCGAACGTGGTGGAGCAAGCCGACGTGATCATCGGCATGGAGCTGTCCGACTACTGGGCCACGGTCAATACTTTCCTCGATAACGGCAACGACGGCTTTGGCCAGAACGTCTCCAAGATCAAGCCGAATACCAGGCTGATCTCAATCAGCTCGGTCGATCTGCTCACCAAATCGAACTATCAGGATTTCCAGCGTTTCCAGAGTATCGACGTATCGATGCCGGGCGACGCCGAGGCGACATTGCCGTCACTGATCGAAGCCGTAAAATCGGCAGTCTCCAACGATCGCAAAGATGCCTTGAGCAAGCGCGGCGACGCCATCCGCCAAGCCCACGCTAAGGGGCTCGACGCCACCAAGCAGGCGGCGGCCGTCGCCTGGGATGCGGTTCCGATCTCGACCGCGCGGCTGTTGATGGAGCTTTATGCGCAGATCAAGGATCTCGATTGGTCGCTGGTCTCGACTGGCGGCAACACCAGCAATTGGGCCAACCGGCTGTGGCCGATGGAAAAACATTATCAATGGCTCGGCGCGTCGGGCGGCTATGGCGTCGGTTATGGCGCGCCGGCCTCGGTTGGCGCAGCGCTTGGCAACCGGGATCTCGGCCGTTTCTCGGTTTCGATCCAGTCCGATGGCGATCTGATGTATGCGCCGGGCGTGCTGTGGACGGCCGCGCGCCATAAAATCCCGCTGCTCGCCGTGATGCATAACAACCGCGGCTATCACCAGGAGGTTATGCACATCCAGCGGCTCTCCAACTTCCGCAACCGGATTGCCAATACCGGCAACGATCTCGCGCCGATCGGGACCAGCATCATGAATCCCGACATTGCCTATCATCAGCTTGCGGAATCGATGGGATGGTGGGCGAGGGGGCCGATCACCGATCCGGCCGATCTCGGCCCGGCGCTCAAGGAAGCGGTCGCCGTGGTCAAATCCGGCCAGCCGGCGCTGGTCAATGTCGTGACGCAGCCACGCTGAGGAGAAGGTCCATGCGTTTCCTTCGCGTTTGCGCGGTACCGGTGTTGCTCGCGCTGATCGGGTTCGCAACCAGCGTTATCGGATCGAGCGGCGTTATCGCGGCTTCGGCCGACAAGGGCAAGATAGCCTTCGTCCAACATGGCTGCTGGCAGTGCCACGACTTCAACGGTCAGGGTTCGATCGCGACCAGCAACGGTCGGGTGATCGCCCGCACCGCGCTGCCGCCCGATGCCTTTAAATCCTTCGTACGGACGACGAATGGTGCAATGCCGCCGTTTCGCCCGCCGGTGCTGAGCGATGATGAGCTGGACGATATCTATGCCTATCTGCAATCGCTGCCAGAGCCGAAGCCTGTCAGCGATATTCCTTTGTTGAAAGCCTCGCGCTCGCAATAGGCGGTCCAGAGCGTGATCCCGAAGGGTGGTTGCCGGCTTACGTAACAGATCACGCGCAACCAAAATGGTCCCTTACACGATGTCGTGAGCGGCCCGTGCCGGGCGGTGGCGCTGATTGTGATTGGCGCGGCGGCTTGGGATTGGACTAAAAGTTCAGTCGTCACGCGGCGAAACAGGCGGAGATTCGAGATGGCTGGCAGATCGACGGATACGGGGACAGGCGCTAATGCCGCTCGCCGCATTTTGCTGACGACGGTGGTCGGAGCGTTGATGCTGGTTCCGCTGCTTGGCTTTGGCGCGGGCCGCGTGGAGGCCGCCGAGCCTGCGGTCGTGCTGCCGCCTCCGACGCTCGATGCCGCCGCGCCCGCAGGCGGCGGACCGCAGACCATCGTTTTGGCGGGCGGTTGTTTCTGGGGCGTGCAGGGGGTCTACGAGCACACCAAAGGCGTCACCAAGGCAGTGTCCGGCTACGCCGGCGGCAAGGAAGAAGCCGCGCACTATGAGATGGTCAGCACCGGGCGCACCGGGCATGCGGAATCGGTTTCCGTAACTTTCGATCCGCAACAGGTATCCCTTGGAAAAATCCTGCAGATCTATTTTTCGGTGGCGCATAACCCGACCGAACTCAATTTTCAGGGACCCGACGAGGGCACCCAGTATCGTTCCGCGATCTTCTTTGCCAATGACGAGCAGAAACGCGTCGCCGGCGATTATATTGCCCAGCTCGATAAGGCGCATGTCTTCGGAGCACCGATCGTGACCAAGCTGGAGCCGCTCACGGGCTTTTATCCGGCCGAGGAACATCACCAGGATTTCTTGGTCCTGCACCCAAGCTATCCGTACATCGTCTTCAACGACCTGCCGAAGGTCGACAATCTCAAGCGGCTGTTCGCAAACGATTATCGGCAGGCTCCGGTCACGGTTTTGGCATCGAGCAAGCCGAGCCAATAGAGCCACAAACCTCGCCGCCGCCGGATTNNCCTCTCGCCGCCGTTCGTCCCGGCGACCGCTTCGCTATAGCCAGCCAGCACGCTCCGCAGTATCGTTGACGACAGGAGGCGGGAACGAAGCCCGCCCCACGACAACGAGGAAACGGGGGGAGGAACGCCATGGCTATGGCAACGACGACAGTGGGTCCGCTGGACGACGTCGAACACAGCGCGCAATTACGTAAAGCAGTGGTCGCAGCGACGATCGGCACGGCGATTGAGTGGTACGACTTCTTTCTCTATGGCACCGCGGCCGGGCTTGTTTTCGGCAAGCTGTATTTTCCCAACCAGAATCCGCTGTCGGCAACGCTGCTCGCCTTTGGAACCTATTTCGTCGGTTTCGTCGGCCGCCCGATCGGTGCCGCCATTTTCGGTCATTACGGCGATCGCATCGGCCGCAAGGCGACCCTGATTGCAACGCTGTTGTGTATGGGATTGGCGACTTTCGCCATTGCCTTTGTGCCGACCTACGAATCGATCGGCATCTGGGGCGCGGTGGCGCTGACCGTGTTGCGGACGATTCAAGGTATCGGCGTCGGCGGCGAGTGGGGCGGTTCGGTGCTGTTGGCGATGGAATGGTCGCGCACCCATAATCAGCGCGGCCTGGTAGCCTCGTGGCCGCAATTCGGGGTGCCCTGCGGGCTCCTGCTGTCGTCGCTGGCGGTCATGGCGTTTAGCGCATGGTCGGGCGCCGATTTCTTGACCTGGGGCTGGCGCGTGCCGTTTGCGCTCTCGATCGTCCTGGTCGGTATCGGTCTGTGGATTCGGCTCGGTATCCTCGAGACGCCGGTGTTCCAAAAGCTCCTCGATACCAAAAAGACCGAACACGCCCCGATCCTCGAGGTCATCAAGAAGCAGCCGAAGGAGATCATCCTGTCGGCCTTGCTGCGGATGTCGGAGCAAGCGCCGTTCTATGTCTTCACCGCTTTCGTCTTCGCCTACACCGTCG
The DNA here is from genome assembly GCA_003164375.1 of Hyphomicrobiales bacterium. Classification (GTDB taxonomy): domain Bacteria; phylum Pseudomonadota; class Alphaproteobacteria; order Rhizobiales; family Xanthobacteraceae; genus BOG-931. Next base: position 10,925 of record PLTE01000359.1, on the reverse strand, counting down.
GCACGCTGAAGATGGATCGAAACTTCATCCTCGATGCGGTGATGGTGGCGGCCTTGGTCTCGTTCGTCACCATCCCGCTCGCCGGCCATATCTCGGACCGGATCGGGCGGAAGAACATGTACCTGATCGGGGTCGTGGTGATGGGGCTGTTCGGGTTCCTGTATTTCGGCATGGTCGACACGGCGATCCCATCGGCGGTGTTCATCGCCATCGTGCTCTCGCTTATTCCGCACGACATGCAATACGGGCCGCAGGCGGCACTGATCGCGGAAGCGTTTACGCCGCGGCTGCGCTATAGCGGCGCGTCGCTCGGCTATCAGCTTGCCTCGGTCATAGCCGGGGGGCCGGCACCGCTGATCGCCACGGCGCTGTTCGCTGCCTATCACACCGGCTACGCGATCGCGATCTACATCGCCATCTGCTCTGCCATAAGCCTGGTATCGGCGGCATTCATGCCCGACTACACCGGTCAGGATATCTCGGCCGAATACGACGCCTGATAAAGATCGGCCGGATAATCAGCTTCGCCGGGGCGGCGCCGCCCCGGCGATTTTCATTTTAAAGAGCAACTCACCAGGTGCGCACTCACGAAATTTCGCACGACGGTTGCGGATCGCTCAACCGCTGCGTCCCCCTGACATCGATCATTGCGCCGACAATTCGCAACGTCGCTATGGGCCGACCAACAACCGACATTGCACCGTATCTGCACCGCCAGCGCTAGGATTCAATATCGATTGAAAATTGCGATACGAGCGATCTTGGATCTATGTAAGCCAAAATTAACCGCCCTCTTTAAGCGGGCCGAAAGTTCCATTTGCTACTGGATTGTTGTGAAATATTAAAGCTCAATCTTCGCCGAGTGGAGGCAACTCAATGAGCAAACTTGTCCGTCGTTTTATGCGAGACGAATCGGGGGCCACCGCCATCGAATACGGCCTCATCGCTTCCGGCATCTCGGTCGCAATCATTGCGGTCGTGCAAGGCCTTGGTAGCAAGCTGAATACAACCTTCTCGTCCGTTTCGAGCGCGTTGTAATTCGGACGATCCTTAGTCTCCGACACGGCTGTCTGGAGAATGAAGCGAGACCCTGGAAGAGCATCTGGGGTCTCGTTTTGCATATTTTATTTTCAAGTTCTCAAAGCACCAGACCGGTCTGCGGATCGATCAGGTGCATGCGATTCATGTCGGCGTAGAGCGGCATGGCTTCGCCCGGGCCCTTGGCGCTGCCGGGCTCGACGCGGCCGCACACTTCCTGGCCGTCGACGGTGAAATACACCATCGTTTCCATCCCCATCGGCTCGACGACGTCGAGCGTTGCGGTAAACTCGCTTTGCTGGTCGCGGTCGCTGCGCCGCGGTTCGGTAATGTGTTCGGGCCGTAGCCCAAAGATCAGCTCCTTGCCGGTCAGAGCCTGATAGCGCGCGGACAACGGCGCCGGCACCGGAAGGCTGATCGCGTCGGAAATCCGCACCCGCAAGCCGACGCCGTTTTGCTCCAGACGGCAGCGGATGAGATTCATCGCCGGCGAACCGATGAAGCCGGCGACGAACCGCGTCCGCGGGTGATGATAGAGATCCTGCGGACTCGCGATCTGCTCGATCACGCCGCCGTTCATAACGACCACGCGATCGGCGAGCGTCATTGCCTCGACTTGGTCGTGAGTGACGTAGACCGTGGTGGTCTTCACCATCTGATGCACGCGCTTGATCTCGGTGCGCATCTGCACGCGCAGCTTGGCGTCGAGGTTCGACAGCGGTTCGTCGAACAGGAACACTTTCGGATTGCGCACGATGGCGCGGCCCATCGCCACGCGCTGGCGCTGGCCGCCGGACAGCGCCTTCGGCTTGCGGTCTAAAAGCTCGGTAATATCGAGAATGCGCGCGGCATGATCGACGCGCTTTTTGATCTCGTCCTTGGAGAATTTGCGCAGCTTCAGTCCGAACGACATGTTCTCGAAGGCCGACATGTGCGGGTAGAGCGCGTAATTCTGAAACACCATCGCGATATCGCGGTCTTTCGGCGGCAGGTCGTTGACGATCGCGCCGCCGATATAGATGTCACCCGCGGAGACCTCCTCGAGACCGGCGATCATGCGCAGCGTCGTCGACTTGCCGCAGCCCGACGGGCCGACCAGCACGACGAATTCGTTGTCGGGAATATCGAGACTGATGCTGCGTACCGCTTCGACATCGTCATAGCGCTTGATCACGTTACGCAACGCGACTTCGGCCATTGGGGAAGTCCTTTCGTCAGCCTTTGGTGGCGCCCGCGGTGAGGCCAGCGATGTAGTAGTCCATGAGGAAGGCGTAAATCACGAGCGGCGGAGCGGCCGCGACCAGCGCTCCGGCCATCAGCATGCCCCACTTGTAAACGTCGCCGCGGATCAGGCTGGTCACGGTGCCTACGGTGAGAACCTGCTGGTCGGCCGAGTAGAGAAACGTCATCGGATAGACGAACGCCGCCCACGACACGGTGAAGGCGAATATCATCGCCGCGATGATACCGGGCAGCGCCACCGGGATGAAGATTTTGGTGAGCATCTGCAGGTGGCCGGCGCCGTCGATCAGCGCCGCCTCGTCGAGCTCCTTGGGGATCGATTGGAAGTAGCCGATCATGATCCAGGTGCAGAACGGCACCGTCAGCGTCGGATAAACCAGCACCATGCCCCAATAGGAATTGAGCAGTCCGAGCCATTTGACGATCTGAAACAGCGGGATGAACAACAGGGTGTCAGGCACCAGATAGGTCAGGAAGATTCCCGTCGCCAGGATGCTCGACCCCCAAAATCGCATCCGGCCGAGCGAGAAAGCGGCGAACACGCTGACCACCATGGTGATCGCGACCGTGCACAGCGTCACGATGACGGTGTTCTTGAAGAAAATCAGAAAGTCGGTTTGTGTCAGCAGAATCTTGAATTGGTCGAAGGTGATGCCGTCGGCGATGATCCAGGGATTGGTCGCCATGCGCGCCACCTCGGCGTCGCTTTTGAGCGCGGTGACGACCATGTAATAGGGCGGGATAAGAAAGAAGATCGCAAAAACGATCAGAAAAATATAAGACGTGATCAAGGCCCAGCGCCGATTGCGGCGCAGGCTGGCGCCAAGGTTGAAGCCCTGCGAAGCGCGTGCGGTCAGCGCGGCCGTGCTCATCCGATCTCCCGGCCGCGTTTACGGACCCCGCGCAGGATGAAGATTGCTGCGATCGCGAGGATCGGGAACATGAATAACGACGTGGCGGCGCCCAGCGGCAGGTCGCCGGAGCGGATGCCGAGCATGAAGGCGTAGGTCGCGAACACATGCGTCATGTTGCGCGGGCCGCCCGCCGTCATGATCTGAACGATGTCGAAATTGGCAAAGGTCACGATCAGCGAGAACAGCACGGTGATGGCGATGATATTGCGCATCATCGGCAGCGTGATGTGAATGAATTTTTGCCAGGCATTGGCGCCGTCAATGGCCGCGGCCTCGTAGAGCTGTTCGGGCACCGATTTTAGCGCCGCGAGATACATGATCAGGAAGAACGGGGCGCCGTACCAGACGTTCACCAGAATGACGGAAAAGCGCGCCCAATAAGGACTGCTAAGCCAGGGGATCTCGTCGAAACCGAGACTTGAGAGCACGTAATTGAGGGCGGAGTGGGTCGGATCGAACAGCCACCACCAGCCGAGCGAGGACAAAGCGAGCGGGATGACCCACGGCACCAAGAGCATGCCGCGCCATTTGCGTTGACCCTTGGCCGGCAGATTATTGATCAGGTGTGCTGTGATCAGCCCGATCAGCGCTTTGAAGAAGACCGCGCTGAGCGCGAAGATCGCCGTCTGCTCCACCACCTGCCGGAACACGTCGCGCGACAACAGGAAAGTGAAATTGTCGAGGCCGATGAAGCGGGTCTGCGCTTTGTTGAGCATCGACAGATAGATCGAATAACAGGCCGGATAAAGCACCAGGCCGGCGATGATGACGATCAAGGGCAGGCACATCAAAAAGGCGATGCTCGAGCGCCGGCGCATGAACAGCCGCAAGCCCCGGCGCGCCGACGCCGATGCGCTTATCCCTGGCAGGCTGCCCTGCAGGTCTGGCGACCATGTCTGGACGGTATCAGCCATTCCACGCCACTGATCCCTTCGGATCAGCCTCCCGTCGTGTTTGACGCATGCCAGCCCCCCAAGGCCGGCGCGCGCTTTTATTGGCCAAATCTCCTCGTTCCTCCCTCGCGTCCGGGGGAGGAAAGGGGTCGCCTAGGCGCGTAAGGTTCCTTCCAGTTCGTTCTCGGCCCACTTGATCACGTCGTCGATCTTCTCGTTGCCTTGCGTGACCTTCGCGACCATCACGGTGTTGATTGCCTGATTGTAGATCTGGGCGCCGACTTCCGAGCGCGCCGGCGCACCGGCGATCGAGGTCTGCTCGTCGCCGCGCGGCGGGTAGCCGTAGACGGTGCCGACCGGCGGTCCGACCGTCTTCCAGGTCGGGAGATCGTACATGGTCCTGAACGAGGGCAGATCGTAGCCGAACGAAGCCTCGACCAGTTGCGCGGACGACTCCTTCTGCGAAATGAAGGTCAAGAGCTCCTTCGCGGCCTGCTTGTTCTTGGAGAACGACCAGACACCGTAGAATTGCGGCAATTGCCCGACGAAGCGGCCCTTCGGCCCGCGCGGCATCGGATGGGTCCAGCACTGCTCGGCGACCTGCGGATTGTCGCGCTTGGCGACCGCCCAGGCGCTCGGCGGATTCATGATGCTCGAGCCCTTGCCGGAAATGAGCCAGCGGTTGTTGCCGGCGTCGTCCCAGGCGTAGACCTCGGGCGGATTCACCGCCATCAGCTTTTTGAGATATTCGAGCGCGGTGCGGGTCTCGTCTGAATTGATCTTGATGTTGTCCTTGGCGTCGACCATGACCACGCCGAAGGAGTTGTACAGCGCGCCGACCCAGTCGACGGCGTCGCTCGACTGTCCCATCGGCAGTCCAACCGGAAAGCCGGCCTTGTGGAGTTTTTGTGCGGCGTCGAGATAGGTGTCCCAGTTCCAGTTCGAAATCTTGGCGTTATCCCATTTCGACTCGTCGGCGGGGAACATGTCGCGTAGATCGATGCCGGCATGCTGCTGGTAGAGGTCGAAACGCGAGCAGCATGGCTTCACTTGGCTGCCGACCGTGGTCGGCACGCCGCGCCAGGTGCCTTTGATCTTGGCAAGATATTCGGCGACCGGGCTGATCGGGCCGTACTGCTTGATCAGGCCGCCGACAACATCGTCGAGCGGCTCGAGATTGTTCTGGTGGATGCGCACGTTCCAGTCGCGATGGGACATGATGTCGTGACCGGTACCGGCTTGGGCTTCCGCGGCCGCGGTCAGCTTGTCCTTTTCGCCTTGCGAGGTGATGTAGTCGATCTTGACCTCGACATTGTTCTTCGCGCCCCATTCATTGCAGAGCTTAGTCAGTGCGGCATTGGCGCCGGGAACCCAGTGGTCCCAACAGCCAAGAGAGAGTGAACCCGCGGCATGCGCGCCCCTGACATAGGGGGCGGCAATGGCGGCGGCGGAGCCCAGCGCTGCTGATTTGATAAGCTGACGGCGAGTCGACGCACGCGCGAATAGCGGTGAGTTGGTCATCCTATGTCCTCCCGATCGGCGCCATAATTATTCTTTGTTTTAGCCGGCGCGGTAGAAAACATACTCCGATACCTTGGAGTCTGCTAGTGCGGCTTTTCGTACTTTTCCGATTGTCGGGGCGGCAGGCGTGGGCGAACTCCCGCCTGGTAGCGACGGAACTGGAGGGGAGTTCCTGGAACGGGGAGCTTGCCGGGTTCCGGCTCCGCGCCGCATCCGCGACTTGGAGGACTTAGCGCGAGGCGCGTTTAGGCTGCCGTCACGCCCCCGTCGATGATGATCGTCTGACCGGTGATGGAGTCCGCGGCGGGGCTGGCCAAGAACGCCACAGTAGCCGCGACCTGTTCGGCCGTGGCGAGACGATGCAGCGGAATCCGCTTGAGCATGGCGTCCATATAAGCCTTGTCCGCTGCGGTGCCGGCGCGCGAGGGCGATGGCGTGTCGAGGCGGCCGGGAGCCACGGCGTTGACCCTGATGCCATGCTCGGCCCACTCGATCGCCAGCATGCGGGTCATCTGCACCAGCGCCGCCTTGCTGATACCATAGGTCGAGCGCTCAGCCGCGCCGACGAAGGCGTGGGCGGAGGTGACGGTGATGATGCGTCCCGGCGAGCGTTGCGCGATGAGATGGCGTCCGACCAGTTGCGTCAGAAAGAACGTGCCGGTGAGATTTGTCCCGATCAGATCGTCCCATTCGTCGCGGCTGACGTCGACGGCCTTGCGCCGCAGATTAACGGCGGCGTTGTTGACGAGGACATCGAGGCGCCCATAGCGATCGAGCACGGCGGCCACGACCGCCTCGATGCTCGGGGATACGCGTAAATCCAGTTCGAGCGGCAGGACTTCGGCGCCGAGCGCGGCCGCTGCGGCGCCGGTCTTGGCCAGATTTTCCCGCTGCGTCGCCGTTAGTGCAAGATCAAAGCCGGCACGCGCCAGAGCAAGCGCGGTCGCGGCGCCAACGCCATAGGACGCGCCAGTCACCAGCGCCACTGCTTTGGTTGCGTCTTGTGCCATTTTCTCCAGCGATGCTGCGAATTCGCGGCGAAGTTTTGAAATTACACCCAGCCGCGCGGCTCGGCTTTCATGCTGTTTACCGCGGCGAGCTGATCGAGCAAGGCTTTCGTGGACGCGGCATCGAGTGCCGGCAGCGGCGGACGGGGATTGCCGCAATCACGCCCGAATGAGCGGGCCGCCGCCTTGAGACCCGGTACGCCGGCATCGCGCAAAGCGCGAAACAGGATCGCCGCGTCCTCCTGAAGGCCATAGGCCTCCTTGTATGATTCCCGCCGGCAGATGCCGTAAAGCTCGCGCACCAGCCGCGGCGAAATGCTAGCCAAGGGCGACAGCATGCCGGTCGCGCCAATGGCGCCGGCTGAGATCATGTATTCGGTGCCGGAAACGAACTGAAAATCGGGCCGCGCGGCGCGTGCCACGGTCACCGCCTCGATCATGTATTGCCAGTCGAGGCTGGCATCGATCAGGCCGGCGAAATTCGGCAAGCGGCCGAGCAAATTCGCCACCGCCGTGCTGCCGATCCCGACTTCGCTCATCTCGCTCGGTGAATTGAAAACGAAAAACGGCAATGCGCCGGCTTCGCCGATCGCCGCGAAGTGCTCCACCAGCATGGATTGTGGCGGCGTCCAATAATACGGCACCGAGGCGATGAGGGCCGATGCGCCGGCCGCTTTCGCATGCGCCGCCAGCGCAGCCGCGATCGCGGTGCCGGCCTCGCTGACATTGACGACCACCGGCAGCCGGCCGCCGACATGGCTTATCGCAAACTCGGTCAGCGCCTGGCGTTCCTGTGCGGTCAGGCTCACTGATTCGCCGGCATGCATCGGCAGCGCGAGGCCTTCGGCGCCGTGACGGATATGAAAATCCAAAACCCTGCCGTAGCGGTCGTAATCGACGCCGCTTTCGGAAAACGGCGTCAGCGGCGCGTGAACGAGGCCAAAATTGAATGCTGTCACGGGATCGTCCTCTCGATTACCAGCCGTATCACCAACCATGCGGTTCGGTCTGCAGGATGCCGAGTTCCTCCAGACGTTTCTCGATGAATTTAATGCGCTCGGGAGATGCTGTCGGCAGCGGCGGCCGCGTCGGCCCGACCGGACGGCCCATGATGACGCAGCCGCCCTTGAGCGACGACGGATATTGATCGCGGAAGATGAGCCAGAGCTGCGACAGCTTATATTGCAGTTCTCGCGCCCGCTCCCAGTCCGCATCGACGCAAGATTGGTAGAGCTCGACGCAGAGATTGGGGCAGATGGCGCCGGCTGAGGAATACGAGCCGGCACCGCCAAGCGCGACCGATGGCAACAGATATTCCACGCCGGCGATCATGGCAAAGTTCGGCCGCAGCGGCACCGCGGCCCGCAAGATTTCAAAAAACTTCTCGCTGTTGAAGCTTGCTTCCTTCATGGCGATGAAATTCGGCAGGCGCTGGATCAGGCGCGCGGTCATTTCACCGGTGAACTCGACGCCGGCCAGATAGCTCGGCGAATTGTAGGCGATCAGCGGCAAATCGATGCTGGTGCCGAGCCGGACGAAGTGTGTGTAGATCGCCTCGGGTGGATATTTCCAAAAATACGGCGTGATGGCGATGATGGCGTCGGCGTCCGCGGCTTGCGCATGCCGCGCCAGATCGAATGTGTCTTCGAGCGCGAGCGCGCTCACGTGAATCGAAATCGGCACGCGCTTGGCGACGGTTTTGATCGCCACCTCGGCCAGCGCTTTGCGCTCGGCAATCGTGAGGTTGTGCGATTCGGCCTTGTGGTGCGGCCAAGAGATCGCCGTGGCTCCGGTGCGGACATGAAAGTCGACGAGCTTCTCGAACGTCTCGTAGTCCGGACTGAAATCCTCCTTCAGCGGCGTCACCGGACTTTGCATTACGCCCTTGAGGACGAGTGTCATAACCGCTCCTTTGAGTCTGATCTGCTCCGGCCATCGGCCGGCATTGCTTGTGCTACTGCGCCACGATGTTGGCGTCGGCGACGACTTTTCCCCAGCGCACGCCTTCGTCGTGAACGAATTTGGCATAATCCTGCGGCGAAGCGCTCGGAGCCGGCGTCATCGCCAGCGCCGCGTAACGCTGCTTGACGTCCTTATCGTCGAGCGCCGCCGTGACGGCGGCATGCAATTTGGCGACGACGGCGGCCGGCGTGCCGGCGGGCGCCGCGACACCGAACCATTGCACCGCTTCAAAACCCGGCAAGCCGGCCTCGGCGATTGTCGGCAGGTCGGGAGCCGCCGGCGAACGGGCGGCGCTGGTCACGCCGTAAGCGCGCAAACCGCCGTCACGAATTTGGCCCAGCGCGATCGTCAGATCGGGAATCATGATGGCGACCTGTCCGGCCAGAACGTCGTTGAGCGCCGGTTGCGTGCCGCGATACGGCACATGCAGCAAGTTCACGCCGGCTTCCTGCTCGAACAGTTCGACGACGAGATGGGACAGACTGCCGACGCCGGCCGAACCGAACGCGACCTTTCCAGGATTGGCCTTCATGTAGCCGATCAGTTCCTTAAGCGTCTTCGCTCGCAAGGACGGATTGCCGACCAGGATTCCGGGCACCGTTACGGTGCGCGAGATCATCGTGAAGTCACGATCGAGATCGTAGGGGACGCGTTTGAGAACGAACGGGTTGATGACGTGGGAGGAGATCATTGCCAAGAGCGTGTAGCCGTCGGGCGCCGCCTTGGCGACGACTTCCGCGCCGATATTGCCGCTGGCGCCGTCGCGATTTTCCGTGACGATGGTCTGGCCGAGCAGTTGGCTCAGTCTTGGCACGAGGATCCGGGCCTGCGTGTCGGTTCCGCCGCCCGGCGGCGATGGGACGATCAGTGTAATGTTGCGGTTCGGGTAGTCCGCAGCGATCGCGCCCGATGCGCACAGGGCGATAGCGCAGACGAGGATCGGCATCAACGCGACGGCGATCGCCCGGCCGCCGACAGACTTTGCGCCCGCCATAGTGTCCCCCTGTATCTTGGTCGGCGCCGGCTTGTCCCCATGGCGGGGCCTCTATCGCGCGCGGAGACTACTTGATTTTTGCGCGGCGGGAAGACGAAAGCATTGCATGACTGCGGCGCATTTGCCGCGTGCTACCGGAGCGCGCTGGCGCCGTTTTGCAGCAGCTGAAACTGGCCGGGCCAAGGCTTAGCGGGCCAAAGCTTGGTGGGCGAGCAGATTGCCGGGTCTCTCCAATCGCCAGGGCCCGCGAGTCGCTGCGATCGATTGGCGTCGATAGCGCCGAGGGCGCAATGGAGGGGCGGGACAACCAGCTAGGGAATTTTAGCTGCCGTCGGCAACGCGCTAATACGTTGTTTGATTTCAAGTTTCCTCATTGAACGCGACAACNNGTCTAATATGAAAAATATATGGAGCGGATACTAAATAGATATTATTGTTGCCCTGTCGTTGAGCCCCACTCTGCTTGCAGGTGCAATGTTGCCCTTCGTCATGAGCGTGAGCGATTCATCGAACAGGTCGTCGATCAGCGATGCCCCGACCGACGTTGACGGGCAGGTAGACTTGTTTGATGCAAGTACGAATTTCCGGTTCGTGCCAACGGAGCTGGCGGCGGAGTGTCGCTTACTTGTCAAACGCTATCACGCCAAGCACGGTTATTCCTGCTTGCCCGACATCCTCTGGCGTTCGGAGGCGGGCGAGTTGATCGAGCGAAATCGACCGCTGCGAAAAGTTTTTCAGAAAGCATGCAAGAGGCGGCGCGCGAAACAAGCAGACGATGCGCTGATGTCGATTGCGGCGATCGTCTTATCGCTGGAGGTGTTGGCTCGCGACTGGGCGGGCTGGGGCCGGCGATTTCCGGATGCAAAACAAAAGGCCGCCAGTCTGCTGGGTGATCTCATGCTCAGCCGACAGATTTGGTTGATGCAAACATATCTCTAGAGGCGGTATTATGGTTCTGGTCCCCATGGCGCTTTTCGCCTTTTGAGCCTCGATGCATTGGCCCAATCCGCGATCGATCATCAAATATCTAGAGCAAACAATGCCCAACATCATGATCCGTTGTCCGACAGTTGGAACGGCCGTCCCAACGGGACTGAGCACGGAAAAGATCAGGTTCGAGTCACTGTCGGGTGTCACGATGCCGCTGCAGTGTCCGGCTTGCCGAAAGCTCCACCACTGGGAGAGAAAGGCGGCATGGATCGCCGATGAGATCGAAGCAGGCCACGGCGAAGCCTGACCGCAAAGCCGCTCAGCCATCGGCCGTATCAAAAACAGTCGGGAAGCCCTTTATCCGTTCCAATGCCGCCGCTAAACGCACGCGGTGTATGGATTGGCGACCCCGGCTGGATTCGAA
>PLTE01000133.1:1062-3141 GCA_003164375.1 Hyphomicrobiales bacterium | reverse complement strand
ACCGTTGCGGCAGGTTTTGAGGACCGAGACTTGAAGGTCCGACCCGCCTAATGCCTCGTAAAGTCGGCGGCCTAACCGTTCAACCGCCCGAAAACGGGCCAGCCCAGGATTGGCCCGATTTTTGGCTGATCCGCAGCCATTGCGCGCAATGTAGGGATTCTCCGGAGCTATGCAAGATACGCAACCCAGCATGCCCACAGCGGCGAATACCAATGCCTGGGGATGTTCGGTTTTAGCCTCCGGATAAGGACCGACGGCTACTTCCACTCCACCTTCATGACTTCGTAGGCCTTGGCGCCCCCCGGCGTGACGACCTCGACCTGCGCGCCTTTTTTCTTGCCGACCAGCGCACGGGCCAGCGGCGAGGTGATGGAAATCTTGCCCTTTTTTGCGTCCGCCTCGGGCTCACCGACGATCTGCCACACCGTCTTTTTTTCGGTGTCCTCGTCGACTAAAGTCACAGTCGCGCCAAAGGTGATCGTCTCTCCGGAAAGCTTAGAAACGTCAATGATTTCGGCGCGGGCAAGCTTATCCTCGAGCTCGGCGATGCGGCCTTCATNNCGGCGTTCTCCGAAAGGTCGCCATGGGTCCGCGCATCGGTGATCTGTTGGATGATCCGAGGCCGCTCCACTTGCTGGCAGTGCTTGAGTTCGGCCACGAGAGCCGAATACCCCGCTGCCGTCATCGGAATCTTATCCATCGGTCTCAAAACCTCCCTTACCGCAGAGTCAAAATTCCAGTCGCGGGCCGAAGCATTGCCTGGCCACGCGACAGGAAAACTGGCTCTACACCTGCCGTCGCTGCGGCCGCTCCGATGATTGATCAGACCCGGCCCCGAAATAGCTCTGCAGCGCACAAACTTCGAGGTCGCCCCCGAGATAGGCCCTGATGCCCTGCGCTGCGGCGACGGCCCCGGAAAGAGTGGTGTAGTACGGCACTTTATGCAAGAGGGCAGNNGGGCGGCCTTCGGCGACTTTGTTGATCTTCACCGCGGCGACGCCCTCGCCGGCGAGATAGCGCTGCGTGCCCGACGTCGCCAGGACCTTAAAACCCAAGCCAACGAGCAGCCGGATCGCTTCCAGGATGCGCGCCTTGTCGATGTCCCTGACCGAGACGAAGACAGTGCCGGTCTTCGGCAGCCGCGTGCCGCCGCCAAGCTGGCTTTTGACGAAGGCGACGTTGTAGTCGCGGTCGATCCCCATCACTTCGCCGNNCTTCGCCGGTCGATTTCATTTCCGGACCGAGCACGGTATCGACCGCGGGGCCGAAGCGCGCGAACGGGAATACAGCTTCCTTGACGCCGACGTGGTGCGCGGCGCCGGGCTCGAAGTTTTGCGGCTTGAGCTTAAAGCTCGCCAGCGCTTCGCCGGCCATGACGCGGGCCGCGATCTTGGCCGCCGGAACGCCGGTCACCTTGGCGACGAACGGCACCGTGCGCGATGCGCGCGGATTGACTTCGAGCACGTAGATATCGCCATCCTTGATGGCGTATTGCACGTTCATCAGGCCGCCGACTTTGAGCGCCAGCGCCAACGCCCGGGTTTGCCGGTCGAGCTCGCCGATCACCTCGGCCGACAGATTATGCGGCGGCAGCGAGCAGGCGGAGTCGCCGGAGTGAATGCCGGCTTCCTCGATATGCTCCATGATGCCGGCGATATAGGTATCCTTGCCATCGCATAGGCAGTCCACGTCGACTTCGATCGCGTCGGTGAGATAGCGGTCGATCAAGAGCGGTCGCTTGTCCGACACCGCGAACTCCGACGGCCGGTCAAGATCGGCTGTGAGGCGCGCGACATAACGGTCGAGCTGGTGGGTGTCGTGCACGATCTCCATGGCGCGGCCGCCGAGCACGTAAGACGGCCGGATCACGATCGGATAGCCGATCGATTCCGCGATCGCGCGGGCCTTTTCGGGGCTGGTGGCAATGCCGCTCTTGGGCTGGCGTAATTTCAGCTGATCGAGCAATTGCTTGAAGCGGTCGCGGTCCTCGGCGAGGTCGATGGCGTCGGGTGACGTGCCGAGGATCGGCACGTGTGCCTTCTCCAGCGCCTCGGCCAGCTTGAGCGGCGTCTGGCCGCC
>PLTE01000133.1:0-1004 GCA_003164375.1 Hyphomicrobiales bacterium | reverse complement strand
CCGCCGCCGAGGATGACGATCTTGTTCTTGCCCGACGGCTTGGCTTCGTCGACAACGCGGCCGGCGAACGGCGCTTCGTAGGTCGAATACATGTAGGCCGTAGGCGATGCGAATTCGGCCGCGCAAGTATCGATGCGCTTGAAGATCGGGCGCACGCCAAGCTTGCGGCGGCGCTGCGCGACGTCTTCGGTGGTCATTCCGGTGAGCCGGCCGAGCCGCGCATCGGAAAAGCCCATGGCTTTGAGCCGGCGCAGCGTTGCCGCCGATGCCGGCAGGCCTTTGGCGCGGATCTCGGCTTCCGTTTCGACGATGCCGCGGATCTGCTCAAGGAACCACGGATCGATCCGGCAAGCATTATGAATGTCGGCATCGCTCATGCCGAGCCGCATCGCCTGCGCCACTTTGAGGAGGCCGTCGGGCGACGGCGTGCCGAGCGCCGCGCGCAGTGCGTTCTTATCGTCGCCCTGATCGAGCCCCGGGATCGCGATCTCGTCGAGCCCGGTCAGTCCAGTTTCCAGCGAACGCAGCGCCTTTTGCAGGCTTTCCGCAAAAGTGCGGCCGATCGCCATCGCTTCGCCGACCGATTTCATCGACGTGGTGAGCACCGGCTCGGCGCCGGGAAATTTCTCGAACGCAAAGCGCGGTATTTTGGTCACGATATAGTCGATGGTCGGCTCGAATGAGGCCGGCGTGGCGCCGCCGGTGATGTCGTTTCTGATTTCGTCGAGCGTGTAGCCGACCGCGAGTTTGGCGGCGACCTTGGCGATCGGGAAACCGGTCGCCTTCGACGCCAAAGCCGACGACCGCGACACCCGCGGATTCATCTCGANNCGCGATCGAGGCGTCGCGCATGATCTGATATTCCTTGTCGGTGAGCGTGAGCGCCGGTGCGATGGTGATCGAATCGCCGGTATGCACGCCCATCGGATCGATGTTCTCGATCGAGCAGACGATGATGCAATTGTCGTTCTTGTCGCGCACCACCTCCATCTCGAACTCTTTCC
>PLTE01000124.1:1233-6312 GCA_003164375.1 Hyphomicrobiales bacterium | reverse complement strand
CGTCACCCTTGAGGATGTGCAGGTCAGTTCCGCAAATCGTCGTCTTGACGATTTTGACGATGGCATCGGTGGGCGCCGTGATGTCGGGTTTCGGACGATCTTCCAGGCCTTTCTTGCCCGGCCCTCGGTACACGAAGGCTTTCATGGTCGCCGCCGTGGCGGCGCGCGCTTNNTGATGACTGTCATGGTATGTCGCCTTTCAGGTGGGCTGGTCGGCCCCGTCCAAACAAATTTGCTATCGAGACAGCGCGGTCGCGCTGGTCTCAGTCGATTACATCCGCTGGCGGACGTCGACTTTGCCGTCAGTTCTGCGTGGCAGGCCGCGATGCCTGTCTTGGAAGCGGAATGGTCTGTCGCCCGCAGATCAGCGCATCGGCTTCCGGATATTTGCGGTCAGACGATTTGGCGGTTAGGCGATTTAGCGGTCAGACGACTTGGGGGCAGTCGACTGGCGATCAGACGACTTCGGGTGATCGACTCGAAAACACCGCGGGGCCCGTTTCCGTTCCCCGCCTAAGAAAGAAGTTCGACCGCGTGAGCGGCGCAAGGTACTTGGGTGCCTCTCAATAGAAGCAATCTTGCCGATCAATAGCGATCGATCGGAACATACGGAACCGATCGGAGCCTGAGCTCGCACTGAAGCATCGAGATTGCGCCGCTCACGCCGTCCGCCGCTCCCGCGCGCCCTCGCGTTCCGCCACCACGGCGACATCCACCGTCATGCCGAGATAACTGCCGGGCGGCCCGACGAAGCTGCCGCTAATCGGCACGGCCTGACTGATGTCGCGCGTGACGGCGACGCGGATCAGATCCTTGCCGCCGATGGTGCCGTTGGTCGGATCGTAGGTGATCCAGCCGGCGCCGGGCACATAGATGTCGGCCCAGGCATGCGTCGCGCCGGCGCCGATCGCCGACGGCGAGCCGGCATCGGCGGAGGCGCGATAGAGATAGCCCGTCACCACGCGGGCGCCGAAGCCGAGGCTGCGGGCCGCTTCGATGAACAGCACCGCGAGATCGCGGCAGGAGCCCCAGCCGCGGATCAAAGTCTCGACGGGAGTCTGCGTGCCTTCGGTCTCACGGCTTTGGTAGGAAATCTGCGCGCGCACGCCGTTGTTGAGGTCGGCCAATAGCGCCGAGGTATCGGTCGGATGGCTGCGCACGAAGCCGCGCGCCCAGCCGCCGAGCCGATCGTTGGGATCGGGATATTGGCGTTCCAGCATACGGCCGAGGTCGATGCGGTCGTCGGCCGAATAGACGAACGGATAGCGTGATGCGTCGGCCGTGATCTGGAACGGCGGCCGCTCGGCGGAATAGGTCTCTAGCACCAGGCTGCTCTCGACCCGCAATTCTGATGCCGGATCGGAAAACGACGCGATGGCGACCGAATTGCCGAACACGTCATGCATCCAGCGCACCGACGCCGGTGGCGAGAAGCTCAAATTGGTCTTGATCAGGCGAAGATCGTGGCTGTCGCGCGGCCGCAGCATCATGCGATGGTCGCCGAGCGCGACCGGGCGGCTATAGCGGTAAACGGTGGTGTGCCGGACATTTAGAACGGTCACGGGCGCCCCCGCGGGCGTGATTGATCGAAATGTTGTGGATCGATACGCCGGTACGCGGTCGACAGGGTTTCAGTCGCTCTCGTGGGTCTGCTCCGGCTCGTATCGTGCTGCAACCAAACTTAAGGGTGGAGAACCGTCAGGACCAGCATGGCGACAAAGACGACGACAACCGCCGCCATGACGAAATAGCCTGCTTTGATGGCGAAGCTAGCCGTGCCGGTGCTTGTGCTCATGACCGCTTCCGCCTCTGTTTTTGCTGAATATTCCGCTTCTTACTCCATACTCTATTTGGGCACTTGAAAATATTAAATAAAGGAGATCGGTGGTTTTATTTGCAAAACCGCTATTTCAGAGCGATTTCGCAGGTTTGTGTGATATTGTGCCTTTATGTTCGATCATTCCGACTTTTCCGTCGTCGTAAAGCACAGGGCGCCGCCGCCGAAATCATGGCGGTGGGAAATCTATCGCGCCGGCCGAACCAGCCCGATCGATCACTCCGCCACTTTTTTCGACTCAATGACGGAAGCCAACCGCGCAGGCAAAGCGGCGCTTCGGATGCTGTTGAGCGAGTACCCCGACGTTTCATGAGCTGGCGGTCCGTCATGCCGGCTCCCGATTCCAAGAATGTGCGCGCCGGGCTGTGCCGCACAGCCGGCCTCAATGACACGGTCTTGAGTGCCGTCGATCGCACCGGCGCCGAGCCCGGGTCCTCATTCGCAGTCGGCACGGCGGCGCAGACGACGATTGCGCACGCACGCGCCTGCGTGCTTAAGGGCGCGGACTCATAAATCGAAACTCATTGGTGCGGCCTATTCGATGTCCGCTGCGCCCCGATAGCGACCAGATTCTGGAGCGTAGCCGCATGTCGCGAAGGCCCATGAGCTGACATTCTCCGGTCCTTTGCTGATTGTTCGATTCGGCACAGACCGCGATGCATGGGCGCGCTATTGTCCGCGGTGTTCTAGTGCGGGTTTACCCAATACAAGACGGGATGGCGATCAAAACATAGCGGAGGGTCGAGTGTCTAAGGATAGTATGACCGAGGCGGATGTCACGAAACTCAAAGCACCTGCGCGCAAAAAGATAGATAAGGTTAGAACCGCCAAGTTGAAATCAAGCGGGTGGTATCAGGGCGCCGCCCAATCAATCAGGATTTCGAAAGAAGGATCGGCTCGGGACTCGCGATGACATGACACGAGTGTCGCTGCGCACACCGAATAAACCGATTTAGTACGCCGCGCTGTTCATCGCGGAGCTGCAGGAAAAAAAACCCCAGCAGAGGTGGGGGACCTGGCTGGGGTCTTAGTGCACACAGCAAACTTGGGCGCGTCCGGGCCTGGGAGCCCAAAAATGCGCCCTTTTTTCCTTTTATCCGAACGATTTTCTGAGTCTGTATAAAATTGCACACCCTGAAACGTGGGGGTGTCAGTAGGACAAATTCGCCTCTGTTGCCGAAATCGAAAACGAGCCCATCAGCTGAGTTTAACGGCTGCGCTACGGCGATCGACGATCGGGGTTTAGTGCACCGATCGCAGCGTCAGCCCTGCGACGCCGAGCGCGAGATTGACGCCGACATTGCCGGAGACCGACAGCGGTTGCAGCGCAAAGGACCGCTGCGAGCCGCCGACCAGCGCATTGGCGCCGGCGCCGACGCCGACCGAAGCGCTGCCGCTGCCACCGACGTAACTGCCGGCGAGCGCGCCGTGCGGGAAGCCAGAGGTCGGTGCGACCACGCCCCAGGTCATGATGCCGCCCGTGGTGACGCCGAGATCGAGTCCGACGCGGTTGATAGTGCCGGCATAATATTCAGGCGGACCGCCGTTGTCGGGAGCATATGTGCAGCGCAGCCGTTGGTGCGAACCGACGATGAGCCCGATGCTGGCCGAGGTTCGACAACTGAGCACGCCGACTTTGGTGCCTTGCTGTGCCGACGTCGGAGCCGCGAACGCCGCGGCAAGCAAAAGCCCGAGCAACTAACGATAATATTGACGGATGAGGATTCCCCCCTGTTAAAGAATGAGATGCAAGGCCGTTATGGCGCCTTGCTGGCGTACCACCATGATCGGCCTGCGGTCGGCGTTGACGCGGCCACGCTTTGACCCAAATCAAAAATCCCACAGCGGGTGCTTGCTATCAAGACCGGCACTTTGGGAGGTTTCGATGGCAATGGGATATGACGACAATGTGGCACAGGCGACGCGACCGGCGCCGCAAGACCGGGCACGCTTGATCCGCAAATTACGCTGGGCGGGTTTGGAAGACGAAGCCAGGCGCCTTGAGGCGGCGGTGAGAGATTTGCCGCCCGCCGAACGCGGCATCGTCAGCTTCGAACCGTTCAGCACCGACTAGGGGTGGCCCGCCCCGGTGAACGGATCGGCTGGCGCGGCCTTGCGGGGGCCGCACTCTTGCGCCACATCAAGACCCGGTGAAACCAGGTCAGCGCAAATCAGCTCAGATGCCGAAACTCGCAAAAAAGACGGCCGCCAGACGGCCGGCCGGACATAGCCGGACAGCACTTAACCGGACATCACTTGCCCGCAAAAAGCCCGGCGACACACGCCGTGGCGCCGGTGGGGCATTGCCGGAGTGGAATCTCGCCGACCTTTATTCCGGCCTCGACGATCCGGCGATCAAGCGCGATCTCGACCGCATCGACGCCGAATGCGGCGCCTTCGAGGAGGCCTATAAAGGTAAGCTTGAGACAATAGCGGGTTCGGCGCAGGGCGGATCGGAGCTTGCCGCCGCGGTGCGGCGCTACGAAGCGATCGACGATCTGATGGGCCGAATAGGCTCGTATGCCGGGCTCGTTCATGCCGGCAATACCGTCGATCCGGCGCGCACAAAATTTTACGGCGACGTGCAGGACCGCATGACGGCGGCCTCCACGCATCTGTTGTTCTTCACGCTCGAGCTCAATCGCATCGACGATGCGCTGCTCGAAGCCGCGATGGCCGATCCGGCGCTCGGGCATTACCGGCCGTGGCTTGAAGACCTGCGCAAGGACAAGCCTTATCAGCTCGAAGATCGTGTCGAGCAGCTGTTTCACGAAAAGTCGGTGACCGGTTACTCGGCGTGGAACCGGCAATTCGACGCCGCGATCGCGAATTTGCGCTTCAAGGTCTCGGGCAAATCGCTGGCGATCGAGTCGACGCTCACGCTCATGCAGGACCGCTCGGGGGCAAAGCGCAAGGCCGCCGCCCAGGCGCTCGCCGTTACGTTCAAGGACAATGTACAAGGCTTCGCGCTGATCACCAACACGCTCGCCAAGGACAAGGAAATCTCCGACCGCTGGCGCGGCTNNTGTCGCACCGCTATTACGCGCTGAAAGCCAAATGGTTCGGCAAGAAGAGATTGCCGCATTGGGACCGCAACGCGCCATTGCCGCTAACTGCCACCCGCACCGTCGGCTGGAACGAAGCCAAAGCCACGGTGCTGGAAGCTTACGGTGCATTCTCGCCGAAAATGGCCGCGATCGCCGAGCGATTTTTTGATGACCGTTGGATCGACGCGCCGGTGC
>PLTE01000124.1:1007-1209 GCA_003164375.1 Hyphomicrobiales bacterium | reverse complement strand
ACGGCGTGCATCAGGTGCTCGCCGCGCCGAACGGCGCCTTGATGGCACCGACCCCGCTGACGCTCGCCGAGACCGCGAGCGTGTTCGGGGAAATGCTGACGTTCAAGAAGCTCCTGGCCGCGACCCGCGACAACAAAGAACGAAAGGCCATGCTCGCCGCCAAGGTAGAGGATATGATCAATACCGTGGTGCGGCAGATCGC
>PLTE01000124.1:0-937 GCA_003164375.1 Hyphomicrobiales bacterium | reverse complement strand
GCGACTGTCTGGTGAACTCGCTCTACGCCGTCTACGAGAAGGCGGAGAAGGGCTTTGCCGAACGCTATCTCGCCATGCTGTCGGCCGGTGGCACCAAGCACCACACCGAACTCCTCGCGCCGTTCGGGCTCGACGCCCGCGATCCGGCGTTTTGGCAGGGCGGGCTTGGGGTGATCGAGCGGCTGATTGCGGAACTAGAAGTGCTATAATCGATGAACCATGGCGTCGGATATTCAAAAACGGGGAAAGAAGTGGGTGGTCGAATTGCCGCCAGAGCTATTGGCGCGGCTCGGCTGGGATGTCGGGGACGTTCTCACCGCCGAGATCGTCGATGATGGTATCAAGTACACGCGCACGAGAACGGCGCACGACAATACAATGGATATTGCTAGAGACGTTATGGATGGGTATCGCGAAACTCTCGACGCCCTTGCCAAGAGCTGAGTGGCAGCGCCTCATCCTCCTGGGCTCTGACAGGTAAGCGAGCCCATGCCCACTGACCGCGAAAAAAACCGTTTCTCCGCCCGCGCCGCGCGTTATGCGCGGGTCGGCGCCAATGTCGGCGGCGTGGCCGCGCGCTATGCCGGACGCCGCCTCATGGGCAGCGAGCCCGACCGTGCCGGCGACGCAAGCGCGCTCACTTCGGCGCTCGGCCGGCTTAAAGGTCCGCTGATGAAGGTCGCGCAATTGATGGCGACCATTCCCGATCTGTTGCCGCCGGAATATGCCGCCGAATTGCAGAAGCTGCAGAGCGATGCGCCGCCGATGGGCTGGGCCTTCGTCAAACGCCGCATGATGGCGGAGCTCGGCCCCGGCTGGGAGAAGAAATTCGCAAGCTTCGAGCACCATCCCTCCGCAGCCGCCTCGCTCGGCCAAGTGCATCGCGCGGTTTCGCTCGACGGCTCGGCGCTTGCCTGCAAGCTGCAATATCCCGACA
>PLTE01000118.1 GCA_003164375.1 Hyphomicrobiales bacterium | reverse complement strand
TCGGCTGTCACCGGTCGACGACCCTTCGATAGGCGAGACTAACGGAATATATTCCTGTCGGTAACGAGCGTCAATAGCTACGTCGCAATATTTAGGACGGCCGGGGATTGCGTTATGGCCCCGTAACCGAGGCCCCGATACAGTGGAAACGCCAATAGCGCCGGTGTAATGTTGATTTTTGCGTCTTTTGGTTGCCGCATCGAGGGGGCAAGTGCTTAACAGTCTTAAGCTTGTCGGGCGTTTCCTCGTCCAGATGGTTGTGGCCGCCAGCCTGTTTGCAGCTGTTGCCGGTGTTGCATATCTGCTATGGCTAGGAACCCAATGGTTGCAGCGGCAAGGCGTTCCGGACCACCTATATCTTGCTGCATGGTTCGTCACCGAATTGTTGTACGGTCTAGACGTTCTCTGCTTTGTGGTCTTCGCCGTTGCTGAGACGATTAAGCTCTTGCGTGAAATACTCCGCGAGGCTTGGCGACCATAGATGAGGCCAAAATGACCGAGCACAAGCGATGGCAGGTTGTTGAGACAGACTCCGACCTGGATATCACAACGATCAAAGGCCTTAAGAGAGAGGTTGTTACTGCCGTTGTGCGCTATTTCGCGCCGATCGCCGCGATCTACGAGGCGCTGGAAACAACGGCAGGGATGCCCACCGCGTGGCAGCGGAAGAGGTTAGACGAAGACCGCCCGACTACTGGGGGCGAGTAATCACCTGGGGCACCGCCGCCCGCGCCTATTGCAAGGTCGGCCGTGGGTCGCGGCTCTTGTCCGAAAGCCAGAGGCCCCACATCTCAGCGCTTAGGATGGGTGGAGCGAAGCGATACTCATCGTGGGGCGGCGCGGTGGAGTGATGGGTTTCGCGATGGCTCAACCCATGCTACCGCGCTCATCAATCGAGGCTCATGAGAAGCTGTCGATCATTGTTCGCTACTCTTCGGAACGGGCATTCTTCCGCGATCGCGGCCTGTCCGTTATGGCTCAAAAGCGGTCATGCCCAATTCGTCCGCATCACCCCGGCGTCACGCCTTTCGACTTGAACACCGCGATGGCCTCGGNNGGAACGCCCCGGCGGCGGCGGCCTGCGCGCTGTCCGCTGCAACAGCGCCGACGAAAACCAGGTCCTGCTGCAGATCGCCCGGGAACAAGCCGGCGAGCTCCACGCCCGGCGCGGCGAGAAGGTTCGTCAGGAACACCGCGAGCTCGGCGTCGCCGTTTGCCACCGCCGACGCGATCTGGCCGGGCGGCCGCGGCTTGATCTTGGCCCTCATGACCTCACCGATGCCGAGCCGGTCGAACACCTTCATGACGTAGGCGCCGGCCGCGCTCTCCGGATAGAGCGCGACCGATTGCGCATTCAGCAGCGCCGCTTTCAGCGCCTCGGGCGTCGACACATCGGGCTTCGCAGCGCCCGTCCGGTACGCGACGCCGTAGCCGACATGCGCGATGTTCGTCGTCTCGGCGAATTTGGCGCGCGCCGCCGCATCCTTCATCACGTCGACCGGCACGACGCCGAGATCGAACGGCGCGCCGGAGGTCGCCTGCCGGATCAGGTCCGGCGTTCCGGCGAATTGAAATGTCAGCTTGTGGCCGGTCGCGCGCTCGAAGCGGGGCCCGAGCTCTTTCATGCTGTCCGTCATCGAGCCGCCGATCAGGGCCTTGAGTTCGGCTGACTTCGCGCCGGCGAACGGCGCCAACCCCATTGCCAGGACCAGCGTTGCGGACGCGATCGTGAAATTGTTCATGATATCTCCGGACTGGTATCGCGCGGCCAGTATGCCTACTGACGCATTGTGCCGACCGATGGCATAGTACGTGCGGCGAGCAAGCGGGGTAATCCCCAAGAGAAGGCAGCGGACATGGCGATCCTGCAAACGGCCATAGCGACGATACTGAGCAACCGTCAACTCAGAGACGTGCTGCTCTACACGACATTATTGCTTGTATTCGCGACGGCCTGGGTGTGCGACCGTTGGCCCGACCTCGCCATTCCGGCCGTTATAGCGACTTGCGTTCTCCTCGGCGGAGAAGTTTTCCTGGTTTATTTGGCGCGCAAATCGCTCAAAGGCTCGTCTGACTGAACGATGGCGCTCGTTTGCAACGCTTCATCGCGGCGCTGCCCAATACCGCAGCCCCGATGAGGATGCCGAGCGCGACGCCGAGAGTGACGAGCGGGCGGTCTTCGACGGCGCCCAGGTGCTTCGATGGGAGTGGGGCCAAGCGCATCCCGCCACGCGGACCCCGGCTCGCCGAACTTGCTCGGGGCTTTATCGAAACCTACGGTAGGCCGTCATGCGGCGAATCCTTTTCGGGGGTTTTGGTCCTTTCAACCGTGGCGCGGCGCTGCGCGACGCTTTCGCAGGGCTAACCCTCGCTTTCATGAACATCCCGCAAGTGCTGGGCTATGCGCGCATCGCCGGCATGCCCGTCGTCACCGGGCTCTACACGGTGCTTCTGCCGCTCGTCGCATTCGCGCTGTTCGGTTCCTCCCGGCATCTGATCGTGGCTGCCGACTCGGCCACCGCCGTCATCTTTTCCACTCAGCTGTCCGACATGGCGACGCCGGCGAGCGAGAAGTACATAGCGCTGGTCGGCATGGTGGCGCTTCTGACCGCCGGCATTCTGTTTCTCGCACGGATTTTCAAGTTGGGCTTTCTCGCCGACTTCCTGTCGCGCACGGTGCTGGTCGGGTTTCTCACCGGCGTCGGGTTTCAGGTCGCCATCGCCATGCTGGGTGAAATGTTCGGCGTCACGGTCGACTCGCACAAGACGCCCATTCAAGTTTGGCAGTTCCTCCATAGCCTGCCGCAGGTCAATCTTCCGACCATAGCGCTGTCCGCTGTCGTGGTTGCCGGCATCCTCGTCGGCCGGCGTATTGACCCGCGCCTGCCCGTTTCGCTCGTCGCCGTCGTCGGGTCGATCGCGGCGAGCGCCGCATACCGCTTCGCCGACCGCGGCATTGCGGTCATCGGTCCAGTCCCCGGCGGGCTGCCGCCGATCGGGTTTCCCGACGTGGCCTGGAGCGACGTTTTGGCGTTGCTCCCGGTGGCCGGGTCATGTTTCGTGATGATTATCGCGCAAAGCGCAGCGACGTCCCGCGCCTTCGCCATGCGCTATGACGAGCGTGTCGACGAGAACGCGGACATCCTCGGGCTGTCCGCCGCGAATGCGGTTGCCGCGGTCAGCGGCACGTTCGTGGTCAACGGCAGCCCGACGCAGACCGCCATGGCGGATCGCGCCGGTGCGCGCAGCCAGCTGGCGCAATTGGCGTTCGCAGGAGTCGTGCTCCTGGTGCTGCTCTTCCTGACAGGCCCGCTCCAGTATCTGCCGCGCTGCGTGCTGGCGAGTATCGTATTCACGATCGCAATCGGCATGATCGAGGTGAAAGGGCTGCGCGACATTCGCAGTGAAAGCCCGGGCGAATTTTATCTTGCCGCCATCACGGCGGCGGCGGTTGTCGCCATCGGCGTCGAGCAGGGTATCCTTTTGGCAATCGCCCTGTCGCTGTTCCGGCACGTGCGCCACAGTTACAGCCCGCACGCATTGATGCTAGCGCCGGACCAAGCCGACCGGTGGATACCGGTTCCGGCGACCCCGGGGAAGCAAACCGCCCCGGGATTGATTGTCTATCGCTTCGGTGCGGATCTTTTTTACGCCAACGCCAACCGCTTCGCCGACGAAGTGCGCGCGCTCGTCGATTGTGCGCCGACACCGGTCCATTGGCTGGTCGTCGACGCAAGCGCGATCACGGATATCGACTACGCCGCGGCGCAATCCGTGCGTGACGTGCTCGACGATCTCAAGCGCCGAAAAATCGAGGTCGCCTTCGCGCGCGTCAATCCATATCTGCGATCCGACATGGACCGGCACCACATCACACCGGTCGTCACCGACGCGCGCATTTTTGCGACACTTCACGAAGCGATCGCAGCGGTGCGTGGCGACCCGCTCGGGGCCCATATCGAGCCATGAGACGTACAAGGCGCGCCGCGCAATGCGTCAGTTGACGGCCGCGAAAGTGACGACGGCCTAACGTCAACGCTTCATCGCGGCGCTGCCCAAGACCGCCGCCCCGATCAAAATGCCGATGCCGAGCGCAACGCCAAGAGTGACGAGCGGCCGGTCTTCGACCTCCGCCGACACCCGCTGCAAGGCCTCGCTGCCGAAGCCCTTGCCGAGATTGACCGCCTGGGTGCCGAAGCGCGCCGCCTGATCGCCGGCCGCGCGGCCGCGCTCACGGAAGCGATCGAGCATCTCGCTCAAGATCGTGGCAATCGCGTCGCCGATCTGCTCGCCGGCCGCGGACGCCGCAGCGGAGCCGCGCCGTCCGGCGATGCGTCCGATGGTTTCGAGCTCTTTCTCGACCGCGCTCAGGTGCTTTTGAATGGAATTGACGCTGGGGCCGAAAGCGGACGAGCGATATTGGAACATGGTGCCTCGCGAACTCAATAGGAGCGCAGGCAAGCGCCTGCCGCCGTCGCACCAACCTGCCAGACTATCGTTAGTTCCGCGCGGCGCGTTCAGCGCGCCAGCCGCCGCCGATTGCCGCGGACGCGCTTGGCGTAAACGTTAAGGACTTTGGCGCCAATGCGATGGCTGCTGTGACCCTCGATCGCGCCGGTCACCGCGGCGGCCTGCGCCTCGCCGAACGCGGCGAGCTTTTCCGTCATCATGCGCTCCGCCTCGGCCTGGCCGTGGGCGCCGCCGCCGGCAATGCGCAGCATCCGCAGCGCGATCACCCGTTGCGCCTCCAAGCCAAGCATCATCGCCTGCGATGACAGCGCCAGCCACCGATTCCACGTTTGCATAGGCTTTGACCTCGGCATGTCGCGGCATGTCCCGCGCGGCGACCGGACAACGGCGGTCGGCACACACTTGTTCCGGCTTCACCATCGGCGAGAGCGCCGCCGCCGTCAAACCGCCGATTCGCGTGTCGTCGGCGCACAGCCGCCGGGAGCATCAATCAGGGGCGAGAACCGCAGAAATGGCGCCATAGGCCAGATAGAAGAAACCCAATATGCACAAGATCCCCAGCAGGCCCCAAAACCCGGCACATAACTTGGCGCCCATGGCGAGGAGCGTTTGCCACCACGCCTCTCGCGGGTAGTTCGATGCGCTGCGCCATATCACCACGGCGCCGAAGGGCATGGCCACGCTCGCTGCCGCGAACAGCCCTATGACAAGCTCCGCAACCCACGATCGCTCAATGCGGCATCCGGTGACCATGCAGGCGCCGCTGCCATCCCAGACGAGAGCGAGCGGAATCCCGAGCAGCCAGAACGTGCACCAAAGCGCGACCCGGCCGGTCGCCAATCTCGCCAGCAGCTTCATGGATTGAAGATTAGCAGCAGCGATCCGCGTCGTCGCGGCCGCTCGGGCGCAGTCCACCGAAAATGCCGGGCCACAATTTCACCCACTATTCCTGGCACGGCGAGCGGTCTGCACCGTCGGCCCGCTGTTTTTAAGCTTCAAACGCCGAGTTTTGAACCGCATGTTTCAAGCCAAGATGTTTCAAGCCAAGATGTTTCAAACCAAGACTATCGTTACGGCTCTCCTGATCATATGCCTTAGCGGTGCCGGCCAAGCCGCAACCGCCGAAACGCCGAATGCCGAACCGCATGGCCGCGCCTATCTATTCCGTGGCCTGATCGGCCTGATCGACTGGGGCATGGACGAACTGGCGCAGCGGATCAACCGCACGGGCGTTGCTGCAAACATCAGCTCCCACCTGATGTGGCGCGACGTCGCTAACCAGGCGATCAGCGATTACCGCCGCGACCCCAAGCCGATCGCCGTTATCGGCCATTCCATCGGCGGCGATACCGCGTTGGAATTCGCCGAAGCTCTCGAGGCCGCGCACGTGCCGGTGAGCCTGCTGATCACCTACGATCCCAATCGTTCTGCGGATAAAGTGCCGGCGAATGTCGAGCGCTATATCAACCTCTACCAGTCCTCCAACTTCTTGGGCGGCGGCGACGTCGCGCCGGGCCGCGGCTTCCATGGCCACTATGCGAGCTTTAACCTCAAAGATCGTCCTGAAATCGTCCACGTCAATATGGACAAGTTCGATCGCATCCAGGAGCAACTGGCCGCCAAGATCAGGGCACTCGGTGCGCGGGACGAGGGTGAATCCGTGCCGCTGCACATTGTCTTTCCGGCAACCGGTCCGATCGAACTGTGGGACTCAGGCCGTCCGGTCTCGGCCCACGCCGGCGATACGTTGCAAAGTCTTGCGACGACCTATCATGTGCCGCTCTGGGCGCTCGCCCAGATCAATCAGAAGTCGGAGAATGCGGCGCTGACCGAGGGCGAGCGCATCGTCGTGCCGCGTTATCTCGGCCAGCGACTGGTGCTGCGGCCGCCCTCGACCGCCGCGCCGAGCCCGGCCTCGGACCCCGCGCCGGCGGAACGCTGATGGGGGCGCCGAAATTGCGCAGATGGCTGAGCGGATGGACCGGGCCAAAGGGGTCCTGCGCGTCCAGGGGCGGCCGCAATTCCACACGACAGACGCCAAGGCGGGCGATCAGTGAATCATGAATCGTAGATCTTTCTCCGTGGCTCGATAACGAACAACCAAAAGCAACCGGCGGTCATGGCGATTACAGCGAGCGCAATAAAAAACGCTTCCATGGCTCACGCTCCAGGTAAAGTTACGAAGTGAAGTTACGAGGCGAATTTACGAAGTGAGGTTGATTGGTGCCTGCCGACGGCATCGAGTGCCGATGATTGAACGGCGAATTCGGTACGTCGCCGCTTTGATGGCAGCTCTCGGGGAAAATGACCCCCGCCGGTCCATGTTATTCAATCGGCACTCGACGCCGCATCCGCTCGAATAGCAATGGGCAAATCGAATAATTCTTGCCAAGCGCATCGCCTTTCTGCTTTTGGCCAGGGGCGCGGCGATTGAAGGTGCCGACGCAATTGGCAATTAGGCGGCCGCTACGGATTTCCGGGCTCCGCGGTCAATTGCGGTCGACGACGGCCTTGTGTTTAGCTGAGCAGTGTCGAATTTGTTACGGCCGAAGCAATGAAAATCGCCCTGCTCACCGTTTTCGACGAAAATTATCGCGAGATCGCGGATCGCACTTTGCCGTCCATGCGACGCTACGCCGATATCTTCGGCTTGGAATTTCTGACGATGCCGCCGAAGGCAGAAGGCCGGCCGCCTCTTTGGGGTAAAATCAAATGCATTCGCGAAGTTCTGCAGTCCGGGTTTGATTACTGCCTTTTTGTTGATGCGGATGCGATATTCGTGCGTTTTGACGAAGATATTCGCAATCACATAACGCCCGGGAGAGACCTTTCCTTATGTTGGCACGGTCCGGACAACTCGGAAAGCTATGGCGTTATTCAGGGTCATTTCAATACCGGCGTAATGCTTTGGCGGAATTGTACCTGGTCCATTGATTTTCTCGACGAAATCTGGCGACAAACCGACTTCATCAATCATTTTTGGCACGAACAGGCGGCCATGCTCCACCTGCTGGGATATCGGAAGATGCTCGGTCTTGGTGGCACTGACGATCCGGATCCGGATCGCATGGCGCACGTCCAAGAACTTCCCGTCGACTGGAACGTTCTCGTCGGCTCCACGATCGGACCCGATCCGATCATCTATCACTTTGCGGGGCGACCGAAGGCCACGCGTCTCCTGAGCCTCGATCGCGAGATCGCCCTTCAGCCCATTCGCGAGACGCTGCCACCTAGCGCGCGGCGTCTGTTGTCACGACAGCTCAATTTAATACAGCACCAGACCGAGCAGCGGCTGCAACAGACTGAGGCGCACGCAGCAAAAGCCATTGCCCAACATAACGCGCTGTTGCGATCCCGCAGTCGGCTGGCGCGAGCGTTGTGGCAGGCCGTGCGTCGGAAGTTCGGCGTTAGCCCGCACGCGGCTGGTGGCCGGACGGCCTTGAAGGGAGAGTTTCCGCCCGACATTGCCGACTTACGTTATCTGGGAATATTCCACGATCTCACGGCCGCCGCCCTAGTCAGGCGTGCCGCAATCACCAACGATCTGATCACGTTTTACGGCCTCAGTGTCGCGTCAGGACCCTTCGCGGGCATGACGCTGCTGGCGGAGGCTTCCTGGGGCGATGGTGATCTGTCGCCTAAGTTGCTCGGCTGTTACGAAGCGGAATTGCATCCCGCCATTGCCAAGGCCGTGAGCCGGAATCCAACGGCCGTCGTCAACATCGGCTGTGCCGAGGGTTATTATGCGGTAGGTATCGCTCGGGCCCTGCCGCGGGCGAAGGTGTTCGCGTTCGATGCCAATGAAAAAGCTGAGGCCATCTGTCTTCGCGCCGCGGCAGTCAATCAGGTCAGCAACCGGGTCGTGGTGGCGGGGACGTGCGGCATTGAGTCTCTCGCTCGGATTATGTCCGAAAACGAACGACCGCTTCTCATCGTGGATTGTGAAGGCGCCGAGCTTCAGCTCCTCGATCCTGCGCACGTGCCCGAATTACTGCAATGCGACATGATCATCGAATGCCACGACTTCCTCGATCCTCAGATCACGGCTGTGCTGCAAAAGCGGTTTGCCGCAAGCCACGATATCGAGCAGGTGTTGGAAGGGCCCCGGGATCCGAATGAGTTCGCCGGGCTGCAGAATTCGAGTTCGCTGGATCGCTGGCTCGCTGTCAACGAGAACCGGCCGAACACCATGAGCTGGCTCGTCTGCTGGACGCTCAGACGCTGACGGAAAGCGCGTCGGTTCAATAAAGAGCCGTCAAACCGCGCGTCGTTTCGTCGAACAGCTCGTCGACCGAGAAGCGGCGCGGGATCATGCCCTGGCGGAACGAAAAATCGATAATGACATCGAGCGCGCGCCGGTTGGGCTCGACGCCGAAGCGCAACGGATCCAAGGCGGTGCCGGTATCGGGCAGCTTGGCCGCGAGCTTGCTGTCGTGCAGCAGACGGAACACTTCCCGCACCACATCCGGATGCGCGCGCGCGATCTCCTGCCGCATCACCACCAGGTGATTGATCGGCACGCCGCCGTGGCTCAGCGCCCATTGCTTGGCCTCGGCCTCTGGATTCGGGATCAGATGCTTGAGCCGCGGATCCGGCAGCTGGTCGCCGACGATGCCGGCGTCGAGCTCGCCGTCGAGCAGCATCTGCGGCAGCGTCTTGCCGGGCGCGGCGCGCTCGATGAGGTCCGGATCGTGAAACTCGGCGAGATGCGGATCCTCGAAGGTGACCCAATGCACCTTTTTTTCGTCGATGCCGTATTGCTCGCGCAAGATGCCGCGCACCCAGACGCCGGTGGTAACGGTATAGGCGCGGACGCCGACACGCTTGCCTTCAAGGTCGGCGGGGCTTAAGTGCCCGCGCTCCGGATTATAGGCGATGGTGTGGTGCTGGCCGCGGCCGACCACGACCGCCGGCAAGAGCACGTAAGGCTTGCCGTAGGCTTTGGCCTGCAGGAAAGTGACGATCGCCAATTCGCTCAAGTCGAACTTGGCGTCGCGCACCAGCGCTTTGAAAAACTGGTTCGCGACTTTCACGTCGACGAAATCGAAGTCGACGCGGTCGGACGTCAGCTGCTTTTTCTTCAGGGCGGCCAGATTGGGATAATTGCCCAACATCGTGCGCAGCGTGATTTTTTCGATGCTCATCGCGGTCGTTCCTCGGCTTTCAGTCCTTGACTTTCATCCCTGATCGGCCAGCGCCGGATAAAGCACTTGCGCGGTTTTGGCAAAGATCCAGTCGCGATCGCTTTGCGGCAATCCGGAAAGCGTAGCGCGCGCCAGCGCCAAGAGCTGCGGCAAGGTGCCGTCCGACGACGGATAATTCGAGCCCCAGGCCAACCGTGCCGCGCCGAATTCGGCCACGAGCCGCGGCAACAAGGTCTCCGGCAACGCCTTGCCGCGACGCGCCTCGACGAAATTGCGCGCCGTGAGTTTCAAGTGGACGTTGGCATAGCGGGCTAGGCCAAACAGGCTCGCCGCCGCCGCATAAGGCGGCCCGTCGGCGAAAACCGGCCGCGCGGCGTGATCGAGAATGACTTTGACCGTCGGAAAGCGTTCGATCATGCGCGTCAGCTGCGCAATTCCCTCTGCCGACATCTGCATGCAGATCGACAACCCGCGCTCGGCGGCGCAGCGCCAGGCCGGATTGGATTTCGGATCGTCGAGCCAGGACGCCTGCTCGCTCATGGTGGAGCCGAAGGTGAACAGCCGCATGCCGGTCAGTCCGCGATCGTGCCGATAACGCATCCGTTCCGGCGCTTCCGGCGCCAGCACGTCGACCGAGAACACGCCGGTGAATCGCTGCGGGTGCGCCGCCACCGCATCGGCGACGTAGGAATTATCGTGACCGTAGCAGGTGGAGGCCTGCACGATCGCGGCCTTAGCGACCCCGGCGCCGTCCATGGCCGCGATCATGGTTTCGAGCGCGACCGGCCGGATCGCCGACCCATTCGATTGCCGGCCGCCCAGCGGCGCGCGCGGATAGCGCGCCAAGTCGGCGGCGATGATGTGGGGGTGAATGTCGACCGTGGTTGCGCACATGGTCATCGGTTCCCGGTCGGCGTCTTTTGCGCTCGGCAGGTCATGCAGCATAAACCTGGATCATAACTTTGGCCCCGCGCCGCGACGCAATATTAAGCCGCTGGTAACGCAACCGATGTTTCGCTGCGCCGTGCGGCCCGGAATTTGCATCGCAGCTTTGTGTCAGGTCATCACAGGAGAATGAAATGCCCAATCGTGGCGAACTTGGAAATCCGATGAGGCGACCCAGCACCGTGGCGTTGGCGGTATCCGACGACGCTTGGCCGATCGTTTGTTTCTGTACAGTGGGCTCGCTGATGACGCTCTATATGGCGATTTCTTCCGTCGGAATCGATGCGGTGCCGCGACTGATGGCGCAATTGCCGTGGGGATGATTTTTTGAGATCGATTCCTCGGGATTGATTCTTTGCTGCTGACTTTTTGAGCGCTGACGCGTCACGGCTGAAGGTTTGCCGCTCTATCTGTTACGAGTCATTTCTTGAAGCCTAATTACAGCCCGCGCAAATCGAGCCCGCGATTATGCCCCGATGCGCGTTACCCCGCCGCCTGCTTCGGCGCCGGAGACTGCTGGCCGGGCGCGCCCCGCTCCCCGCGCAAGGCGCGTTGCAGCGCCGCGATGTCATAGGGTTTTTGCAATACGTCGAAGCCGCGGCGCACGGCGTCCTGTGCGCTCGAACTATAGCCGGTGGTCAACAGCACCGCGATCTGTGGAAACCGCCGCCGCAGCGTATCCGCCAATTCGAGACCGTTCATGCCACCCGGCATCAATATGTCCGAAAACACCAGATCGATCTCGCCGCTGCCTTCGATCATGTCGATCGCGGCTTGCGCGCTTGCCGCGTGGCTGACCTGGTAGCCGAGCTGTTCGAAATAGGCCCGGCCGACTGCGGCAACCTCGGCATTGTCCTCGACCACGAGCACAGTGCCGGCGGGCCGCGCGGCGGCGGCGGCGACCTGCTCCTGGCGCGGCTGGGTGACAGTTTCCCAGGTCCGCGGCAAGAACATCGTGACCGCGGTGCCGCGGCGCGCCGAGGTGGCGATCGTGGCAACACCGCCGGATTGGCGGGCAAAGCCGTAGACCTGGCTCAAGCCGAGGCCCGTGCCCTTGCCGACCTCTTTGGTCGTGAAGAACGGTTCGAACACCCGCGGCAGCACGTCGGGCGGGATGCCGGTTCCGGTATCCGCGACCCTGATGGCGACGAATTCGCCGCTTAAGCCTTCCTCCGAATCCTTGCCGCGCATCACGACCGGCTTTGCCGTGAGGGTCAGCGTCCCGCCCGACGGCATCGCGTCACGGGCGTTGAACGCCAGATTGAGCAAAGCGAGCTCGAACTCGCTGGGATCGACTTTGACCAGGCACGGCCGGCGTACGACGCCGACGCGGATTTCGATGTCGCCGCGCAGCGAGCGGCTGAGCATGTCCTTGATCTCGGGCAGCCGCTCGGCCAGATCGATCACGCAGGGCTGCAACATCTGCCGCCGCGAAAAGGCCAGCAATTGGCGCGTCAGGCTTTCGCCGCGCTGCGTCGCAGTACTGATGGTGTCGAGGAGTTGTGTTGCCTTGTCGCCGGCCGATTCTTTGTTGTCGCTCAAGTGCCGGCGCAGGCGCTGCACCGTGCCGCCGACGATCATCAGAAGATTGTTGAAGTCGTGCGCGACGCCGCCGGTCAATTGGCCGATCGCTTCGAGCCGCTGCGCCTGCCGCAGCGCGTCTTCCGCGATTTCGCGGCGCTCGGCCTCATCGTGCAGGCGCTGGGTCCGTCGCAGCGCCACCCACAGCGTGCAGAACAATAACAGCGTCACCGGTAAGCCGAAGATCAGATGCGCGCTGATGATCGACAGCCATTGCGCGCGGATCGCCGCGTTCTCGGTGCCGGCGAGCACATAGAGCGGATAACCCGGCAGTTTGCGAAAGCCGATCCGCCGGTCGATGCCATCGCCCTCCGAGGACGCCGAGTACAGGCCGTGGGTCAAGCCGTTGCCGATCGCGATGCGCAAGCCGCTTTTTGGGCTGAGCTGCCGGAAACCTGCCGTGGCGGCAGGATAACGCGCGAGCAACACGCCGTCGGGACGTACCAGGTCGTAGAAATTGCCGGGCGACTGCTCGATCATGGCGTAGAAGTCGTCGAAATAACTCGGCCGCACCGCAACCGCGATGACGCCACGGAACGAGCCGTCCGGCGACGCCAGACGGCGTGACAGCGTGAACGTATCGAGGTCCGACGCGCCGGGCGCGGCGGCGGCGACCAGACCGCCGNNCCGCCGATATAAATGCCGACGTCGCCATCGGGCTGGGCTTGAGCCCTGAAGAAATCGCGATCGGCGAAATCGGCGCCGGTCTGCGCCGCGCTCGATGCGAGCAGGCGAGCATCGCTGCCGATCAAAGTGATGGCTCGGACTTGCGGCATCACGCCGACGATGCGCTGCAGCCGCGGCGCCAGACTTTCTTGCGCGGCGCGGATTTGCTCGTCCGACATGCCGCGCACCACCTCGTCGACTTCCGGGAAGATACGGTCGACGGTCTCGAAGACTTTGAGCCCCTGTTCCTGCAGCACGTCGAGTGAACGAACGATGCGCTCGTCGGCGACCGCATGGACGTCGCGATCGTCGTTATAGGAGGCATAGGCAAACAGCGCCGCCGGAAACAGAAGCGACGCAATCATCAACAGCTGAAGCAGGCGGATCGCCGATTGCCGTTCGCTGCGCATTTAAATCCGCATCTAAGTTCGAATGTTGCGGTCAAGTCTCCGAGCCCGTGCGGCCAAATCGCGGCCGCGCGCGATAGCAACCGACGCACGACACTAAAGCGCATGACGCTAAAGCGCATGACGCCTACGCGACGGAACTTTCCAATAGTCTAGGGCGCGAACGAGGCGCTGTCGCGCATTCGCGATTGCAAATTCGCGATTCAAATGATCGATCGGGACACAAGACTGTTACAAATTGTCCCAATTTCGCCCGAATTGAACCGTGCCGCAGCCGGCTTCCTCAAGCGTCACGCCACCGCGGTGGGCGCGAGCAGCTCGATATCGGTGACGACATCGATGACAACGGGGCGCTGGGCGGCAAGCGCCTGCTTGAGCGCCGCCGGGAACGCCGAGGCCTGTTCGACGCGGATGCCGAGCGCGCCCATCTCCTCGGCGAGGCGGGCGAAATTGGTTGGGCGGAAGGTCCACATTTCGCGTGCTTTCGGGGTCTGCTGGCCGCCATAGACGCGGTCGAAGCCGCGCTTGGACTGGTTGCCACCGCCATTGTTGTTGACGACGGTCACCGCATTGATGTTCCAGCGCGCCGCGGTCTCGACTTCGGCAATGTGGTACCAAAAGCCGGCGTCGCCGGTGAAGGTGACGACGGGGCGCTCCGGACAGGCGCATTTGGCGCCCAAGCCCGCCGGGAAGGCCCAGCCGAGATGGCCGGCGCTGCGTATATAGCTCTGCCGCGGCGAGGTCAGATCGTACATGCCGCCCATCCACATGCCGGCGTGGCCGGTATCGACGACGACGATGGCATCGTCCGGCACGTGCCGCGACAATTCGTGACAGAGCCGCTCCGGCCGGATCGGGACCGCGTCGGATTCGAACGCGGATTTGTATTTGTCCCGCCACGCGCCGCAAAGCTTGTGCGCTTCGGCGATCCAAGCCGCGCGCGCTTTCGCGCTTGAACGGTCGGCGGCGCCCAGCATGTGCGTCAGCGTGACCTTGGCGTCGCCGTTGACCGCGGCGGCGAGCGGGTAATTGCGGCCGAGCGCCTCCGGCTCGATATCGATCTGGATCGCGGGTGTGCCGATCTTCGGCACCGTCCAGAAATGCGTCGTCATGCCGCCGGTCTCGCTGCCGACGTAGCAAACAAGGTCGGCCGCATTGACCACGCGGTTGGCGCTTTCGCGCGAATAAGAGCCGACGACGCCGACCGACAGCGGATGATTGCCGGGAATCGAATCCTTGCCGTTGAGCGAGGTCGCCACCGGGATCTGCAGCGCCTCGGCGAGCGCCACGAGCTCGGCCGCCGCGCCCGAGGCGCGCACGCCGCCGCCGGCGACGATCACCGGACGCGCCGCCGCTTCGAGAAGTTTCAGCGCCGCGCGCACGCTCGCCTCGTCGGGCACCGGACGGAAGGCCGGGACACGGGCATATTGCGGCTCGACCAGCGGCTCCATCTCCGCTTCGTCGGCGTCGAGCTGGCCTTCATTGCCGCGAAATTGCAGATGCACCGGGCCGGGGCATCCGGTCACCGCGGTGCGGAACGCCTGCCTGATCATGTCGGGAAGCCGCGCCACGTCGTCGACCGTGGCATTGAACTTCGTCACCGGCTCGAACGCCGGCACATCGTCGACCTCCTGATAGACTTTGCGGAACTTCCATTTCGGATCGCGGCCGCCGGTGATGGCGATCACCGGCGAATGGGCGAGCCACGCATCGCGCAAGCCGGCGGCGAGATTGAGCGCGCCGATCACCTGCGAGGCACAGACACCGGGCTTGCCCGAGGCGCGTGCATAACCGTCGGCCATATAGGCTGCCGCCTTCTCCCCGTGCACATGCAGCCGCTTGATGTCGGTGCGGCGCTCCATCTCCGCGAAAGCGGTGCGCATCACGGCCGGCACGTGGAACACGTGGCTGACGCCGTAGCCCTGCAACATATCGGCGATGCATTGAGCGCCGGTCATTTTACGATTGTGTCCGAGCAGCATGGGCCGTCGTCCCCCTTTTATTTTGATGATGAGCGTTTAATCGTTGAACACTGCGACGGCGCGGATCGGCGAACCGGTGCCTTCGCGCCATTTCAGCGGCAGGCCGATGAACTGAAACTCGCCCTGTCCGAGCAAAGCCTCGAGATTGCACAGGCTCTCGATATGGGTGATGTCGAGCTCTAGGCAGGCCTTGTGCACCAGCGCATTGACCTTGCCTTCCGGCCCCGGCCGCATCGAGTCGATGCCGAAATGCACGATGCCCTGCGCCGCCAGCCATTCCGTGGCCGCGACATTGACGCCGGAATTGTCGGTCGCATAAGCGGGTTTCGGGAACGTGCGCGCGTGGTGGCCGGTGCACAGCAGCACCGTGCCTTTTTTCGGGATCGGCACGCCGGCATTTTTCACCGCCGCTTCGAGATCCTCGGGCGTGATTTCCGCGCGCGGCGCGATGTGCCGCAGATCGATGCAGATGCCTTGGACGATGCAGTTTTCCAGGGGATACTTATCGATCGGCGTGCCGGTTTTACCGAAATGCCGCGGCGCGTCGATATGGGTGCCGCCATGATCGGGCATCGAGAAGAACATCACGCTGTTGCCCTGGACGTTGCCGGAATCGGCGAACGCCTCGTCGTGAGTCTTCCAGATGCCGTGGATGACCGGCGGCTGCCCCGGATAGGACGGCGTGCGATGATAAAGCTCGCGGCTCAGATCGACGATGCGCATGCCGCGCTTCCCCCCCTTTTTGTGCCGTGTTGTACTGTTGCCGGCCCGGCGTGGCGCGCACACTAGCCTCCGCCTTCGGCGCCGACAACGGCGCCAGGAGGCATAGCTGCTGCGCGGCTTTGCGCCCGAGCGGACCCGCGATGCGGCGCCTGTGCTAATCTCGCCGAGACAGAAGCGAGGCCGAAGAATGTCCTGTGAGGATCCGACCATGAATCGCCATGCCATGCCGGCCGAGGCCGACGGAGCGCGCGAACGCTCGCTCGACGAGGTCAAGGCCGAGTTCATGCGCCGCGCCGGCAGGTTCAGCCCGTTCGAGGACATCAAGCGCGAGGATGCCGAGCGTGTCATGACGGCGCTCACGAGCCTCGACAAGGACGAGTGGGCGCGCGAATGGTGCGAGATCGGTTTCGGCTATGAGGAGCAGGCCGACGCCCGCGCCAGGGCCGGCGCTGCCGGCGCCGCGCTTGCCGAACTCTACATGCATGGCTTCGACGCCTGTCGCGTCGGACGCTATCCGACGCCGAATTCGCCCGGCAAGCTTGAAGCCTACCGCGCCTCGCTGCGCATGTTTCGCAAGGCGGCAAAATATTTCGATCCGCCGCTCGAGGTTATCGAGTTGCCGTTCGGCGACAAGACACTCATCGGCTATCTGCAACGTCCGCCCGGATCGGCGAGGCCGCCGGTGGTCCTGCATTGGGGCGGCGTCGACGGCTGGAAGGAAGACCGCCTGCGCATCGCCGAAGCGATCATGGACGCGGGGCTCGCTTCGCTCTCTATCGACATGCCCGGCAGCGGCGAAAATCCGGTGCTGTTCGGCGATCCCGACGCCGAGCGCAGCTATCTCATGTGGCTCGACCACCTGCCGCTACGCACGGAGATCGACGGCACGCGCATCGGCGTCTGGGGCGGCAGCTTCGGCGCCTATTGGGCGGCGCGGCTTGCCTTCGTCGCGCCCGATCGCATCAAGGGCGCGGTCTTTCATGGCGGCAATATCCATTACGGTTTTCAGAAAGAGTGGCTGATCTCGGCCTTCACCACTGGCGGCGCCACTTATCTGTTCGGTGCCCAAAGCCTGCTCGAAGCACGCAGCCGCGCAATGGGAACGAAGACGCTCGAGGAATTTTTGGCGATCGCGCCGCGCTTCTCGCTGCAGACCATGGGGCTTCTCGACAAACCGTCGGCGCCGATCCTCGGCGTCAACGGCAAGCTCGACGACCAGGCCCCGGTCGATGACATTTATCTTCTGCTCGAGCACGGCAATCCGAAAGCGGCGCGGATTTATGCCAACGGTCGCCATATGGGCCGCACGCCCGGCGCGCCGTCGGGGCATATTACAACGACCATCGTCGAATGGCTGCGCGGGCAACTCGCGCGCTAGCGGCGCGCCACCTGCTCAACGAGATTCAGCAACAATCGTCCTGGAACGCTACAGGGGAATGCCCGTGAAGACCTCGACCGACCGTATCCTCACCACCCACACCGGGAGCTTGCCGCGGCCGAAGCCGCTTATCGATCTCATCCTCGAACGGGAAAACGGCGGCGCCGTCGCAGCGGACGCGTTCGAAGCCGAAACCGCCCGAGCGGTCGACGATGTCATTGCCCGGCAGGTCGCGGCCGGCATCGACGTGGTCAGCGACGGCGAGATGTCGAAGCCGTCCTACACCACTTATATCCGCCACCGGGTCGCTGGCATCGCGCCGGACCCGCGGGCCGCCGAAAAGGGCCGCGATATCATGATCGGGCGCGATCTCTTGGCGCATCCGGATTTCGTCCGGACCGGCAATTTCGCCACGACGCCGTTTCCCGGCTGCGTCGGCGAACTGCGCTACAAGGATCGCTCGGCGCTCGACCGCGACATCGCCCATCTCAAGGCCGCCGCGGCAAAGTCGCCGGCGCGCGAAGCCTTCATGACGGCGCCGTCGCCGGGCATCCTGACGCGCTTCATCATCAACCTGCATTACCCGAGCGAGGACGCTTACGTCGCGGCGCTCGCCGACGTGCTGAAGGTCGAATACCGCGCCATCGTCGAAGCGGGCCTGGTGCTGCAGATCGACGCGCCGGATCTCGGCTCGGCGCGCCACAATCAATACCGCCATCTCACCGACGACGAATTCCGCGCCACCATCGCCGAGCGCAATATCGCGGCGCTCAACGCCGCGATCGAGGGACTGCCGGCCGACCGCATCCGTCTGCATATCTGCTGGGGCAATTACGAAGGGCCGCACACCCACGATCTGCCGGTGACCAAGATCATCGACATCGCATTCAAGGCGAAGGTGCAAGCCATCAGTATCGAGGGGGCCAATCCGCGCCACGAGCACGAATGGGAAGACCTCAAGACCGTCAAAATCCCCGACGACAAAATTCTCATTCCCGGCGTCATCGACTCGACCACGAACTTCGTCGAGCACCCGCGGCTGGTGGCGCAGCGCCTCGCCCGCTACGCCGAAGTCGTCGAGCGCGAACGGCTGATCGCCGGCGTCGATTGCGGCTTCGGCACCTCGGTGCGCGCCGAACCGACGGTGGTCGACTCGATCGTCTGGGCCAAATTGCGCGCGCTCAGCGATGGCGCCGCGATCGCCAGCAAAAAGCTGTGGGCGTGATCGGCGTCCCGCCGAGGCGGTCATGCTGGCCTGAATCTTGAATGCAGCAGGTCTGGAGCCGACAGCCGGCGCGTAATGCGGCGAGGTCGAAAATGAATATCCCCTCCAGCATCCCGGTTGGCGGCGCCGCACCGCTGGCTGCGCATACCGCAACGCCGATTTCGGCGGCCGACGCGGACCCGGGCAAGGTCCACCACCATGCCGGCAATCCCTGGTACCTCGCGCTCACCGCGCTCGGCATCGTCTATGGCGACATCGGGACGAGCCCGCTTTACGCGTTCCAGGTTGCGCTGACCGGCATCGGCCATCCGGTCCCGACCGCAGCCGACGTCATCGGCATCGTGTCGCTGATCCTCTGGGCGCTCCTGATGATGGTGACGCTGAAATACGTCGTCTTCGTCCTGCGCGCCGACAATGAAGGCGAAGGCGGCATCCTGGCGCTGTTGTCGCTGGTCGGCGCGGACCAGATCGCCAAGGGCCGGACGCTGCCGATTCTGGTGCTGCTCGGCGTCGTCGGCGCAGCCTTGCTCTACGGCGACGGCGTCATCACGCCGGCGATTTCGGTGCTCTCGGCCATGGAGGGGTTAAAGCTCATCGCTCCGTCGTTCGGCACCTTCATCGTGCCGGTGACGCTTGTGATCCTGATCGGCTTGTTCGTGATCCAGCGTCGCGGGACAGAGAGTATCGGCCGGCTGTTCGGGCCGGTGATGGTGATCTGGTTCGTCGTCATCGCGGTGCTCGGCGCCACCAACATCTGGCTGGCGCCGGCGATTTTCAATGCGGTCAATCCGCTCGCGGCCGTGGGCTTTGTCGCCGCCAACCCCGTCATCGCGTTTGTGGTCATCGGCGCAGTGTTCCTGGCGCTGACCGGCGGCGAAGCGCTCTATGCCGACATGGGCCATGTCGGCCCCGCAGCGATCCGTAAGGCCTGGTTCGGACTCGTGCTGCCGGCACTGATCCTCAATTATTTCGGCCAGGGCACGCTTATTCTCGCCGATCCGGCGGCGGCCGATAATCCATTCTACCGCTTGGCGCCCGGATGGGCCTTGATCCCGATGGTGGCGCTCGCCGCGCTCGCCACCATCATCGCCTCGCAATCGCTGATCTCCGGCGTGTTTTCACTGACGCGGCAAGCGATGCTGATGGGATTGTGTCCGCGGGCGCGGATCGTGCCGACATCGAGCGACGAGGCCGGGCAGATCTACGTGCCGGCCGCCAATTGGCTGTTGATGGCGGGTACGCTGTTGACGGTCATGCTGTTCAAAACGTCCGACAATCTCGCGGCCGCCTATGGCATCGCCGTATCCGGGACCATGTTGATCACCACGATCCTGCTGTACCGCGTCGCAGTGACGCGCTGGCGCTGGTCGCCCGCGGTCGCTGTTCCGATCATCGCCGCGTTCGGCTTGATCGACGCGACCTTCGTCGTCTCCAACTCGATGAAGTTCGTCGCCGGCGGCTGGTTTCCGGTCATCGTCGGCGGCGCCATCGCTGTGCTGATGCTGACCTGGCGCAAGGGTGCCTCGGAGGTCAGACAACGGCTGCTCGACATGTCGATGCCGCTCGATCAGTTCCTCATCTATGCCGAGAACACGGTTATCGGCCGGGCGCCAGGGCTGGGGGTCTGGCTCACCAAGGTCGAGCATGGCGCGTCGCCGATGCTGTTGCGCCACATCGAGCACAATCGCGTGCTGCACGAGACCGTCGTGCTGTTGACCTTCGTCGCCGATCACCGGCCGCGGGTGCCGTTCCACGAACGCCATTCCGTCGAGCGTCTGGGCCACGGTTTTTACCGCATCCAAGTCAAGCTCGGCTTCATGCAAACGCCCGACATCCCCTTAAGCCTGCTGCATTGCTACGAGCTCGGCTTCGACGCCGATCTCGATCACAAGAACTATTATCTCGCCCACGAGACCATCGTGCGCCGCGCCACCGGCTCCGCCATGGGGCCGATCAGTTTTGCGATCTTCTCGTTTCTCAACCGGATCGCCAGCCGCGCGCCGGATTTTTTCAAGATCCCACAGGATGCCATCATTGAGGTAGGATTTCGTGTGGAGATTTGAGGGCGGCAGCTGTCACACCGGCTTAAAATTATTCCGGCTTGAAGTTCATCGCCACGCCGTTGATGCAATAGCGCAAGTGCGTCGGCGGCGGCCCGTCTTCGAAGACGTGGCCGAGATGGCTGCCGCATCGGGTGCAATGCACCTCGACGCGGGTCATGCCGTAGCTGCGATCGGTCGTGGTTTCGACCGATCCCGGAACCGGATCGTTGAAGCTCGGCCAGCCGGTGCCGCTCTCGAATTTCTTTTTCGAGGCGAACAGCGCCTGCTCGCAGCCGGCGCAATAGAACGTGCCGGCGCGCTTTTCGAAATTGAGCGCGCAACTGCCCGGCCGCTCGGTGCCGTGCTCGCGCATGATATGGAACTGTTCCGGCGAGAGTATCTTGCGCCATTCGGCGTCGCTGTGGGTGACAGGGTATTGCTTGGTGTCCAAGGCGGTGCTCATGGGGGCGCGCTCGCTGTGCAATAGAGGCTTTGCTAAACGTAATCGGTGCGCGGCAAAGCGCAACCCGTCAGCCCGCCCCCTGCTCGCGCAACACATCGGCGGCGATCCGATGCGCCTCATTGGCGGCCGGAATGCCGCAATAGAGTGCGAGCAGGAGGAGGATCTCCTGGATCTGCTCGGGCGTACAGCCGTTCTTCAGCGCACCCTTGATGTGGACGCCGAGCTCGTTGGGATGCCCGGCGGCGGCCATCATCGCCACCATGGCGAGCGACTTGGTGGCCGGCGACAGCGCCGAGCGTTGCCAGACGTCGCCATAGGCATAGGCGTTGATGATGTGTTGCAGCGGCTTGCCGAAGTCGCCGAAGGCGTTCATCCGCTTTTTCACGGTATCGGCGCCGAACATGTCGATGCGCAGTTTCAGCCCGCGATCGTGAAGGTCTTTGTCGTCCATACTTTGCTCCTATCCGGTAAATATCATTGCTGCGCGATGCCGGCTGCCTCGCGAACGGCGTTCCACTTTTTGGTCTCGGCGGCCATGAAGGCGCCGAACTCCTCGGGCGTCGAGCCTTTGACGACGACCCCGACCGTGACCAGCCGCTCACGCACTTTTTGGTCGGCGATAATCTCGTTGAGTGTCGTATTCAACCTGGCGACGATAGGCGCCGGCAGGCTCGGCGGACCGAACACGCCGTACCAGGTGGTGACATCGTAGCCGGGAAGCACGCCCGACTCGACGGCCGCCGGCAGGTCCGGCATCGCGGCAAAGCGATCCTTGCCGGTCACCGCGAGCGCTCTGAGCGCCCCGGACTGAACCTGGCCGATGAGCGCCGACACGGTGTCGAACACCACATCGGCATGATGACCTAAAACCGCGTTGATGGCCTCGGGCGAACTGCGGAACGGCACGTGCAAGAGGTTCACGCCGGCGATCTGCCTGAACAGCTCGCCGGCGAAATGCTGGGTGGCGGTAAAGCCCGGGCTGGCAAACACGATCTTGCCCGGTTCGGCCTTGGCGGCAGCGACCAGATCTTTGACATTGTCGGCTGGAAAATCCGGACGCACAGCGATCAGCAGGCTCGCGCTGGCGACCTGCGCCACCGGCGTCAGCGCGGCGGGGTCGTAAGGGACCTCTTTGCGGGTGATGGCGGCGAAGACCTGCCCGGCCGTCATGATTCCGAGCGTATAGCCATCGGGCGTGGCATTGGCGACAAATTCATTGCCGATGATGCCTCCGGCGCCGGGTTTGTTTTCGACGATAACGGCCGTGCCGAGCCGGCTTTGCATCGCGTCGGCGAGGATGCGGCCGATAATGTCGGAGCCGCCGCCGGCGCCGAACGGAACGATCATATGAATCGGTTGCTGCGGCCATTGCGGCGCCGGCGCGGCGGGCGCGGTCGCGACCAGGCAGGCAGCCGCAGCCAATGCCAGCATCGGCGTTTTCATGTTTTCCTCCCCGTCACGTCATGCGAGTTGCCGACGGGCTCGCGCGAGGTGCGTGCCCGTTGCCCGCAATGACGCAAATAGTTATTTGATCGCCAGCGGATTGGTCGGCGAACCCACTCCGCCGGTAATCGGGATCGCCGGCGCCACGAACATGAATTCGTAAACGCCGTCCGCGGCGCAATCCTCCGCGAGGTCTTTGAGATAAAAAATCTCGCCCATGGTCATGCCCATGATCGGGATGGTGATCCAGTGCCAGGGCTGGTTGATGCCGCCTTCGGTATTGTTCGGCCGCACCTCGCAGCCCCAGGTGTCGCTGGCGAGCGCCGCCAATTCGGTCTTGGCCACGAATTCCAGCGTCTCGAAAGCAAAGCCCGGCGCGTCGCCGCCCGGATAGCCGTCCCAGCTGCCGGCCTTGAGGCAGCGTTCCATCTGCCCGGTGCGCACGACGATGTAGTCGCCGCGCTTGAATTCGATCTTCTGCTTCTTGGCGGTCAGATCGAGATCCTCGCAGGTGATGCCGTAGCCGTCCTCCAGGCAGTCCTTGCCGAGCGCGCGCGCCACGTCGAGAAACACGCCGCGGCCGACCATCTTGCTCTTGGTTTTCTCGATGCCGCATTTCGCAGCCCCAAACGACGACACTTCGCGGCAATCGTAGCCGTTCCACATATTGTTCTCGTAGAAGATATGGCCGAGCCCGTCCCATTGGGTGCCGCATTGCAACGGCATCACCACCATGTCGTCGGCGGCGCGGATGCCGCGCTTGTCCAATACGCCGGAATAGGCGTCGGTGCCGGTACGCAGCATGGTGTGCAGCGGATTGATGCGGCCGAGCACCGGATAATTGGTCTTGCCGCCCTGCGGGCCGTTATTGTCGAAATTGAGCGCAAGCGAAATCACCTTGCCCTTTTTCACCAGTCGGGCGGCGGCGACGATGTCCTCCGGGCTCGTGTAATTGAGCGTGCCGATCTCGTCGTCGGGGCCCCATTTGCCCCAGTTCTTGTACTTTTCCGCGGCCTCGCGGAGATCGTCTCGCGTCACTTTGCGCCCGGCCATTGGGTTTTCCTTTTCTTGGCTTCGCTTTTGCGATGAGGTCTGGGTGGAAACAATTTGTCGCGCATGCTCCCCGTAGCGCGCGTGCAATGATAGCATCGACAAGGCGTCTAGGGAGGGTGTTCATGACCGCAAAAAATGCTGCGGCGCGTCTGTTCGCTTTTGGCCTGGCCTTGCTGTGGGCAGGCTCGTGCTGGGCCGCCTATCCCGATCATCCGGTCAAAGTCATCGTGCCGTTCGCGCCCGGCGGCCCGACCGATGTGATGGCGCGGCTGTTGGCGCAGAAGCTGTCGGAGCGCTTCAATCAGCAATTCTATGTCGAGAACCATCCGGGCGCCGGCGGCAATATCGGCATGCTCATGGTGGCGCGCGCCACGCCGGACGGCTACACCATCCTGGTCGCCAGTTCGAGCTACACCGTCAATCCGAGTCTTTACGCCGGCAAGCCCTTCGATCCATACAAGGATTTCGAGCCGGTCACGCTGGCCGCGGCGGCGCCGAATGTCCTCTCGGTGCATCCTTCGGTGGCGGCCAAGAGCGTCAAGGAATTGATCGGTTTGATCGCGGCCAATCCGGGCAAATATTCCATCGCCAACGCCGGCATCGGCACCACGCCGCAGCTTGCCGCCGAATTGTTCAAGCTGAGCTTCAAGCTCGACGCCACCAGCATACCGTTCAACGGCGCCGGGCCCGCGATCCAGTCCACCATCGCCAACCAGACGCCGATCGTGTTCTCATCGATGCCGCCGGCCGCGCCGCAGGTCAAAGGCGGCTATCTGCGCGCGCTCGCCGTCACCGCCACCAAGCGTTCGGCGGCGCTGCCCGACGTACCGACCATGGCGGAAGCGGGCGCCGAAGGCGAGGAGTCGGAGACCATGCAGGGCGTGCTGGTGCCGGCGGGCACGCCGCGCGACATTGTCGAGCTGCTCAACCGCGAGATCGTCAAGGCGATGGCGCTGCCCGACGTGCAGGCGAAATGCGCCGATCTCGGCTTCGATATCGTCGCCGACACGCCGGCCCAATTCGCT
This sequence comes from Hyphomicrobiales bacterium, assembly GCA_003164375.1. GTDB lineage: Bacteria > Pseudomonadota > Alphaproteobacteria > Rhizobiales > Xanthobacteraceae > BOG-931. The sequence continues at coordinate 2,241 of PLTE01000118.1, read as the reverse complement.
GTCTATATCAAAAACGACGTCGAGAAATGGGACAAGCTCATCCATGACGCGAAGATCCCGCAGATCCAGTGATTCGGATCTGCCGGCAACCTCGCGCGTACTGATCTGGGGAGGACGTTCGTTTCAGGGGAGGACGTGATGACAACGATGATCGCCTGGTGGCGTTCGGCCGCCTTATGTGCGGGCCTTGTCGTGACGGGTTCGTGCTTTGCGGCGGATGCCTATCCCGATCACAAAGTGCGGATGATCGTGCCGTTTTCCGCGGGTGGCCCGACCGACGTGATCGGCCGCTTAGTGGCGGAGCAATTGTCCAACGCGTTCGGGCAGCAAGTCTATGTCGAGGACCTGCCCGGCGCCGGCGGCAATCTCGGTGTCGAAACCGCCAAGCGCGCCGAGCCTGACGGTTACACGGTGCTCACGGTCTCGACCGGCTTCATCATCAATCCGAGCATGTATACGACCATCGGCTATGACCCGATCAAGGATTTTGCGGCGGTCTCGCTGGTCGCGGCCTCGCCCAATGTGGTGACGGTGCACCCATCGGTGCCGGCGAAAAGCTTGAAGGAACTGATCGACCTCATCAGAGCCAGTCCCGGTCATTACAGCTTCGCGCAACCGGCGACCGGCTCGACGCCGCATCTGGCCGGCGAGCTGTTCAAGCAGAAATTCAACCTCGACATGGTGATGGTGCCGTTCTCCGGCGCGGCGCTTGCAGTCAATTCAACCATGGGCGGCCACACGCCGATCGCTTTCACCGCGCTGCCGCCTGCCATCGGCAATATCAAAGACGGTAGCGTGCGCGGCATCGCGATCCTCGCCAAACAGCGCGTGGTGTCGCTGCCGGAGCTGGCGACCAGCGAAGAAGAAGGCGTGCCGGGTCTGGAAAGCGATACTTTGACCGGCATCGTGGTGCCGGCCGGCACGCCGCAAGCCATCATCGACAAATGGCACGAGGCGATCGCGAAGATGGTGGCCGACCCCGCGATCAAGGCCAAGCTCAATGCGCTCGGATTCATTGCGGTCGCCAGTTCACCGGCCGAATTCTCGGCGCGCATCAAGCGTGAGATGGCGCGCTGGGACATGGTCGTGAAGGCTGCAGGAATCCATATGGATTGAACTAGCTTTGCAAAGCCACATAATTGGGAGGGGACACCATGACAGCGGTGAAGACTTTCGTTCTGGCGGCCTTATGCGCGGGCCTGGTTATGGCGAGCGCGTGCCGGGCCGCGGGCGCCTACCCCGACCATCCGGTAAAGATTATCGCGCCATTCACGGCCGGCGGTCCTACTGATTTGGTTGCGCGGCTGTTGGCCGACAAGCTTTCGCAGAGCCTGAAGCAACAGTTCTACGTCGAGAACCATCCGGGCGCCGGCGGCAATATCGGCATGGCCCAGGCCGCGCGCGCGGCGCCCGATGGCTACACGATTCTGGTGGCGAGCTCGAGCTACACCGTCAACCCGAGCCTTTATGCCGACAATCCATATGATCCGTTCAAGGATTTCGCACCGATATCGCTGGCCGGCGCCGCGCCGAATATCCTCGTGGTGCATCCTTCGCTCGCCGCCAAGACCGTCAAGGAACTGGTCGCTTTGCTGCAGGCCAATCCCGGCAAATATGCGATCGCAAATTCTGGTCTCGGTACGACGCCGCAGCTCGCGTCAGAATTGTTCAAGCTCGATTTCAAGCTCGACCAGCCAAGCGTGCCCTACGCCGGCGGCGCGCCGGCGATTCAGGCGACGGTGGCCGGGCAGACTCTGATCGGGTTTGCCAATTTGACGCCGGCGGAGCCGCAGATCACCGGGGGCAATTTGCGCGGCATCGCCATCACCGCCCTCAAGCGATCGGCCGCGCTTCCGGACGTACCGACGATGCTTGAAGCCGGGGTCGAGGGCCAGGAATCCGAAACCATGCAGGGCGTGCTGGTCCCGGCCGGAACGCCCCCGGACATCGTCGCCCTGCTCAACCGAGAGATCGCCAAGGCCATGCAACAGGCGGACGTAAAAGAAAAATGCGCTAAACTCGGCCTTGAAATCGTCGCCGACACGCCGGTGGAATTCGCCGGCTATATCAAAAAAGATGTCGAAAAATGGCACAAAGTCATTACCGACGCGAAGATCCCGCGAATTCAATAACAGTTTGATGCAACGTCAATGCGCATTGTCGACATCCGCGAGACAGCGATCCCGCTTAATTCGAGCCTCGCCAATTCGAGCATCGATTTTTCCGAAATGACGACCTCGG
>PLTE01000130.1 GCA_003164375.1 Hyphomicrobiales bacterium | reverse complement strand
CCGCCGGCACGCCGGAATCGGGTACCGGGACGACGACATCAGCCGCGGCCGGCGCTTCGCGGGCGAGTTCTGCGCCGGACGCTTTGCGCACGTTGTAGACGCTACGGCCGCCGATGATGGAATCCGGCCGCGCGAAATAAATGTATTCGAAGATGCAGGGCCGCGNNTGATGTCGAGCGCGCAGGTCTCGGACGCGAGGATGGGGCAGCCGTCAAGCTTGCCGAGCACGAGCGGCCGGATGCCGAGCGGATCGCGCGCGCCAACGAGCTTCTTATTGGTGAGGCCGACGAAAGCATAGGAGCCTTCGAGCATGCGTAAACCGTCGATCAGGCGGTCGACGAAACGGCTACGGTGCGAGCGGGCGACGAGATGAAGGATCACCTCGGTGTCGGTCGTCGACTGCATCATGGCGCCTTCGCGCACCAGCTGCCGGCGCAGCGTCAAGCCGTTGGTGAGGTTGCCGTTGTGGCCGACGGCGAAGCCGCCGGCGTTAAGCTCGGCGAACAAGGGCTGCACATTGCGCAGAATGGTCTCGCCGGTGGTCGAATAGCGCACATGGCCGACAGCGGTGTTGCCGGGCAGGCGATCGATCACCTCGCGCCGGGAGAATGCGTCGCCGACCAAGCCAAGGCGGCGCTCGGAGTGAAAGCGCTTGCCGTCGAACGATACGATGCCGGCCGCTTCCTGGCCGCGATGCTGCAGCGCATGCAGCCCGAGCGCGGTGATGGCCGCGGCATCCGGGTGGCCGAAAATGCCGAATACGCCGCACTCTTCGCGGAGCCGGTCCGCATCAAGGTCGAGCGGCGCAGTTTCGGTCATGATGGTCGGCCTTCCAATGTCCCGAGTTCGCTATGCTGACCGGGCGGAGCGTCCGGAGTGTCGCTGTCCTCCGGACGCGGTCGCTTCAGCTTCTTTAAAATGGTGTTCTCAGGGTCGTCCGGCAACTGCGCCTTGATCCAGTCTCCGGCACTGCTCAATACGACCTTGGACTTGGCATGAAGCACCCAGTCCGGCTTGCTGCGATCGGGGACCAGCCAGTCGAAGAACATGTAGGCAATGACTACGATGATCAGGCCGCGCGCGAGCCCGAACAGGAAGCCCAAGGTTCGGTCGAGTGCGCCCACCCGGCTGTCGAGCACCATATCGGAGACCCTGATGGTCAGGACCGAGACCACGAGCAGTGTGACCAGAAACACGCCGCCGACCACCGCGACCGCGGCGACAACGTCGCTATTGAAGTATTGTTTGGCCAGCGGCAGCAGCTTGCCATAGGAATAAAGGGTCACCCCAGCTGCGAGAATCCAGGCTGTGATCGAGAGTACCTCGCGCATGAAGCCGCGCACCATGGCGAGCAGCGCGGAAATCAGCATGACGACGATGAGTACGATATCGAGCAGCGTAATCGGCATTGTCTACCAGTCCGCTCGCTTGGGCGTTGGATCGGCCCTTTGATTGGCCTCAGGATTAGCCCCGGCTCGCTTTACGCCGGGTGTATAGCCGGGCTCCGTCACGCCGTCACCCGTCTTCTCGTTCGCTCAACAGATTCCAGCCGAGAGACAACCTCTGTCCCGCATAAACGAACGTTAACTCTAGATTCGCAAGGCCAAATTCGCTCGGTAAGGCGGAGCGCCACAGCTCACCATCAGGCGTCCTGACGGCCGATGCGTCGCAGCGCCGGTGTCCCGTCACGGGCAATATCGGCGACAAGATCGGCAAGCATGCCGATGGGAGACAGCGAGAAGCCATCGGGAGCGTCGTTGCGCGCGGCTTCCGGCACAACCGCTTTGGTGAAACCGAGCTTCTGCGCCTCCTTCAGCCGGGCCGCGGTCTGCGCCACCGGGCGCACTNNTCGGCCGCCGGCTCCTGGATGCGCAGGCCTCCGGCGACGTTCAGATAGACGTCGTGCCCGGACAGGCGAACGCCGCAATGGGCTTCGAGCACTGCCAAGACCATCGACAGTCGATTCGGATCCCAGCCGACGACGGCGCGGCGCGGGGTGCCGAGCGAGGTCGGGGCGACCAACGCCTGAATCTCGACCAGCAAAGGCCGGGTTCCTTCGATGCCGGCGAAAACGGCGGTGCCAGGGCTGCCGAGATCGCGCTCGGACAGAAACAGCTCTGACGGGTTGGCGACCTCGCGCAAGCCCTCCCCGGTCATTTCGAACACGCCAATCTCGTCGGTCGGACCGAATCGGTTCTTGATCGCACGCAGAATGCGGAACTGATGCGAACCCTCGCCCTCAAACGACATAACGGCGTCGACCATGTGCTCGACGACTCGGGGACCGGCGATTTGGCCGTCTTTGGTGACGTGGCCGACGAGAATCACAGCCGCTCCGGTGCGCTTGGCGAAGCGGATCAGTTCGGCCGACGAGCCGCGAACTTGGGTCACCGTGCCGGGTGCCGCTTCGACGGTTTGCGTCCACATGGTCTGGATCGAATCGATGACCAATAGCCGCGGCGTCTCACCTTGGGACAGCGTGGCGATGATGTCCTCAACCGCGGTTTCGGCAGCGACCTCGACTGTGGCGTCGCCAAGTCCGAGCCGCTGGGCGCGCAGCCGCACCTGGGCCACCGCTTCTTCGCCGGAAATGTAGACGGCGCGGTGGCGCCCGCGCGCAAAGGCCGCCGCGACATCGAGCAACAGCGTCGATTTGCCGATACCGGGATCGCCGCCGAGCAGGAGAACCGAGCCGCGCACCAGCCCGCCGCCGGTCACGCGATCGAATTCGGCGATGCCTGACGCGAGCCGCGGCGCCTCATGCGCGCCCGCGACCGTGAGCGGCTCGATGGCGAACAGTCTTCCCTTGCGCACGCTACGCCTTGTCGCCTCGGCGCCTTCGGCGACGAGCGTGTTCCATTCGCCGCAGGCTTCGCATTTGCCGGCCCAGCGCACGAAGGCTGCGCCGCAATTCTGGCAGATGAAATTTTGCGCGCGGGCGGCCATTGCCATCGTCCTACTACAGCAATCTGGACCTAATGCATCAAAACTCAAGTACCGCGATAGACGAGATGACAACGCGGGCCGAGCCGCGTGAGAATCTCATAGCCGATGGTTCCGGCGGAGGCTGCGACATCGTCAACGGTGATCCCTGCCCCGATCAGCGTCGCGATGTCGCCGCGATGGGCGGCGCCAGCGGGAACATCGGTAACGTCGATACAGACCAGATCCATCGAGATGCGGCCGACGATCGGACAACGCTTCGCAGCGATAATGGCCGCGCCACCGGGCCGGTCGTCGGTGCCGCTGCCGGCGCGCATCAACCCGTCGGCATAGCCGAGCGCGACGATTGCAATGCGCGAGGCGCGCTTGGCTGTCCACGTGGCGCCATAGCCGACCGTCTCGTCACGCGCGATGTTGCGTAACTGCAAGATGCGCCCGGTCAGTTCGACGACGCTCTGCATCGGATTGGTTCGGCCCGGCGTGGGATTGACGCCGTAGAGCGCGGCGCCAGGCCGCGCCAGATCGTGATGCGCCGAGCTGCCAAGGAAAATGCCCGAGGAATTGGCGAGCGAAGCTGGAACGCCGGGATAAAGCATATGCAGCTCGCGAAACAATTGAATCTGACTGGCATTGAACGGATGATCGGGGGTTTCGGCGCAGGCGAGGTGGCTCAGCAACAATGCGATGCCATGATTTTCAGTCTGGGCGCGCGGCGCCAGCGCTGCCGCTTCGTCGGCCGAAATTCCTAGTCGGTTCATGCCGGTATCGACATGCAGCGCCGCACCGCCACGCCAGCCACGGGCACTCGCGAACGCATCCCATTCCGCGAGCTCGGTCGTGGAGTTGATCACCGGCCGTGCATTGATGTCGATAAACCCGTCTCCCCAGTCCGGCGTAAAGCCGTCGAGCACGTAGATCGTGGCTTCGGCGGCGCGCGAACGCACGCGCCGCGCTTCGGCGATGTCGGCCACAAAGAAGGTCTTACAGCCGGCCTGCGCGAGCCTTGTCGTCACGGGTTCAAGGCCTAGGCCATAGGCGTTGGCTTTGACCACGGCCGCGCATTCGACGGTCAGGAGCTTGTGGGCCAGCGCGCGCCAATTCGCCTCGATCGCGGCGAGGTCGATGGTGAGCGTGCCGCCGGTTTCCGGCGCCGCCGGGGCGGGGGCTGGTGGAGCGAGCCGTTTAGCGCGTGCCATGACCGGCGTTATGGCCGGTGCCGCGGCGGCGGTAAAGCGGGCTCAGCAGGCCGTCTAAAAGCTCGGTTGCTGGTGCGCCGTATCGAGATTGGCAAAGCGCGTGACGGCGGCGTCAAACTGCAACTCGACTGTGCCGGTGGGGCCATGGCGCTGCTTGCCGATGATGACCTCGGCCTTGCCCTCCACGCGGTTGCCTTCGGCCAGCCATTCGTCGAATTTCTCCCGGTTCGATTCCATCGGCTTTCGCATCTGGTGGTAATATTCCTCGCGGAAAACGAACAACACGACGTCGGCGTCCTGTTCGATCGATCCCGATTCGCGCAGGTCGGATAGCTGCGGTCGTTTGTCGTCACGGCTCTCGACCTGTCGCGATAACTGCGAGAGCGCAAGAATCGGAATGTTGAGCTCCTTGGCGAGCGCCTTGAGCCGCGTCGTGATCTCGGTGATTTCCTGCACGCGGTTCTCGCTGGAGCGGCGGGTCGATCCCTGGAGGAGCTGCAGGTAGTCGACGACCAAAAGATCGAGCCCGCGCTGCCGTTTAAGGCGTCGCGCCCGCGCCGCCAATTGTCCGATCGACAGCCCGCCCGTTTCGTCGACATAGAAGGGCAGGTGTTGCAGTTCGATCGAAATATCCTTGATCTTCTCGAAGTCGCTCTCATCGATGCCGCCGCGGCGAATCTTGTTCGACGAAATTCCGGTTTGTTCGGCAATGATGCGGGTGGCGAGCTGCTCGGCCGACATTTCGAGCGAAAAGAAGCCCACGATGCCGCCGTTCACGGTGGCCATATGGCCGTCGGCACGGACCTCGCCAACCCACGCCTTGGCGACATTGTAGGCGACATTGGTGGCCAGCGCGGTTTTGCCCATGCCGGGCCGGCCGGCCAGAATGATCAAATCCGACGGCTGCAGACCGCCCATCCTGTTGTCGAGATCGGTCAGGCCGGTTGCAAGGCCGGACAGGCTGCCATCGCGCTGGTAGGCGCGCGCCGCCATGTCGACCGCCGTGGTGAGCGCCTGGGCGAAGCGCTGAAAGCCTGAATCATACCGCCCGGTCTCGGCGATTTCGTAGAGTTTGCGCTCGGCGTCTTCGATGTGGTGCAGCGGTGTCGATTCGACCGGCGCGTCATAAGCGAGATTGACCATGTCCTCGCCGATCGTGATCAGATCGCGGCGGATCGAGAGATCGTAGACGGTGCGGCCGTAGTCCTCGGCATTGATGATCGTGGTCGCTTCGGCGGCAAGACGCGCCAAATATTGATTGACGGAAAGCCCGGCGATGTCGGCATCGGCCGGCAGAAACGTCTTCAGCGTCACCGGCGTGGCGAGTTTGTTGGCGCGGACAAGTCCCGCGGCAAGCTCGTAAATGCGCTGATGAATTGGTTGGAAGAAATGCTTCGGCTCGAGGAAATCGGAGACGCGATAGAAGGCCTCGTTATTGACGAGGATTGCCCCGAGCAGCGCCTGCTCGGCCTCGATATTGTGCGGCGCCGTACGAAACGTCGGTTCCGGCGGAGCTTGCTTGCGTGCGGTCGAATCGAATGCTGGCATGGTCCCGACGACAAAATTCTTCGCCTATGGCCGATTTGCGGCGTGTGGCCGAAAAACGGCATGTAGCTAACTTGGTGTTGCTACTCAACATCGCGGATCACTCAACGACAGCGGCACTTTCAGCGCATTCGCAACCGTCACGCAACCACGAACGCACTGTCGATAGTCGAGCCGGCCGGGGATGGGAAACCCTCATTAGGTCTTTCCCCACTACCCACTGACGCTACGGGAGGACGCTATTCGCTCTTGACGCGGGCCGCTCGGCGGCGGGCAAAACGCTTCTACTCGCCAGCGAGTCGCAGCGGTGCGGTATAACCGGCTTCGTTGGCGCGCAAATGCGCTTCTTCACGAGCGATGTAGTCGCGCGTCGCCGCAACGAGACCCTTGCGCTTGGCCATTTGGATTTGGAAGACCACCATGTCGGCCTCGCGGAATGCCATTTCGGAGCACGCGAGATAGAATTCCCACATCCGTACGAAGCGCTGATCGTACAGCCGCAATACTTCGTCGCGGTGAGCGAGAAAGCGCTCGCGCCAAGCCTTGAGCGTCTCGGCATAGTGCAACTGGAGGACTTCAACGTCGGTGACGACAAGCTGCGCGCGCTCAATCGCAGGCAGCACCTCCGAGAGCGAGGGAATGTAGCCGCCGGGAAAGATATATTTGGCGATCCAGGGATTGGTGATACTCGGGCGGCCGCTGCGCCCGATCGTATGCAACACAGCGACACCGTCGTCGGCGAGAAGCTCCGCCCATTTGGCGAAGTAGGTATCGTAAAACCCGACGCCGACATGTTCGAACATGCCCACCGACACGATGCGGTCGAAGCGCCCCTCGACATCGCGATAATCGACGAGCCGGAACGTTGCGTCCTTGGTGCGGCCGCGCTCCAGCGCCCGGGTTTGGGCGCGCTGATATTGCTCCTGGGATAGCGTGATGCCGGTGACATGCGCGCCGGCAATCTCGGCGAGGTAGAGGGCGAGGCCGCCCCAGCCGCAGCCGATGTCCAGGACCGTGGCGCCGGGTCTCAGGCCCAGTTTGGCCGCGAGGTGGCGTTTCTTGGCGAGTTGGGCGTCGTCAAGCGACTGATCAGGGGTTTCGAAATAAGCGCAGCTATATTGCTGGTCACCATCGAGGAAGAGGGAATAGAGCCCGCCGTCGAGATCGTAGTGATGGGCGACGTTGTGGCGAGCGCGGGACCGCGGATTGTAGTGCTGCAGGCGGCGGAAAAGATGGCGTATCAGCCGCTCCAAAGCCCAATTCGGCGCGACAACGGGTTCCTGGCGTAGCAAGATCGCAATAACTTCGGCGATCGAGCCTTGCTCGACGACGAGGGTACCGTCCATGTAGGCTTCGCCGAGCTTCAGTTCGGGATCGAGCAATACCGCTCGCTGCGCTCCAACCGTCGTGAATCGTACAGCGAGCGGCGGTCCGCTGCCGTCGCCAAAGGTGTATGTGGAGCCCCCCGCCGTTGTAACCGTAAAAGACCCGCGGCGGATAAACTGGCGTAGCAGTATGAGCAGCACTCGATCCACGGCCGCCTCCACGCATTACTATAGTACCTTTTGCACAATGCGACGAGCGGTCCCTTCTTCGATCTTTTCGACCGTTTTAGCCGCTCAATCAGGGAGTTGTGCTTTTGGCTCTTATTCTTGCCGTTATTAAAACAAAATCCTCGTTGACCAGCAATGCCGTCAAATTGCCGCCGTCGAACCGCCAGTGGGGGGCAGCCAGGGCGCCGCTGGCATTTCTCCGTTTTGGATTAGGTATGATCGTTAAGCCGGACAGATTCGAGGAGGTCAGAGTGTTGCGCCGTCGCGTGCCTATAATCGGTTTTGTTGCGGCCCTGGGCCTGGCGGCGGTTCCGTCAATGGCTCATGCGCAGGTCAATATCGACCAGGGCAAGACGCCAGCCGAGATCTTCGCCAGCGACTGCGCTGTCTGCCATAAAACCACGCGGGGGCTGGCGGACGGCAAGAATAGTCTCATGCTTTCAACGTTCTTGCGGGAGCATTACACCGCAAGCCGGGATCAGGCTGCGGCGCTTGCAGCGTACGTGCTCGGGGCGGGTGGGAACGGACCGGCGCCAGGGCAAAAGCCGGGCACCGAGCGGACCAGGGCGGCGGTCGAAGAGCCCAAAACTGGCGAGCCCAGAACGGCGGTCCATCCCGCCCGCCCGCCGGCAAGGCCAGAAGAGGAGGCGCCGGCGGCCGCCAAGCTGCAACGCCCGACGGACGAAGAACCGCGGCCGGCGACCGCGAGCAGGGGCCATAAGCAGGAGCCTGAACCTGCGCCGCCCGCGCACGAACCAGCGGCGGCAGCAATTCCGCCGGCCTCTAACGAGAGGCCTGGCGAGGCCCAACAGCCCGCTCAGGAGTTTGCGCCAACGAAAAGTGCCGCCGCTCCGACCGATACGCAGCCGGGCGACAGCGCGCCGGTGCCACGGGACAAGATACCGGACTGATCGTCGTCAGATCAGCTCTCCGCGGCGGGTTCGGCTGCGTCCGCGGCTTCTTCCGTACTGGCGGCTTCCCCAGCTCCCGGTTCGAAGAACGCCTCCGCCGCGATGACGGCGGCTTCTTGGTCGGTCGCTTCACGCAATTGCGTCACGTCTTCGCCGCGCGCGATGCGGGCCGCCTCGTCGTTATTGCGCGCAACAATGATCGTAATCCACGTTTCGATCTCGGGATGCAGGGAGATCGGAACCTTGTGCTGTCCGATAGTCTTGATCGGGGCATTGAGCGCGATTTGATTGCGGTTCACTTGGAATCCCGCGTCACCGATCAGGCCGACGAGATCGCGCGGCGACACCGAGCCGAACAACTGGCCGGCTTCGGAGGCTTGGCGCAGCACGACAAAGTTTTTGCCGTCGAGCTTTCCGGCAACCTGACTAGCCTCGGTCTTCAGCGTCAGCGAGCGCGCTTCGAGGTCGCCCTTCATGGCTTCAAAGCGCGTGCGATTTTCCGGCGTGGCGCGCAGCGCCTTGCCGCGCGGTAGCAGGAAATTGCGGGCGAAGCCGTCCTTCACGCGCACGACTTCGCCCATCTGGCCAAGCCTGGCGATACGTTCGAGCAGGATCAGTTCCATGTCGGCCTCTCTCAGCGGATCACGTAGGGCAGCAGCCCCAGGAATCGCGCGCGCTTGATCGCCTGCGCGAGTTCACGCTGCTTTTTCGCCGAAACCGCGGTGATGCGGCTTGGTACGATCTTGCCGCGTTCAGAAACGAACCGCTGCAGCAGCTTGACGTCTTTGTAGTCGATCTTGGGTGCGTTGGCGCCCGAGAACGGGCAGCTTTTGCGGCGGCGGAAGAACGGGCGGCGGCCGCCTGAGCCTTGCGGTGACATTGCCATGTTCATTCCTCCACTGCGGTATCGACGACTTCGTCGGAGCCTTCACGGCTGCGCCGCGGACGATCGCCCCGGTCACCTCTGTCGCCACGATCACCGCGATCGCCTCGGCGATCGTCACGGTCACGGTCGCGATCGCGCTCGACGCGGCGCATCATCGCCGAGGGACCTTCCTCGTGCGCGTCGACTCGGATGGTGAGATAACGCAACACGTCTTCGTTAAGGCGCTCCAGCCGTTCGATCTCGTTGATCGCCGGCGGCGGCGCATCCACATCCAGCATCGTGAAATGGGCTTTGCGGTTTTTCCGCAGGCGATAGGAAAGCGACTTTACGCCCCAATATTCGGTTTTCTTGACCGATCCGCCGAGCCCTTCGATGACGCCCTTCAATTGCGCGGTCAATTCCTCGACCTGCTGCACGCTGGCGTCCTGGCGCGCAAGATACACGTGTTCATAGAATGGCATGGCTGCCCTTTCCTTGTCTGCGTGCTCGCCCAGGCGCGAAGCCCCTCGAACCCTTCGGGAAAGGCTCGAATGCTCTGAAGGCGGGGACACCGGACGCCGGACCCAAAACTCGTATGATGGGCCCTGCCGCGTTCAGCGCATGTTCTTCTCGGAAAACCGCTAAGCAGTTTTCCGGAACCAACGCCGGCGCGGCCGTCCGTTCAGCCCCCGGCCGGGGTCGAGCGGAAGCCGGCCTTATACGCGGCAGCGCCAAAAACGCAAGATGTGCGGGATGGAAAGAGATTCCGGAAGGGCAGAGGCCTCAGGAATCCTGAGCTCGAGCGTCCGTGTTCTGGAGCAGTTCGGCAAGCCGCACCGCAAGTTCCACCCCCTCGCGGAGCCGTTTGGCAGCCCCGCCCGCAGGCGGTAATGCCGCGCCTCGCGACTGCTTTATTCCGGTCAGCAGGGCCTCAAGGCTCTGTGCGAGCAGCTTTTGACGAAATGCCGGATCAAGGCGGGCACGCGCGAGGTCGGCGTCGGTGACCGGCGAAAAAGTGCTCATGGCGACCCGCTTGCGGCGATCTTTCGCGACCTTCACTAAGACGGTTCCAACGATATGCAATAGGCAATCATTCCTAGGCTGGCGGGAGTCTATCAATCCTCAGTTGTCGCTTCGTTACCCTGGTAAGCGTCCCTTGACATAGCTATGAGGGCGGTATCTTTCGCCCCGTTCCGGCATGGCGGATTAGTATTAGGGGCTGGTATCAAGACAATGACGGTAGCGTTCGTTTTTCCCGGCCAGGGCAGCCAAGCTGTCGGCATGGGTAAGGCTCTGGCCGAGGCTTTCACCTCGGCGCGCCGGGTTTTTGACGAGGTCGATGCGGCGCTGGGCGAACGGCTCAGCGACATCATCTGGAGCGGTCCGGCCGACACGCTCACGCTGACGGAAAACGCACAGCCGGCTTTGCTGGCCGTCTCTCTCGCCGCGATGCGCGTGCTTGAGGAGGAGGCGGGCGTCGACCCTCATCGTGACGCCGCATTCGTCGCCGGACACTCGCTCGGCGAATATTCGGCGCTTGCCGCTGCGAGGGCGCTTTCGATCGGCGATGCGGCACGGCTGTTGCGCATCCGCGGCCGCGCCATGCAGAAGGCCGTTCCTGTCGGCGTCGGCGCCATGGCCGCGCTCATTGGTCTCGATCTCAGCGAGGTCAAGGAGATCGCAGCGGAAGTCGCGAGCTTTGGCGTTTGTGCCACGGCCAACGATAATGGCGGCGCCCAGGTCGTTCTGTCGGGCGAGAAATCGGCGGTCGAGCGGGCGGTTGAAATTGCCAAAACGCGGGGCGTGAAACGAGCGATGATGCTGCCGGTTTCCGCACCGTTCCATTGTCTGCTGATGCAGCCGGCCGCGGACGCGATGGCGGAGGCGTTGTCAGCCGTTGCGGTCAAGCCGCCGGTCGTGCCGCTGGTCGCCAACGTCCTGGCGCGACCGATCAGCGCGCCCGCGGACATCGTGCGAAGCCTTGTCGCACAGGTGACCGGCACGGTGCGCTGGCGCGAATCCGTGCTGTTCATGGCGCAGGCGGGTGTGACGTCGTTTTATGAGATCGGGGCGGGCAAGGTGTTGACCGGCTTGATCAAGCGCATCGCCGACACCGCAACGACAACCGCGATTGGCTTGCCCGATGACGTCGCGCGGTTCAAGGCTGCGCGCGGCTGAGCTATTGGGTTCGGAGGAGGCCGAGAAGACCAGATGTTCGAACTCAACGGAAAAACGGCGCTGGTTACCGGCGCCACGGGCAGTATTGGCGGCACCATCGCTCGCGTCCTACACGCCCAGGGCGCGACGATCGCCATTTCCGGGACCCGCCGGGAGCGTCTCGATGAGCTCGCGGCCGAACTGGGTGATCGCGTGCATATCCTGCCTTGCAATCTCGCCGATCCGGCCGAAACGGACGCCCTGGTACTGCGCGCCGAGGAGGCGATGGGCCAGCTCGACATTCTTGTCGCAAATGCCGGCGTGGCGAGAGACAATCTCCTGGTGCAGTTGCGCGACGAGGACTGGGATCAAGTCATCGCCATCAACTTGTCCGCGACATTCCGCCTGACCCGCGCGGCCGTGCGCGGGATGATGCGGCGACGCTTCGGACGCATTATCGCGATCACCTCGGTGGTGGGGACCACCGGCAATCCCGGGCAGGCCAATTATGTCGCGGCCAAAGCCGGGATTACCGGCATGATAAAGACAGTGGCGCAGGAATATGCCAAACGCGGGGTGACCGCCAATTGCGTTGCACCGGGCTTCATCGTCACGCCGATGACCGAGAAGCTCAACGACAAGCAACGGGACGTCATCGTCGCGAAGATTCCGGCGAGCCACGCCGGCACCGCGGAGGATGTCGGCGCTGCGGTCGTGTTCCTCGCCTCGAACGAGGCCGGCTACGGGACCGCCACCGAGTTCTTCACGATCGCGAAGAGTGTCAGTCTCTGGTGGGCCAACAAGGAGGACNNACGTTGCATGTGAATGGCGGAATGGCCATGATTTGAAGGCGATAGAACTGCTGCCCGCGGGATGCCGCCGCGCTGGTCAACGCATTTGAAGTGTGGTAACCGAACCGAAATCGGGCTGGGGGAGCCGGAATGCCGGAGAGCGGGGCGCAAAGTCCGCCTCTGATCGGTGTCGACCCACTTGAATTTGTTGACCCCCCGTCGACAAGTTCGATGCAGAACTTGGACGGAATCGAGCCTAGGTTGCTTGGGTCGCGTTGAAAGATGAGGTTGGAACGATGAGTGATATTGGCGAGCGGGTGAAGAAAATTGTCGTGGAACACCTTGGCGTCGAACCCGACAAGGTGACGGAAAACGCCAGCTTCATCGATGATCTCGGCGCCGACAGCCTCGACANNCAATCAAGTTTCTCGAAAAGAACGCGAAGAGCTGACCGCCGATACTGCCCGCCCTGTTATTGCATGAATTTCGCGCAACAGTGCCGTGTCCGTACGCGGCGATGTGCGGGCACTCCATGTGTGGGTAGTGCATGTGCGAGCGGCTGGTGCGCGGTCGGAATCCGGACCGGTAATCCCGGCGCCGGACTTGGATTCTGCGTCTACCGGGAGCGCCCTTGATGAGACGGGTCGTCGTCACAGGTCTTGGTTTAGTGACGCCGCTCGCCTGTGGCATCGAACCCACTTGGCAGCGGCTGCTTGCCGGTACGAGCGGCATCAAACGCATCGACAAATTTGACGTCTCTGACTTGGCCTGCAAGATTGCCGGCCAGGTGCCGCGCGGCAATGGTTCCGACGGTACGTTCAATCCCGATGACTGGATGGAGCCTAAGGAGCAGCGCAAGGTTGACGACTTTATCATCTTTGCCATGGGCGCGGCGACCCAGGCGCTTAACGATGCCGACTGGCACCCGCGCGAATACGACGATCAGATCACAAGTGGGGTCCTGATCGGCTCTGGCATCGGCGGTGTCGAAGGCATCGCAGAAACAGCGCTGATTTTACGAGACCGCGGCCCGCGCCGGGTATCGCCCTTCTTCATCCCCGGCCGGCTCATCAATCTGGCGTCGGGCTATGTGTCGATCACGCATTCGCTCAAAGGTCCCAATCACGCCGTCGTCACCGCCT
>PLTE01000318.1:17944-25142 GCA_003164375.1 Hyphomicrobiales bacterium | reverse complement strand
GCCTCCCTTCTTTTGTTGGGGGAGGACTTAGGGAATGGCTTAGTGCGGCAAAACTCGGGTGCAGAGGCATCGCGAGAACGGATTACTTTATCCGCCCCGCGCATGGTGTCAGGCGGCCCATGTCGCTATACCGCGCGGCGCGGCCCCGGGGTCTCCAAGGCAACAGTCGGCATGGAAGCGAACGAAAAATATTGGCGCAGGAATCTCGCCGTCTGCCTCGTCGGATCGTTCACGACGCTGGTGGCGATGACCTTGCTGCTGCCGTTCCTGCCGCTCTATGTCGAGCAGCTCGGGGTATCGGATCGCGCCGCGATCGCACAATGGTCGGGCGTTGCCTACGGCGCAGCGTTTTTTGCAGCCGCGCTGGTCGCGCCGCTGTGGGGCAGGCTCGCCGACCGCTACGGCCGCAAGCTGATGCTGATTCGCGCCAGCCTCGGCATGGCGGTCGCGATGTCGGCGATGGGCATGGCCCACAATGTGTGGGAGCTGGTGGGCTTGCGCCTGTTCGCCGGATTCGCCGGCGGCTATTCGTCCGGCTCAATGATCCTGGTGGCGACCCAGACGCCGAAAGCGCGCTCCGCCTGGGCGCTCGGCACGCTGTCCTCGGGCATCATGGCGGGCAATCTGGTCGGCCCGCTGATCGGCGGCGTGTTGCCGCCACTGATCGGCATCCGCGGCACCTTTTGGCTGGCGGGCGCCGTCATCTTCGTCACATTCATCGCCACCACGGCGCTGATCAAAGAGGAGAAGCGCTCAGGCGAGACCAAGAAACTCTCGTCGCAGCTTGGCTGGTCGGACATCCCCGACAAACGGCCGGTGCTCGCCATGCTGGCGATGGGGCTGTTGCTGATGCTCGCCAATATGTCGATCGAGCCGATCATCACGATTTACGTCGCGCAGATCGGCGTGGAGGCATCGCACGTCACGCTGGTGTCGGGGCTGGCGATGTCGGCGGGCGCGCTCGGCAGCATTCTATCCGCGGCGCGGCTCGGCAGGCTCGCCGACCGCATCGGACACTGGCCCGTCATCATCGGCGCGCTCGTGGTCGCGGCGATCCTTCTGATCCCGCAGGCCTTCGTGACGGCGGGCTGGCAGCTGGTCGGCTTGCGCTTTTTGATGGGACTGGCGCTGGGCGGCTTGTTGCCCTGCGTCTCCAGCATCATCCGCCACAGTGTACCCGATGGCATCGCCGGCCGCGTGCTCGGCTATTCGGTGTCGTCGCAATACGCAGGCCAGGTCGTGGGCCCGCTGCTCGGCGGCTTTGTCGGCGGCCATATCGGCATGCGGGCGGTGTTTCTCGGCACCTCGCTGTTGATGGCGCTGGGCGCGATCTATGCGTGGCTTGCAAGACCGCACCGCGCCTGACACATCGACAACCTGAGCCGGCCGCCTCGGCCTTCCGCGGCGGCTGGAACAAAGTGGAGCCAACATTCGTCATCCGTTGATCGCCTTCATCCTGCTCTGGCTTTCCGGCGCCTGCTTGCGGCTCACCGTCTTGGCGATTCCGCCGGTGGTGCCGCTATTGCATGCCGACTTGCATCTGTCGGAAACCGGCATCGGCTGGTTGTCGAGCCTGCCGCCGCTGATGTTTGCGATCGCGGCGGTGCCGGGTGCCATTTTGATCGCGCGCTTCGGCATCGTGCCGGCGCTGGTGGTCGGTCTCTTGCTCAATGCCGTGGGCTCCGCTGCGCGGGCGGCGTTTCCGGACGCGACGTATCTTTACGCGTCGAGCATCGTGATGGCGGCCGGCGTCTCGATCATGCAGCCGTCGCTGCCGCCTTTGGTGCGGGCCTGGTTTCCGGCCCGCGTCGGTTTCGCCACGGCGGTCTATACCAACGGACTTCTGGTCGGCGAGACGCTCGTCGTCGCGCTCACCATCCCGCTGGTGCTGCCGCTCGTTAACAACAGCTGGCGCTTGAACTTTATTGTTTGGTCGGTGCCGGTCTTGCTCACTGCGCTCCTTGTCGTCGCTTGCGCGTCGCGGCTCGGCGGCGCCAACAAATCAACCGTTGCGGCCGGCAGGCTGTGGTGGCCGGATTGGCGCCGGCCGCTGATCTGGCGGCTCGGCTTGATCCTCGGCAGCGTCAACGCGATGTATTTCGTGAGCAATGCGTTTTTGCCCGATTTCGTTATCGCCGCCGGCCGACCCGACCTGGTCGGTCCTTCGCTCATCGCGATCAATCTTTGCCAATTGCCGGCCTCGTTCCTGATGCTCGGCGTCGCCGGCCGGTTGGTGAAGCGACCCTGGGCCTATCGCACCACGGGCGCGATCGCACTCGTCAGCGTCATCGGCATGATGACGATGAAGGGCGCCTGGATCGTGATGTGGGCGGGGGTGCTAGGCTTCGTCACCGCGATTACGCTCATTCTGGCGCTGGCGCTGCCGTCGGTGCTCGGCGCGCCGGAGGACGTGCATCGCACCTCGGCCGGCATGTTCACGATCAGCTACAGCGTGGCGATGTTGTTATCGGTGTTTGGCGGCTGGCTGTGGGATTTCACCCATACACCGATCGCCGGCTTTTTGCCGGTGGCGCTGTGCGGGATCGTGATCATCGTGCTTGCGTCAACGGTGCGCCATGCCGAACGGCCCGCGGTGTAGATCAATAGCCGGCCGCCAGGGCGCCGCGGGTGCGCGGGTCGGCAGCGCCGACAAAACCGTCCGGCGTGATCATGATCGAATTGGCCGAGGTGAACGGCCGCTGCGCCACGATCCTGTCGCCGCGCGCCTGCAACGCGGCGACGATCTCGTCCGAAAATCCCGGTTCGGCGAAAACCTGATCGGGCATCCATTGATTGTGCAGGCGCGGCGCCGATACCGCGGCGGCGATGTCCATGCCGCGATCGATGACGTTGACGATGACTTGCAGCACCGCGGTGATGATGCGGCTGCCGCCCGGTGAGCCGGTGACAAGAAACGGCTTGCCGTCCTTGAGCACGATGGTCGGCGTCATCGACGACAGCGGCCGCTTACCCGGACCTGGCTCGTTGGCCTCGCCGCCGAGCAGCCCATAGGCGTTCGGCGCGTCGGGCTTGGCGGCAAAGTCGTCGAGCTCGTTGTTGAGCAGAATGCCGGTGCCGTCGGCGACCAGGCCGACGCCATAGCTGAAATTCAGCGTGTAGGTGTTGGAGACTGCGTTGCCGAAGCGATCGACGATCGAGAAATGCGTGGTGTTGCGACCTTCGTTCTGGCCGTTGCCGCCGGCGCGGATTTCGCTCGCCGGCGTGGCGCGCGCCGGATCGATGCCGGCGCGCCAGGCCGCGGCGTAGCTTTTCGAAATCAGCCGCGCCACCGGATTTTGCACGGCGGCGGGATCGCCGAGAAACAGCGCGCGGTCGGCATAAGCCCGCTTCATTGCTTCGATCATGAGAAACAGCGTCTGCGTCGCGTCGTCATGCGCGAGGTCATAGCCTTCGAGGATATTGAGCATCTCGACCAGTTCGACGCCGCCCGACGACGGCGGCGGCATCGACACGATGTCGTAGCCGCGATAGCTGCCGCGCACCGGGGTGCGCTCGATGGCGCGATAATCCTTCAGGTCGTCGGCCGTCATCACGCCGCCCGCGGCTTGAACGCCGGCGGCGATTTTCGCGGCGGTCGGACCCTGGTAGAACGCGTCCGGACCGTTGCGCGCAATGGATTCCAGCGTGTCCGCCAAGTCGGTTTGCACCAGTCGATCGCCGGCCGACAGCCCGCTGCCGTCGCTCTTGAGAAAAATCTTGGCGGAAGCCGGCCAGCGTGCGAGCCGCGTCAGAATATTGGTCTGTTCATCGGTAATGTCGTCACCGAGCGGGAAGCCGTCGCGCGCCATGGCGATGGCGGGCGCGATGAGATCGGCAAGCGTGAAACGGCCTGACCCGTATTCCTTCTCGGCCAGCGCCAAGCCTGCCACGGTGCCCGGCACCCCGATGGCGAGCGCCGAAGTACGCGATTTCTGCGGATCGGCATTGCCGTCGGCGTCGAGAAAGCTCTTGGCGTCGATCGCGCGCGGCGCGGTTTCGCGATAATCGATCGCGGTATCGTCGCCGTTGGCGCGGTGGATCACCATGAAGCCGCCGCCGCCGATATTGCCGGCGCGCGGATAGCTCACGGCCATGGCAAAGCCTGTCGCAACCGCGGCGTCGACCGCATTGCCGCCCTGGCGCAGAATGTCGACGCCGATCTGCGCCGCGCGCGGCTCCTGCGCCACCACCATGCCGTCATGCGCGATGACGCCTTGCGCACGGCCGATCGCGGCATCGGCGCTGCGATCCTCGGCGCGCGCGCCGACCGCCAGCATAATGACGCTGACCAGCGTGACGCATGTGAAAGGATGAGACAGATAACCGCGCAGATTCGCCATCACTCGGATTGACGCCTTAACCCTACAGCATCGACGGCAGAACGCGATCCGGCGGGCGATGGCCGTCGAGGAAGGTCTTGATGTTGACGATGACCTTCTCGCCCATGTCGTTGCGGCCTTCGACGGTTGCCGAGCCGAGATGCGGCAATAGCACCACCTTGCCGGCGCGCGCCAGCTTGACGAGCTTTGGGCTCACCGCAGGCTCGTGCTCGAATACGTCGAGGCCGGCGCCGGCGATTTCCTCCGACTCGATGAGACGCGCCAGCGCGTTCTCGTCGATCANNTCCATGCGGGCGAGCATCTGGTCGAGGCTCTCCCAATAAGTCGCGTGCAGCTCTTCCTCGATCTCCTCCGCGACGCGGCGGCGATCGTAGTAATGGATTTTCAAGCCGAAGGCGTGCGCCCGGCGCGCCACCGCTTGGCCGATATGGCCCATGCCGACGATGCCGAGTCGTTTGCCCCAGATGCGATGGCCGAGCATCCAGGTGGGGCTCCAACCGGTCCATTCGCGGTCGGCGGTGAGCACTTGCGCGCCTTCAGTCAGGCGGCGCGGCACCGCGAGGATCAGCGCCATGGTCATATCGGCGGTATCCTCGGTGAGCACACCGGGCGTATTGGTGACGGTGATGCCGCGCTGCACGGCGGTGGCGACGTCGATATTATCGACGCCGTTGCCGAAATTGGCGATGAGCTTCAATCGTTCGCCGGAATGGCTGAGCACCGCTTTGTCGATGTGGTCGGTCACCGTCGGCACGATGACGTCGGCGGTCTTGACGACCTCGATGAGCTCGGCTTGGCTCAGCGGCGTGTCGTCGGCATTCAGCCGCGCGTCGAACAGTTCGCGCATGCGCATTTCGATGCTGTCGGGCAGCCTGCGCGTAACCACGACCAGGGGCTTTTTGCCCGTCGCCATTTGCTGCCTCTTGTGCGAGTGGCCAAAACAAGCGGCCTGAACACCCGACCTAGAACAGGAACTGCAATAATTCAGCCTGCAATTCGGCCGTTGGCAATGGCCATTTTCCGCACCTTTGCCGCGCCCGGCCGTTCAGGTCTCTTTAACCCCGCTCGCCGACACTAAACCGGGAGGCGGTTGGTTAAATCTCTCTACCAGATGGCTGCGCTCCCCACAAAGTGCGCGGGGACACCGGCGCATTGCCGCATCGATAGCGGGACTGGACAACCGGATGGGCAAGAGTACGGGCAAGAATACGGGCATGTCGCGATGATACTGCGGCGTGGCGGGGCGATGGTGGTGATAATCCGGGCCGCACTCGCGGCCCTACTCACGTTCGGTTGGGCGGCCGGAACTGCGTGGGCGGGCAGCGATGCCTCGACCAGCGGGCTGCCGGTGCCACGCTTCGTGAGCCTCAAGGCGGATCGCGTCACCGTGCGCGGCGGTCCCGACAAAGACCACGACGTCTCCTGGATCTATACCCGCGTCGGCTGGCCGGTCGAAATCACCGCGGAATTCGAGAACTGGCGCCGCATCCGCGATTCCGACGGCTCGGAAGGATGGGTCTACCACTCGTTGCTTTCGGGAAAGCGCATGGCAGCCGTGCAATTGAAGTTGAAAACCGATTTGGCGCCGCTCCATGTGCAGCCTGACGGCCAGAGCGCCGTAACGGCACAATTGCAAGTTGGCGTTCTCGGCACGGTCAAACACTGCACCGGAGCTTGGTGCCAAATTACCGGCAACGGCTTTGACGGCTGGATCGAGCAGAACGAATTGTGGGGCGTCTATCCCGACGAGAAGATCGAGTAGGCAACCTTGCTGTACGCGATGAAGGCCGCCCGCTGAATAAGCCGGCGCACGCGGTGGTGCCGCGCGAACGCTGCTGACTCAAGCTAAAAAAAACGCCGAAACTCGCCGCGTTTTCAAGCGCCCTTACGCCGCAGCCGCACGACGACGTCGATTCGGGCGATCTCGTAGCCCTCGGGCGCAACCGGCGTTTTACCGACGATCACGTCGCTCGAGGGGATATCCATCAGATCGTTTCGATCCTCGATGAAAAAGTGATGGTGCTCGGAATTATTGGTGTCGAAATAGGCTTTCGAGCCGTCCACGGCGACCTGGCGCAATAACCCAACTTCCGTGAACTGGTGCAGGGTGTTGTATACGGTGGCGAGCGACACCGGCACCTTGGCGATAGTGGCTTCCTCGTACAGCATTTCCGCGGTCACATGCCGGTCGCCTTTAGCGAACAGAATCCACCCGAGCGCCATGCGTTGGCGCGTCGGGCGCAGGCCGACATCGCGCAGCTTCGCCTTCACGTCATGCCACGGGCAACCGGTGAGGTCACCGCGGCCGGACTGAAACGCCGGCGGTATCGCTTGACCTCTAGGCCCGGAAACGACCGGGCAGGCGGAAAGAGCTGGACGCGGGACGATCGGACGCGATTCGGGCATAGCCACACCGCCGGCCCATGCTGGCCGATAAGGGATTGTTGCAAGTGAAATCACTATACGCCACCTTGCGCCTGCTGCAACTCCCCGCGATGAGGCCGCGGGGCTTAAGTTTCCCACCGCGCAAGCGGCGTGCCTCGGGGGAGCGGCTTTGCCGCATTCTCCCAATATGTTAGGGATTCCACAGTCAGCCGGAAGCGGCGGAGCAAAATGCGCATGCAAGAACGCCGTTCGAACTTCGAGTATGAGGATCTTTTGGCCTGTGGGCGCGGCGAGCTATTCGCCGAGGGTCCGCAATTGCCGCTACCGCCGATGCTGATGTTCGACCGCATCTCCGAAATCGCGGAAGTGGGCGGTGAATACGGCAAGGGCCTGGTGCGCGCAGTGCTCGATCTCAAGCCGGATCTTTGGTTCTTTCCTTGCCACTTTAAGGGCGATCCGGTCATGCCGGGCTG
>PLTE01000318.1:0-17869 GCA_003164375.1 Hyphomicrobiales bacterium | reverse complement strand
AAGCTCGTCCTCGGCATCGCCGACGGCTGGCTGTCGGCGGACGGCTCCGTGATTTATCGTGCGCTCGATCTCAAGGTCGGCCTGTTCCGCGACGCGGAGCCACAGCCGACCGGCGCCTAGAGCGCTCATTCATCCGCGGGTCGCGGGCTGAAGGCGGACGAGGCAATACATGAAACGTGTGGTCGTCACCGGGATGGGCATCGTCTCGTCCATCGGCAACAACACGCAGGAGGTGGTGGCGTCGCTGCGCGAAGCGAAATCGGGCATCGTGCGCGCCGACAAATATGCCGAGCTCGGCTTCCGCTGTCAGGTGCACGGCGCGCCCACGCTCGATCCCAGCGAAGCGATCGACCGCCGCGCCATGCGTTTTCTCGGCGGCGGCGCCGCTTGGAACCACGTCGCCATGGAACAGGCGATCCGCGACGCCGGTCTCGACGAGATCGACGTTTCGAACGAGCGCACCGGCATCATCATGGGCTCAGGCGGACCTTCGACGCGGACCATCGTCGAGAGCGCTGACATCACGCGCAGCAAGGGGCCGAAGCGCGTCGGCCCATTCGCGGTGCCGAAAGCGATGTCGTCGACCGCGTCGGCGACGCTGGCCACCTGGTTCAAGATCAAGGGCGTCAATTATTCCATCTCTTCGGCTTGCGCGACCTCGAACCATTGCATCGGTAATGCCTATGAAACCATACAGGTCGGCAAGCAGGACATGATTTTTGCCGGCGGCTGTGAGGAGCTCGACTGGACGCTCTCCGTCCTGTTCGACGCGATGGGCGCGATGTCGTCGAGTTTCAATCAGACGCCCGAAAAAGCCTCGCGCGCCTACGATGTCAATCGCGACGGCTTCGTCATTGCCGGCGGCGCCGGCGTGCTGGTGCTCGAAGAGCTCGATCACGCCAAGGCGCGCGGCGCCAAAATCTATGCCGAGGTCGCCGGTTACGGCGCAACCTCGGACGGCGCCGACATGGTGGCGCCGTCGGGCGAGGGCGCCATGCGCTGCATGAAGATGGCGCTGGCGACGGTCAAGCCCGACGTCGACTACATCAATCCGCACGCTACCTCGACGCCGATCGGCGACCTCAAGGAAATCGAAGCAATCCGCGAAGTGTTCGGAGCCAAATGTCCGCCGATCTCGGCAACCAAGTCGCTCACCGGCCATTCGCTAGGCGCGGCCGGCGCGCAGGAGGCGATCTATTCGCTGCTGATGATGAATTCGGGTTTTATCTGCGAAAGCGCCAATATCGAGACGCTCGACCCGGCGTTCGCCGACATGCCGATCGTGCGCGAGCGCAAGGACGGCGTGACGCTCGGCTGCGTGCTGTCCAACTCCTTCGGTTTCGGCGGCACCAATGCCTCCGTCGTCTTCAAGCACCCGGATGCCTGACCGATGACCGGGCTGATGCAGGGCAAGCGCGGCCTGATCATGGGGGTCGCCAACGATCACTCGATCGCGTGGGGCATCGCCAAAACGCTCGCCGCGCATGGCGCCAAGCTCGCTTTCACGTTTCAGGGCGACGCGCTCGGCAAACGCGTCAAACCTCTGGCGGAATCGGTCGGCGCCGATCTGGTGCTGCCATGCGACGTCGAGGACATCGCCTCGGTCGATAAAATCTTTGCCGAAATAGGGCGGACATGGGGAACGCTCGATTTTCTGGTCCACGCCGTTGCCTTCTCCGACAAGACGCAGCTGACCGGCCGATTTGCCGATACCACGCGCGAGAACTTTCTCCGCACTATGCTGATTTCGTGTTTCGCCTTTACCGAGGCGGCGAAGCGGGCGGCGGTGCTGATGCCGAACGGCGGCGCCATGCTCACGCTAACCTATAACGGCGGCGAGCGCGCCATGCCGAATTATAACGCCATGGGCCCCGCCAAGGCGGCGCTGGAAGCGTCAGTGCGCTATCTCGCTGTGGATTTCGGTCCAAGCGCGATCCGCATCAACGCCATCTCATCGGGGCCGATCCGCACGCTCGCCGGTGCCGGCATCGGCGACGCCAGGGCGATGTTCGCATTCCAGCAGCGGCATTCGCCGTTGCATCGCGGCGTGACGCTCGACGAGCTCGGCGGCGCGGGGCTTTATCTGCTGTCCGATCTGTCGACCGGAGTGACCGGCGAAATCCATTTTGTCGATTCCGGCTACAACGTCATCGCCATGCCGCACCCCGACGCACTGCGTGCCGATAATCAGCGGCCAGCGGACGACGCCGGTAAGTAAAGAGTTCCGGCCGCTCGTCCCCGCAGACCGGTCACGGGTTCTTCTTGATCAAACCGATCTTCCTGCCCATGCTGGCGCAATCCTCGTCGGTCTTGAGCCCCGCGGCGTGGATGCCGTGGATGGCCAATTGCTCGTCGCGGTCCTCGGTATCGCCGGTGACGCCAACCGCGCCGATGACATCACCGTTGTCGTCACGGATCAGCATGCCGCCGCCTTCGGGGAAAATCTGCTCGCCGCTCGCCGCAATGAGGTAGCGCATGAAAATCGGCCGCTCCTGCGCCCGCTCGCGCACCAGCTTCGAGCTGCGCCCGAGCGACAATGCGGCGTAGGCTTTGCCGTAAGCCATTTCGAAGCGGATCATGGACGAGCCGTCCTCTTTCTTGAATGCCTTCACCTTGCATCCCGGCTCGACCACGATGACGCTCAGTGGTCGGCAATTCAGAGCGGCGCCGCGTTCGATCGCGGCATTGATAATCCGCTCAGCCTGCGCAAGCGTGATGGTACTCATGTGACCTCCCCTTTTTGGCTGTTGTGCCATCTTCGCCGGGCGGGCGCTAGATATCGGTCGGGCGGCGGCTTATGCTGTCTTGCTCACGACGTCCTCTTGCTTCCGGCGCGCGAGCGCGCCACATGTGCGCGATGCCGGCCGCCCCTCCCATAGAAGTCGACCGCCTCGTCAAGATCTATAAGACCGTCCCGGCGGTCGACGGCATTTCGTTCACGCTTAAGCCCGGCTCGGTGACCGGGCTCTTGGGTGGCAACGGCGCCGGCAAGACTACGACCATCGCTACCATCATGGGGCTGGTGATGCCGACGTCCGGCCGCGTGAGCGTGCTTGGCGCCGAAATGCCGGGGCAGCGTTATCGCGTCCTGCACCGCATGAATTTTGAAAGCCCTTATGTCGAAGTGCCGATGCGGCTGACGATCCGGCAGAACCTGACCGTGTTCGGCATGCTCTATAGCGTGCCCGATCTCGGACATCGCATCGCAAAACTGGCCGCGGATCTCGACCTTACCGATCTGCTTGATCGCCCGACCGGTCGCCTTTCGGCCGGCCAGAAGACGCGGGTCTCGCTTGCCAAGGCGCTGATCAACAACCCGGATGTGCTTTTGCTCGACGAACCGACCGCGTCGCTCGATCCCGACACCGCCGATTGGGTACGCGGACATCTCGAACGCTATTGCTACGAACGCAATGCCACGGTGCTGCTCGCCTCGCATAACATGGCCGAGGTCGAACGGCTGTGCGAACGCGTCATCATCATGAAGCGCGGTCGCATCGAGGACGACGATACGCCAGCCAAGCTGTTGGCGCGCTACAGCCGGCTCACGCTGGAAGAAGTTTTTCTCGACGTCGCGCGCGGCGATGGTATCCCCCGCGAGGCGGCGCAATGATTGACCGCGAAATGACCGGCCGCGAAATGACAGAGCGCACGGCGGGTTCGCCGCGCCGCATCGCCGCGATGATGCTGCGCTACTGGTACTTGCTGCGCTCGTCCTGGCCGAGGCTGCTCGACCTCGTCTATTGGCCGACGGTGCAAATGGTCACATGGGGTTTTCTGCAATACTACATTTCATCCAACGCCGGTTTCTTCGCCCGCGCGGGCGGCACGTTTATCGGCGCCGTGCTGCTCTGGGACATCCTGTTCCGCGGCCAGCTCGGCTTTTCGATCTCGTTTCTCGAGGAGATGTGGTCGCGCAATATCGGCAACCTGATGATGAGTCCGCTGCGTCCGCTGGAGTTCATCGCGGCGTTGATGGTGATGAGCTTGGTGCGGTTGGCGATTGGCGCCATCCCGGTCACCATTCTGGCCATCGCGTTCTTCGGCTTCAATCTCTACGGACTGGGGTTCGCGCTGGTCGCATTCTTTTGCAACCTCATGCTGACCAGTTGGGCGATCGGCATTTTTGTCTCCGGCCTGATTTTGCGCAACGGCATGGGCGCCGAGAACTTGGCCTGGTCGATCATGTTCCTGTTCATGCCGCTGACCTGCGTTTACTACCCGGTAACGACGTTGCCGGTCTGGCTGCAACCTGTGGCCTGGCTGTTGCCGCCGACCTATGTGTTCGAAGGCATGCGCGCCCTTTTGATCCAGAAGGCTTTTCGCCCCGATCTGATGCTGGAGGCGCTGGCGCTTAACGCGGTGCTGTTCGCCGGCGGCCTGTTCGCCTTTGTCAAGCTTTTGCAGAGCGCGCGCCGCCATGGCTCGCTGCTGCAGACCGGTGAGTAGCGCTACTCCCGGGGGGCGCATATGGACGCTATGTGCAGCGCGAATAGCAGTAAAGCGTTGACCCTTAGATGTGACGAATGCCTATGCGTAACGAATAGCGAAAAACTTCCCTATATATTGACGATATGACATTCCATCGTCACAATGCTGCACTGCAGCAAGCCGGGCAAGGTTCATCAATGGCCATCGGAGAGTTTGGCGGGGCGCCTTCGCTTCCCGTCGACAACGGACTGTTACTATCGACCCCGCTCTATTGGTTCTACGAGATGAGCCAAGCGGCGCTCAATCCGTCTCGCGCCTGGGCCGACGCGACGCGGCTGTACTTCAAGAATCCGATCAATCCGCTGTCCTTTACCACCTTCGGAAAGTCCGTCGCCGCAGCCGCCGAACTGTTTGAGCGCTCGACGCGCCGCTATGGCCGGCCGGAATGGCAGATTTCATCGACGCTGGTCGGCGGTGAGCGCGTGCCGGTGCGTATTTCGAGCGTCTGGGAACGACCGTTCTGCAAGCTCACTCATTTCGAGCGTGTGTTCGAACACCAACCGAAACGTCCGCAGCCTCGGCTGCTCATCGTCGCGCCCATGTCGGGCCATCATGCGACGCTGTTGCGCGGCACCGTCGAAGCGTTTCTGCCCAATCACGACGTGTACATCACCGATTGGGTCGATGCGCGCATGGTCCCGCTGACGGAGGGAAGCTTCGATCTCGACGATTACGTCGACTACGTGATCTCGATTCTGCATGCGCTCGGCGGCGACACCCACGTCGTCGCGGTGTGTCAGCCATCAGTCCCGGTCCTCGCCGCGGTTGCCATCATGGAAGCGGACGACGACCCGTATGTGCCGATTTCCATGACCTTGATGGGCGGGCCGATCGACACGCGCAGCAATCCGACCGCGGTGAACAAGCTTGCCGAAAAGCGCGGCATCGACTGGTTTCGCACCCACGTCATCACCAAGGTGCCATTTCCGAACCCCGGCTTCATGCGCGACGTCTATCCGGGCTTTCTGCAGCTCAACGGTTTCGTCAGCATGAATCTCGACCGGCATATCGAGGCGCACAAGCAATTGTTCCTCCATCTGGTGCGCGGCGACGGCGACTCGGCGTCCAAGCACAAGGAGTTCTACGACGAATACCTCGCCGTGATGGACCTCTCGGCTGAATTCTATTTGCAAACCGTCGACACCGTTTTCGTGCGCCAAGCGCTACCGAAGGGCGAGATGACCCATCGCGGCCGGCCCGTCGATCCGAGTCGGATCAAGCGCGTCGCTCTCCTTACCATCGAGGGCGAGCACGACGATATTTCCGGTGTCGGCCAGACCGAGGCGGCGCATCGCCTGTGCAGCAATATTCCGCCGGGCCGCCAAGCGCATTATTTGCAGCTCGGCGTCGGACATTACGGCGTGTTCAACGGCTCGCGCTTTCGTTCGGAGATCGTGCCGCGCATTTCCGATTTCATACTGTCGATGAGCCAGTCCAGCCGTGCCGTGCGCAGCAGTGTCGGCACCAAACGCGCGGGCAACGGCGCCGCGTTGCAGACCGCGTAAGCGTTGCGACGCTCGCGGCATCGCGCTGCGACCCGTTACCGAACACAAATCGGTCTCATCTCGCCACTAGCGTATCGGATGTGGCATTATTCGCCCACGAGATAGATTCGGGGTGCTCCGCCATGCCGCAGCATGCGTTGCTCTATCGCCGCCCGAGCGAGCCTCAAACGATCGAGATCACGTTCGACGGTTCGGTGTATCCGGTGCGCCTGCGCCGGCATCGTCAGGCGCGCCGCTACACGCTACGCATCCAAGCGGCGACGCGCGAAGTCATCCTCACCATCCCGCCGCGCGGCACGGTGAAGGAGGCGTGCGAGTTCGCGCGCAAGCACGGCGGCTGGATCGCCGCGCGGCTTGGGCGATTGCCGGAAGCCGCGCCCTTTGCTCATGGCCTGATGCTGCCGCTGCGCGGCATCCCGCATCGCATCGCGCATCGCCGCGATGCGCGCGGCACGGTTTGGACCGAAACCGACGCCGGCGGCGAGCCCTTGCTATGCGTGGCCGGGCAAGCTCCGCACATCGACCGGCGCATCGGCGATTTTTTGCGTCGCGAAGCCAGGCGCGATCTTGAAGCCGCGAGCCTGCGCTTCGCGCGCGAGCTCGGCCTTGCCGCCCGGCGGGTCGTTGTGCGCGATCAATCGAGCCGTTGGGGTTCGTGTTCGACCACCGGAGTGCTGTCGTTTTCCTGGCGACTCATCCTGGCGCCGTGCCACGTGCTCGAATACCTCGCCGCGCACGAAGTGGCGCATCTCGTCGAGATGAATCACTCCGCGAAGTTCTGGCGCGTCGTGCAGCGGCTGTGCCCGGATCACGAACGCGCCAAGATCTGGCTCGACGTGCATGGCGCGGAATTGCATCGCTACGGCTTGTCGGACGGCGGCCGAGAGGTCAATGCGAGGTGGTTGCCGTGACGGAACCGCTGCTCGAAGGAGCCCATTGGATGTCGAGCGACAGTTTCGTCGCCACCACGATCAGGGTGCCGGCCAGTAGCAGCCGCAGCGCCGTTTCGGGAATGCGCACGGCGGCATAGCTGCCGATCAATATCCCCGGTACAGAGCCCACCAGCAACGAAAGCAAGACTTCGGGATTGATCGAACCGAGGAGCCAATGGCCGATCCCGGCTGCGAGCGTGAGCGGAACGGCATGCGCGATATCGGAGCCCACGATTCGCGCGGTCGGCAGCTTCGGGTAGAGCAAGATCAGCGCCGTGACGCCGATCGCTCCGGCGCCGACCGACGTGATCGACACCAGAGCGCCGAGAACGCCGCCGACCGCTATCGTGAGAGTGGCGATCTGCTTCGGCTGTAGTGCGCCAAGCCGCACGGAATAATGCGCGACGATTTTTTCGCGAAAGATCAAAGTTGCGGCGGTGATGAACAACGCGACGGTCAGCACCACCGTGATCAAATTGCGCGCCGCGGGACTACTGATGCCGACGTAGCTTAACACGACGATGGTGACGACGGTCATCGGCACGCTGCCGGTCGCTAATCGCCGCACCACCTGCCAATCGATGGTTCGGTTGAGGCCGTGTACTGCGCTGCCGGCGGTCTTGGTCACCGCGGCATAGAGCAGGTCCGTGCCCACAGCCGTCGCCGGATGAATGCCGAACAGCAAAATAAGAAGCGGCGTCATCAGCGAGCCACCGCCAACGCCGGTCAGTCCGACCAACAGGCCAACGGCGAGGCCGGTCAGCGAATAGAGCGGATGCAAAGAATCGAGCACGCTCATTCTGCGTTTTTCTCAGCCTTTGGTTCCGCCTGCGATCCGGCGGCGCTACCAAGTCCGGCCGAAGCGATGCTATGGCACGGAGGCAGCATGAGGCCGGGCAATTCCAAAACTCCAGGCTTCTTACCGACTGTCGACCTTAGCCTAAGGTTCGCAAGCCGTCCCAGCCAGTTTTGTTCCACCTATGGAAGGGATTCCCCCAACACCGCCGCGCCCGAGAAAATCGCACTGCAGCATTGGCTGGAAAGATTTGTCTCCGTCGCGATCTGTGACGGCTGTGCGACGTTGGCTCGATAGACACGGGAGATCGCAGAAGCATTGCCGCCACAACGGCCATGCGGAATACAAGGAGCTGCATTGTTGCACTGCATGGTTGCTCGCATGGCCGCGCGTTTTTGACGCAAGGCAACAACACTAAAGCGTGATCTGCATTGCATCGGCGGATTGCGCCCCTATTTCCCGGTCATCAAGGCCGACCGGGCGGCTCCCCCATCCCCCCCGACACCGTCGTCCGGCCAGATAAGCCTGAGTTGAGGCAACAACTTGAAGGGCCCCAAGCGCGTAAGCTGCTTGGGGTTCTTTTTTTTGCGTAACGCGCGGTCCGCGAAAGCGAAATCAGTTCTTGACCAAGTCGCCGAGCAGGCTCGCGGCCACGGAAAGCTTCGACAGCGTCAGACCGGAATTGGCGATCTCGTGGATCGCCATGCGAATACGCTCGACCTCGCTGTGGCGCGGCGCAACCCAGGCCTCGACCGCGCCCGCACCGACCGCGCCGTTACCGACCATAGCGGCGGCAAGCCGCCGCTCGGCATCGCCGATCGAGTCCCGCGCACGATCGAGCGCCAGCCGATCGAAATAGTCGGCGATCGGAATGGTGCTTGCGGCCGCGGCGATGCGATCGACCCGAAAGAAGGCGCTGGCGGCAAAGTAGGTCGCCGCGACCTCGCTGACCGGCTTGCCGGTGCGGTCGGCGACCGACACGATGTCGGGCGCCGCCGTGAGCGTACGAAGGTCGGCGATGCGGCCGGCGAGAAGGTCGGGCACTCCGGCCTGAACGAGTTCGTCCCGGCGGGTCGCGCGAGCATTGCGGCCGTCCGGCGCCGGCGCACCGTCGAGCGCACCGGCCACGGCGGCAATGCCGTCGTGATAATGCGTCACCACATCGGCAAGGCCCTTCGACAGATCGACATTGCGCAGGAACCAAATGATGCGGTCGAGCAGGAGATCCTGCACCGTCGCATAGAGCTCGAGCTGGAGCTTGCCGGGGATCTTGTTGTCGAGACCGTCAATCGCGGTATTCAGCGCGGTCATGCCATAGCTGTCGCGCACTGCCGCGAAGGCGGAGGCGATCGCAGTCGGCAAAGCCCCGGTTTGATCGGCGATGCGCACCATCAGCGATGGGCCGCCGCGATTGATCATCGAATTCGCGAGATGGGTGGCGATGATTTCGCGGCGCAGGCGATGGTGGGCGAGCGCATCGGGGTAACGCTCGGCGATCGCTTGCGGGAAATAGCGCACCAACTCGCGCGCGAGATAAGGGTCGTCGGGTACAGCGCTTTCGAGAAGGTCGTCGTAAAGCGTCAGCTTGGCGTAGGCGAGCAGCACCGAAAGCTCCGGCCGGGTGAACGGCTCCGATCGGCGGCGGCGCTCGGCGAGCTGCATGTCGTCGGCCAGATATTCAACCGCGCGGTCGAGCAAGCCCCGCGCTTCCAGCGTCTGGATCAGACGCTGCAGGAAGCCAAAATCCTCCATGCCGCGCCGCTCGGCGAGCGATAGCGCCAGCGTCTGCAAATAATTGTTGCGCAGCACGAGGTCCGCGACCTCGGTGGTCATCTCGGCCAAAAGCGCGTTGCGCGCGTCGTTTGCCAACCGCCCGTCGCGCACCGGGATAGAGAGCGCGATCTTGATATTGACCTCCATATCGGAGGTGTTCACGCCGGCGGAATTGTCGATCGCGTCGGTATTGAGCTTGATGCCGTGGAATGCCGCTTCGATGCGGCCGCGCTGGGTCATGCCGAGATTGGCGCCTTCGCCGATGACCTTGCAGCGCAAGTCTTTGGCCGCGGCGCGGATGGCGTCATTGGCGCGATCGCCGACTGCTTCGTCGGTTTCGTCGGCGGCGCGGACATAGGTGCCGATGCCGCCGAAGAAGATGAGATCGACCGGCGCTTTGAGGATGGCGCGGATGAGATCCTGCGGGGTGACGTGTTCGCCGACGCCGAATAGTTTCTGCGCCTCGGGCGAGAGCTGGACGTCCTTGGCCTTGCGCGGGTAGATGCCGCCGCCTTTGGAGAGGACCGTCTTGTCGAAATCCTGCCAGCTCGATCGCGGCAAATCGAACATTCGCTTGCGCTCGGCGAAGCTCTTTTCCGGATTGGGATCGGGATCGATGAAAATATCGCGGTGATCGAAGGCGGCAACGAGCTTGGTCGTCTTCTCGCGTAATAGCCCATTGCCAAAGACGTCGCCGGACATGTCACCGATGCCGATCACCGTGAACGGCACGGCCGCGATATCGACGTCCATTTCACGGAAATGACGTTTCACCGATTCCCAGGCGCCGCGCGCGGTGATGCCGATCTTTTTGTGGTCGTATCCGGCCGAACCGCCCGAGGCGAAGGCGTCGCCGAGCCAGAAATCGTGCGCGAGCGCGAGATCGTTGGCGATGTCGGAAAACGTCGCGGTTCCCTTGTCGGCGGCAACCACCAGATAAGGGTCGTCGCCGTCGTGCCGCACCACGTCCGGCGGTGCGATCACGCCTGTCGTTCCGGTACCGATATTGTCGGTGATGTCGAGCAGCGTCGAAATGAACATTTTATAGGTGGCGACGCCTTCGGCCTGGATCGCTTCACGGGGACCGCCGCTCGGCAGATATTTCGGCACGAAACCGCCCTTGGCGCCGACCGGCACGATCACGGCATTCTTGACGTTCTGCGCCTTGACCAGGCCGAGCACTTCGGTGCGAAAGTCCTGCGGCCGGTCGGACCAGCGGATTCCGCCGCGGGCCACTTTGCCGAAGCGCAGATGAACGCCTTCGACTCGCGGTGAATAGACAAAGATTTCGTAAAGCGGCCGCGGCAATGGCATCGCGTCGACCTTGCGACTGGCAAACTTGATCGCGATCAGCTCTTTCGCGAAGCCATCGGCGCCAAGCTGATAAAAATTGGTCCGGATTGCGGAGGTGACCGCGTTGACGAAGTGACGCAGGATACGATCCTCGTCCAGGCTTTCGACTGCCTGCAGCGCGGTTTCGATTTCCGCAACGGTTGCGGCCTCGCGCGCCGCGCGCTCATCCGGCGGCACGCGCAAGTGCGGATCGAAGCGGGTCTGAAACAAGCTCACGATCTGCGCGGCGATGCTCGGATATTTGCGCAGCGTTACCCACATATAGTCTTGCGAATAGGCAACGCGGATCTGACGCAAGAAACGCGAGATGGTTCGGATCAGCGCGACATCGCGCCAACCCAGGCCGGTCGCGAGCACGAGCGCATTGTAGCCGTCGCTCTCCGCTCTTCTACCCATCACCACAAGGAAGCAGGCCTCCAGCCGCTCCTCGACCGCGGCAAGCTCGATCGGCTGGCCCGACGCAGTTTCGAGTTCCATGTCGTGGAACCAGACCTCCGCCGCGTTATGCGGTCGGATATGGTAGGTGCGCTCGTCGACGACACGAAAGCCCATATTCTCCAGCACCGGCACGCGTTCCGAGAGCGAGATCGGCCGGCTCCGGCTGAAAACCTTCAGTCCCGCGCGCGCCGGCTCCGCACCGCCCTGGCGGTAAAGGTCGACGCCGAG
The DNA here is from genome assembly GCA_003164375.1 of Hyphomicrobiales bacterium. Lineage (GTDB taxonomy): Bacteria > Pseudomonadota > Alphaproteobacteria > Rhizobiales > Xanthobacteraceae > BOG-931. The sequence goes on along the minus strand of PLTE01000318.1, from coordinate 6,353 downwards.
CGGACGCTCTGGCGTAAGCGTCTCGACGACGCGAATGTCGCCGACCGCCATTGCCGGCGGATAGACCTCGCAATAATCGATCGGGAAGGCATCGCGATAGCGCGCGAACAACAGCCGCTCGCGGTGGGGATCAGGACTGCCGGCGAGTGCTTCGCGCAAGCCGTCGGTCCAGCTGCGCACGATCGCTTCGACTCCGCGGTCGAGCGCGGCACGATCCGGATTCGGCGTTTCGCCCTGGGCGCGTCCGATCATGTAATGGACGCGCACCAGCGGCCCTTCCGTGAAGAACGGGTGATAGGCGCTCAAGCGTCCATTGAACGCGGCGACCAGATAGTCGCCGACCGCCGCCCGGATTTGGCCGCTGTAGCGGTCGCGCGGAATGTAGGCGAGGACCGACACGAAGCGGTCGAAGCGGTCGCGCCGCGGCAACACGCGCACGCGCGGTCGTTCGTCGAGCTGAAGAATGGCGAGTGCGAACTGATAGAGCGTATCCTCGTCGATCTGGAACAATTCGTCGCGCGGATAATTCTCGAGCACATTGGACAGCGCCTTGCCGGAGTGACTGTTCGGATCGAACCCGGCACGGCGGGTGATGCTGTCGAGTTTGCGCCGCAGATAGGGGATGCTGCGCGGCGGCCGCGTATAGGCCGTCGAGGTGAACAAGCCGCAAAAACGAAATTCGCCGACCAGCGCGCCGTGCTGATCGAAGCGCTTGATTCCGACATAGTCGAGATCGACGCGGCGGTGTACCGGCGAGCGCAACGTCGACTTCGTGACGATGAGCAGCTTCGGCTCCTTAAGGAAGGCACGAATCTCCGGGGTGATGACGAGCGGTTCGTTCCAGCGCCGTAACAACCGGACTTCACGCGACCGCAGCAGGCCGAGGCCGGTCTCGAAGATTGGATCGAGCGCACCCTCGCCCTCGGTGAAAACATAATCGCGCGCACCGAGCAGCGTAAAATTATCGTCCGCCAACCATTCCAGGAACTGGATCGCTTCGGCGATCTCATCGACCGGGAGCGGCGGCGGATTGGTCCGTAGGTCCGCGATGATGTCGCGCACCCGCGCCAGCATGGGCTGCCAATCCTGCACGGCAAGGCGTACCTCGGCGAGGATCGTCTCCAGCGCGCGGAGGATTTCGGCCCGCTCCGCCGCGTCGTCGAGGCCTTCTATGTGAAGGTGGATGAAGCTTTCGCGCTGGCCGCCGACCGTGCGCGCGCCCTTGAAGTTGACCAGCTTGCCGGCGAGGTTGCGTTCGACGACGAACACCGGATGGACGAACAAGCGGATGTCGAGGCCGCGATGGTTGAGTTCGGCAACGACGGAATCGACCAGGAACGGCATGTCGTCGTTGAGGATGTCAAGCACCGCTATGCCGGGCCGCACGGCGGTCGGCTCGCAACGCAGCTTCGGTGCGCCCGGCTGGCGCTCGGCGAGGAACGACCACGACTGCTCGGCGATGCCGGCCAACTGGTCGGCGGTATAGCGCTCGATATCCTCCGGTACTGCCAGCCCGAACAGCTTGACCAGAAAATCGTTGGGAATGTCGGGCCTGCGTTTGTTCAACAGGACCGTGGCGGCGTCGATGAGCGCCACGCTCGAGTAATCGCCGCCGCGTCGGGGAATGTCCTGGATGTTCATGCTCCCCTCTATATCTTCTCTTCTCACTTGGTTCCTGGTGATCCTACTCGCTTCGGGCGGAGATTCGCTACCGCCACCTTCTATGCGGCAGCGCAGCAGAACCCGCGATATAATTCCTTTTTTTGTCGCCGGTACGGCGGTATGAACGGATATTGAGCGTCAGAGATCACCATGGCCAAGCGCAAAAAGACGAACCATCCCACAAATAAGGCGAGAGCCAGCGCGACTGCGCACGACGACACCGCGGTCATCGCGTTGCAGCTACCTCCGCAGACGCTTGCGCCGGATATGGCTGCCTATTTCGCCAAATGCGAGGAAAAACTGGGCTTCGTGCCCAACGTGCTCAAAGCCTATGCCTTCGATGCGGCCAAGCTGTCCGCCTTCGTCGCCATGTACAACGATCTGATGCTGGCGCCATCGGGCTTGAGCAAGCTCGAACGCGAGATGATCGCGGTCGCGGTGTCGTCGCACAACCGCTGCTATTATTGCCTCGTCGCCCACGGCGCCGCCGTGCGGCAGTTGTCCTCCGATCCGCCGCTCGGCGAATTGATGGCGATGAACTTTCGCGCGGCGCGGCTGTCGAAGCGGGAACGCGCCATGCTGGACTTCGCGGTGAAACTCACCGCCGAGCCGTGGCTGGTCGAGGAGGAGGATCGCGCGCGATTGCGCCGCTCCGGATTCAGCGATCGCGATATCTGGGATATCGCCGCGGTCACGGGCTTCTTCAACATGACGAACCGCGTGGCGTCCGCCACCGACATGCGGCCGAACAGCGTGTATCATCGGCAGGCCCGCTGATCTATCATGGTTGCCGCGAATCACGCGCTTTTGGGGGGTGCGATGCGTGCTCATAGTGCGAGCGTCGTCACGGCTACAGCCTCGATCGTGCTTTTCACCACGTCGCTGTGCCTCACGTCCGTGGTCGCCGCGCCGATAGGAAAGTTAGCGCCCAACGAAATTCAGGCGACCTTCTTCAACGCCCAACCGTTTACCGCCGCAACGACGTCCAACGTCAAATTCAAGATGACGTTTTCGGCCGATGGCAAGATGAAGCGCGAACCGGCCGGCGGCGGCGGCGCCAAGGGCACAGGCACTTGGCAGCTCTCCAAGGACGGCTTCTGCACCACCTGGAGCGGCGCCAAAGCCAATTGCTTCACCGTTGTCGGCGCCGGTGACAACAAATGGTCGATCATGAAGGGCTCGACCATTATGGCGACGTGGAGCAAATAGATTTCGACGTCATTGCGAGCGGCAGCGAAGCAATCCAGCGCCGCTCGCTCCGAGTCTGGACTGCTTCGTCGCTACGCTCCTCGCAATGACGATGTTACGCATGCACCGACAGATCACGGATCGTCGCCTGCTCGCCCGACAACGGATTTTCCGGGTCCCACGCATAGCGGAACGTCTCGAAGCGCATGGCGCGGGCGTCGACCATGACCAAGCGGCCGACCAGGTTTTCGCCGAAGCCGACGATCTCGCGGATTATTTCCAGCGCCATCATGGAGCCGATCACGCCTGCCAAGGCGCCCAGCACGCCAGCCTCGGCGCAAGCCGGCACGCTGCCCGGTGGCGGGGGGTCGGGAAATAGACAGCGATAGCTCGGATTCGGCTTGTCGTCGGCTGAGCGCTCGTGCGCCCGGATCGTGGTCAGCGTGGCGTCGAAACTGCCGAGGGCCGCGGTCACCAGCGGCTTCTTGGCAAAATAGCAGGCGTCCGAGACGAGATAGCGCGTGGCGAAATTATCGGACCCGTCGGCGACGATGTCATAATTGCCGATGAGATCGAGCGCATTTTTCGCCGTCAGCCGCACATTGTGCCGCTCCACCGCGACGTGGGGATTGAGCCGACCGATGGTTGCCGCTGCGCTGTCGGTTTTCGCAGCGCCGATGTCGGGCGTCGCGTGGATCACTTGCCGCTGCAGGTTCGATAGCGCCACGACGTCGTCGTCGACCACGCCGAGCGTGCCGACGCCGGCGGCGGCGAGATAGAGCAGCACCGGCGCGCCGAGACCGCCGGCGCCGACCACCAGCACGCGCGCACGGCGAAGCGCGGCCTGGCCCGGCCCGCCCACCTCGCGCAGCACGATGTGGCGCGCATAGCGCTCAAGTTCTTCGGCACTCGGTTCGGTACTCAGCATGCCGCTAATATAGGTCGCAACGGCGCGTCCGGCGACTGCTACGGTGAAAGCCGTCGAAGATTGGAGTCGACCGGTCGTTCGGCTAGGCTTGTCCGTTTCGGGGGCCGGAATGAACGCCAAGATTGCGCGCCTTGCCATTGGTCGAGTTACCATAGGCCTCCTTACATTGGGCCTGCTGGTGATCACGCCGGCATTGGCGCAACAGTCGAATGCCGCCACGCCGAGCGCGGCGCCGCGCAAAGCCGTTGCAAGCAAAAACACCGCTTCCAGTAAAAGCAGTCACGCCGCATTGCCTGGGGCCCTCGCTGCAATCCCCGAGGCGGCGCGGCTCGCCATCGAAGGCGATCTGGTCTGGCTCGGCAGTTTCGCAGGGCTGAGCGCCGAGGAGTTCGACGGTCACATGCTCGACTCCCTCAAAGCGTTCCAAAGACGCAACAACGGCAAGGACACCGGGGTGCTCAGCGATCAGGAGCGCGCGCTGCTCGCGGACGCCGCCAAATCGCGCCAAGCCGCCGTCGGCTGGCGGCTGATCGACGATAGTGCCACCGGCGCGCGCGTCGGTGTGCCGGAAAAGCTTGTGCCGCACACCGGGCCTGCGCGCACCGGCAGCCGCTGGACCTCGGCGCAGGGCCAGATCCAGATCGAAACCTTCCGCCTGCACGAAGCGTCGCTGCCGGCCTTGTTCGAGCAGGAGAAGAAGACCTCGCAGCGCGGCGTTCACTCCAGCGCGCTCAATCCGGATTCCTTCGTCATCGTCGGCGAACAGCACCTGAAGAAATTCATCGTCCGCGCGCAGTCGCGCGGCAGCGAAGTGCGCGGCGTCACCATCCTCTACGATCAGGCCACCGAAGGCACCATGGCCGCCGTCGCGGTCGCGGTGTCGGATACGTTTGTCGGCTTCCCCGACCCGAATACCGCTGTGCCGGCCGGACGCAAACGCGGTGTCGAATATGGCAGCGCGGTCGTCGTCACGAGCGGCGGCGACCTCATCGCCGCCGCCGATATGACGGACGAATGCCAATCCATCACAGTTCCGGGTTTCGGTCATGCCGACCCTATCGCCACCGACCGGACAGACAATCTCACGCTGCTGCGGCTGTACGGCGCCCGCGATCTGGTTGCCGCACCGCTTGGCGGCGATGCCGCGTCCGGCAGCGACCTGACGCTGTTCGGCATCGCCGATCCGCTGGCCCAGGCCGGCGATGGCGCGGTGACCGAAGCGCCCGCGCGGCTGACCGCTCAAACCATGACGCCCGCGCCACCCGGCTTTGGCGGTGCAGCGGCGATCGACGCTCAAGGCCGGTTTGCCGGCATCGTCGCGCTGCAATCGCCACTCGTCGCCAGCGCCGGGTCGGTCACGCCGCAGGCCGCGCTGGTGCCGGCCGCGACCGTGCGGGCGTTTCTCGACGCCCATGGTCTCCACAACGATGGTGTCGCGCTTGCTGCCGGCAATGCCGCCGATCCTGGCGCGTTCGAGCGTTCTGTGGTGCGGCTGATCTGCGTGCGGAAATGACGATAACTGTCTCTCACTTGTTTTCAAATTTAGCCGGCCGCTTCTGGATGAAGGCCGCCATGCCTTCCTTCTGGTCGGCGGTCGCGAACAGCGAATGAAACACCCGCCGCTCGAAGCGCACGCCCTCGGCAAGCGTGGTCTCGAACGCGCGGTTGACCGCCTCTTTGGCCGCCAGCACCGACGGCAGCGACATCGCGGCGATGGTCGCCGCGACTTTCAGTGCTTCGTCGAGAAGACTAGCGAGCGGCACGACGCGGGCGACGACACCGGAGCGTTCGGCCTCCTGCGCGTCCATCATGCGGCCGGTGAGAATGAGGTCCATGGCTTTCGCCTTGCCGACCGCACGCGTCAGCCGCTGCGTGCCGCCGATGCCGGGGATGATGCCGAGCTTGATCTCCGGCTGGCCGAATTTGGCATTGTCGGCGGCAATGATCAGATCGCATTGCAAAGCGAGTTCGCAGCCGCCGCCGAGCGCGAAACCTGAGACCGCGGCGATGATCGGCTTGCGCGCTTCGGCGACGCGATGCCAGTCCGCCGCGAAATCGCCGAGGAAGGCTTCGGTGAATTCTTTGTCCGCCATCTCCTTGATGTCGGCGCCGGCCGCGAAAGCCTTGTCCGATCCGGTGATGACGATGCATCCGATATTACCGTCAGTCTCAAAGCTATCGACCGCCTGAGCCAATTCGCGCATCAGCACGCTGTTGAGCGCATTGAGCGCCTGCGGCCGATTGAGCCGGATCAATCCGACCCGGCCGCGGGTTTCGACGATGATGGTTTCTGTGCTCATTTCAGCGCTCATGGCCATTTCTCCCGGCATTGCGGCGAGGTGAAATTCACTTCTGGCACGCCGGACGATAAAACGTCGAGCGGCCGTTTCGCATGATGCGCTTCATCCCGGCCCGCGCTAGCGCCGCGAAGGAGCGCTAACCTTCCGGCGATGCGTCGCACTCCACGCGTGCGGGGCGAGGGGAACGTACGACTTCGTTCTCGCGATGCGCTTGCATCCGAGTTTTGCCGCAGCAAGCCATTCCCTTGTGCCTCCCCCAACAAAAGAAGGGAGGC
>PLTE01000289.1 GCA_003164375.1 Hyphomicrobiales bacterium | reverse complement strand
GCAATGACGGCATAGCTCGGGCGCATGGGCGTCGCGAGAACGATTTTGCATGGCGCGATTGCGATATTTGCGGCGGCGAATCATTGCATGCCGCAGTCGCGAAGGGCCGCCAGGAACATTTCATCAATGGCCGGGTTTTGACGAAAGAAGAGCCGTGTCGACGGCTCAATGGCGCGTAACCCTAATGGAGCGTAACCCCATGTGCGATTACAGCTTGCATCTCGTCGCGTCGCGGCCCGCGAAGGTCGCCGATAAACTTGTCTCCACCGATTTCGTCGCCTCGATCAGCCGCGGCTTTACCGAGATCGGGCAGCCTGACGTGGCGGTCTGCCTCCTTCCCGGCACCGAGATCGCGTTCGATGGCGCCGTGCAGTTCGACCGGGCCTTCAGCATGTTCGGCCGCGCCCGCGTCGAGCACCGCGTGGCCCGGTTCCGCCAAATCAACATCCACGATCCGCATGTCCATCATGACGCGCTCGAATTTCCGGGCGGCCAGATCGTGATGGTGACGCGGCTTATCCCCGGCCAGACCGCGACCGTGCTGCAATTGCCGGCTGCGGCGGCGCCACACGATCGTGACGACGACGCCGCGCAAAGCAGCGCCGACGCAGCGCCGCGCATCGCTGAGTCGATTGTCTAACCGGGGTACTTTGGCGCGGGCCGGCGCCGCGGCGCGACCGCTCGGCCAATTATCTGGCGGCCTGAGACAAGGCGAAACCGCTTTGCCTCCCATGCCGTGCCAGACTTCCACGCTGTCTGGATGTGTGCGAAACACTGCGTTGCGAGATCAGCGCTTTCGCGATAGCGGACACCGAGCGAGAAACGTGATCAAGTTTGAGACCGACGTTCTGATTGTCGGAGCCGGCGGCGCCGGGATGTATGCGGCAATCGAAGCGGCCAAAAGCGGCGCGTCGGTGATCCTCGCCGACCGCAGCCTGATCGGCCGCGGTGGCGCGACCGTGATGGCCATGATGACGGTGGCAGCCGCCATCGGCGCGCAAACTCCCGACCATTGGGAACGCCACCTCGCCGACACGCTCACCGCCGGTCACGGCCTGTGCAACGAGAGTCTGTCGGCCATTCTGTGCGAGGACGCGCCGGCACGAATCCTCGAGATGGACGCTTGGAAAGTCGGCTGGGCGCGGGAGGACGGCCATATCGAACAAGCCCATGCGCCGGGCCACGACCGGCCGCGTTGCGTTTATGTCGACTTTCTCAATACCGGCCCTGCCGTGTCGAAGACGCTGCGACGGCACGTGCAAAATGCCTCGACCATCCGCCGCATCGGCGATCTGTGCATCGTCGACATCGCGGTCGAGGATGGCGTCGCGTGTGGCGCAACCGCGATCCATATGGAGACCGGCGAGCCGGTGATTTTAGCGGCCAAAGCCGTGGTGATTGCCACCGGCGGCCTGACCCGTCTCTACCGGCGCAATAGCGCGTCCCTCAACATGGCCGGCGACGGCTACGCGCTGGCGCTGCGTGCCGGCGCGCCATTGATCGACATGGAATTCGTCCAGTTCTTTCCGATCGGCCATTTGGCGCCGCGCCTGGTCGGACTCGATCCGATCATGTGGGATCCGTTCCGCTACAAGCTCGGCGGCATCCTGCTCAACGGCCAGATGCGGGAATTCGAACAGCGTTACGCCGCCGAAGATGGACGCCATGAAGGCGGCCGCAATGACGGCACCTATGTCCTGACCCGCGATCTTGCGACCTATGCCATCATGAAAGAGGTTGAAGCCGGACGCGGCAGCCCGGCGGGCGGCGCCTATTTGAGCTTCAAACACGTTCCGGAGGCCGAACTGCGCCGCGCCTTCGGTCCGGTGATCGATACGCTGGCCAAAAACGGCATCGATCTGACGCAACGCCCGATCGAGGTCGCGCCGATCGCGCATTATCACATGGGCGGCGTCAAGGTGGACACACAGTTCGAAAGCGCGGTGCCCAATCTGTTCGCCTGCGGTGAAGCCGTCGGCGGCGCCAATGGCGCCAATCGGCTATCCGGCAATGCGATCACCGAGGCCTTGGTCTTTGGCGCACGGGCCGGGCGCAGTGCCGCCGCCACGGCGGCCAAGGCTTCACACCGCTGGCGACCGAGCGCGTCTGCAGCCACGCTCGATTTACTGCGCCGCCGCACGCCCTCAGTAACAGCCAATCCCGCAGCGCTGATCGGCGAACTGCAGGGCGTCATGATGGACAAAGTCGGGCCGTTCCGCACCCAGACCCAGCTCGACGAAGCGCTGGCCGATATCGACCGGATCGAGCGAGCCATCGGGACCGATCCGATGGCGTCGGGCGCGCCGTTCGACGCCGTCCTGGTCGACTGGCTCGACCTGCGCAACATGGTGCTGGTGGCACGCAGCGTCACCCTTGCCGCACGCGCGCGGCTTGAGAGCCGCGGCAGTCATCAGCGCGAGGATTTTCCCGGCCTCGACCCGCGCTGGCAATTCAACCAAACCGTAGAATTGCGCGACGGCCGGCTCGCGCTCGCGGCCGACGCGCGGCTTGAGCGTTCCAGCCACGCTGCGCAGCCACTTGCGGATATTCCGGCATGATCGCGACGCTGCTCATTCAACGCGGCACCCCGACTGCTTCACCCAAGGTCGAGCGGTTCGACGTGCCGTTTGCCGACGGCCAAACCCTGCTGGACGGACTGCGCTATATCCGCGCCCATATCGATCCGACGCTCGCGTTCAGGTTCTCCTGCATCAATGCCAATGCGTGCAAGGAATGCATGATGCTGATCGACGGCGAGGTCGACTATGCCTGCACCACCCGCTTGCGCGACGGCGAGATCACGCTCGCGCCCTTGCCGAAAAAGACCCTGATCGGCGATCTCGTCACCGAGATCGCGCCGCCCGACGAGCGCATCAACTATGCCACAAAGCGCTGAATTGGGTAGCGACGACTTCCTGGTAACGCAATTCGCCATCCGCAATGCCCTGCGCGCGCGCGAAGTCACTCATGCCGGCGACGAACGTCGGCGACAGCGTAGCATCGTAATACGGCAGGTCGCGGCGGATCAGATCGGTGATCAGTTCCGCTTCGGATGGCGGAAACAATTTTTTGCCGACCTCTCCGGCACGCGTGACGTCGATCTTAAGCGCGGCTTGCGTCTTGACGATCGCCCGCACGGCAGCAGCGGCCTGGTCCGGCGAACGTGCGAGCAGCGCGTCGGTGGCGGCAATCGTCGCCGCGGTATAATTGAAGCACACTTTCGGGCCGTCGCCGCGGCGCACGTCGAGCACGATCGTGCCGATGCCGCGGCGCAGCGCGACCTCGGCGCCCATGCCGTTCGCCCAAAAGCCGTCGATCTTACGTTCCTCAAGCGCTCGCGCTGCGGTGACGCCGAAATTGATCCCCGCGCCGGCGGTGCCCGGCACCGGCGCGATAGTCACGCCGTCGCGCACCAGATCGATACCCGCTTCGCCCAACAGCCCGCGCAGGCCCTTATCCACCCAAGGCGCCGCGCCGATGCTGCGGCCCTTGACGGCGGCGATATCGCCGCGTCGCGCCTGCAAATCGGCATGCATCACCAAGAACCAATACATGCCCTGAGCCTGCGCGCAGATGAGCTTCACACCGCGAAATTGCGGAAAGGCTGCCAGTGCGGAATGCGCCGAGCCGCCGACAAAATCGACCGCGCCGTCACGCAACGCCGCGTAGGCCCTGTCGACCGGAAAAATAAGCTCGAGCGCGACATCGAGGCCTTCGGCCTCGAAGAAGCCAAGCTCCACCGCCGCCTCGGCGGGGAAATAGGAATTCGAAATCATATCGGGCACTGCGAGCTTGAAGGGACGTGCCATGCGTCATGATCCAATGATCGGCGCCCTACTTAGCTCAGCTGCAGGCAATTGTATTGTATCTTCGACGCCCGTACCCATGGCGCGCCTGCTCATCAATCCAAATCAAAAGAGGCCGCCCGACAAGAGCGGCCTCGACCCGGTTGAACCCGACCGGCAGATGTCAGCCGGAATAGGCGACGCGTTTCTGCGCCTCTGCTTCGGCTGGTGTCGTGGGTTGTGCGGGCAGCTGAAGCACCGTCGCGTCTTGACCGTCGCTCAGCCTGGTCAGCAGGACCACGCGCCCATCCGAGAACTCGAGCGCGTCATGATGCGCCCGCGGTTCGTCTTTGTTGATTTGACGAAAGATCGCCAGCGTCTGACCGCTGGGCAATTCGTCCGACATGCCGACTGTGGCAAAGCTCACCTCCTTGGAGAAGGCAAGCTCAGTCCCGGGAAGCAAACAAACGGCCGTCGTAGGGTCTTCGGGGGCGGCAAANNGTCCCGAAATTATGGGTCGTAAGCTTATCGCCGATCTTAGCGGGGCGCGACTGAGTGGACTGCAAGCTGAAGTCACACATGCCTATGCACTCCTCTGTTGAGGCCCCCGGCAGGCCAGATCGAATCAAGTCACAAGGTTATCACACTGCGCGGTCGGCACGTTGCTGTAACATTAAATATGCAACTGACGGCGGCCAGAAAAATCGGCCGCCACGGATAACCAGGCGCTATTGGAGCGTTATGCTCTCACCCTGTCCAAAAGTGTTTGGGCATTGCTGGCGCGCTCGGAGAGATTCG
>PLTE01000057.1 GCA_003164375.1 Hyphomicrobiales bacterium | reverse complement strand
GCGAGATCGCCATCGTCATCGGCCGCGACTGCAAACATGTGCCGAAAGAACGCGCGCTCGAAATGATTGCCGGGCTGACATTGTGCAACGAAGGCACCATCCGCGATTGGACGCGTCACGGCCAGTTCAACGTCACGCAGGGCAAGAATTTCGACTCCTGCGGCGCCATCGGGCCGTGGATCGAGACCGACTTCGACCTGAAAAAGCCGCTGCGCCTGATCGCGCGCAAGAACGGCGAGGTGACGCAGGACGACACCACCGCGAGCATGATTTTCTCGTTCGCCGACATCATCGCCTACACCACGAGTTTCATGACGCTTAAGGCCGGCGACGTCATCTGCACCGGCACGCCGGTCAAGAGCGTGCCGAAGGTCGAGCCGCCGATCTGGCTCAAGCCGGGCGACACCATCGAGGTCGAATGCCCTGCTATCGGCGTGCTGCGCAATCAAGTGGTGGACGAGGCGTGACGACGTAACCGTCCGCAGCACGCNNGCTGAAGGCTTACGGCATCGCCGGCCAATACCGGCGCGAGGCGGTGCCGCCGGAGAAATTCGGCGCTTTCGTGCAGACGCTCGCCGCGCGCGGCTATGTCGGCGCCAATGTCACCGTGCCACACAAGGAGGCAGCCCTTGCGCTGACGCAGCCGGACGACCGCGCCCGGGCGGTCGGCGCCGCCAATACGCTCTGGTTCGACGGCGTGTTGCGCGCGACCAATACCGATGTCGAGGGTTTCTTGGACAATCTCACCGCCTGCGCGCCCGATTGGAGCCGCAACGCGAATAAAGCAGTCGTGCTTGGCGCGGGCGGCGCCGCGCGCGCGGTGGTTTATGGTCTCCTCGAGCGCGGTGTCGCGCGCGTCGTGGTGGTGAACCGCTCGCCGGCGCGCGCCGAAGCCTTGCGTGAACGCTTCGGCGCACGGGTTGAGCCGGCGTCCTGGAACGCACGAAATGCCACGCTCGCCGACACGGCGCTCCTTGTGAATACGACGACGCTCGGCATGCATGGACAGCCAAACCTCGTTTTGGACGTCGGGCAACTGCCCAGTCACGCCATTGTCGCCGATCTCGTTTACGTACCGCTGATAACCCCCTTGATCAGGACGGCGAGAGCTCGCGATCTCGCCACCGCCGATGGGCTCGGCATGCTGCTGCATCAAGCGGTGCGCGGTTTCTCGCTCTGGTTCGGCAAAACGCCCGAAGTCACCGCGGAACTCCGCGCCCTGCTCGAAGCCGATCTGTCCCTTCCGCAGGCCAGCCAATCGGAATAACCTCAGGTTCTTGGGGTTTAATGCCTGTCGCCGTTGACCGAGCGTCAGGCATGCTTTGGGAGGACCAGTCATGACAAGATTCAAGATCGCGAGTTCCAGCGCGCTTGCCGTGCTGTTCGCCGCTTCGCTTGCGCTGGCGCAAGCGCCGACACCGACGCGGGTGCGCGGCACAATCGAAAGTCTCGACGGTCAGACGCTGACCGTGAAGTCGCGCGACGGCGCGACGGTGGTGATCAAGCTCGCCGACAACGCGCCGGTGCGGACCTTCACCAAGTCCTCGCTCGACGACGTCAAGCAGGGCGGCTTTGTCGGCATCACCGCCACGCCGCAACCGGACGGCACGCAAAAGGCCGTCGAAATCCATATCTTTCCGGAGGCCATGCGTGGCACCGGCGAAGGGCACCGCCCCTGGGACCTGGTGCCCGACAGCACCATGACCAATGCCACCGTCGATAGCCAGGTTGCCGTCAGCGACGGCCAAAAGCTGGTGTTGAAATATAAGGACGGCGAGAAGACCTTCATCGTGCCGTCGAACGTCATCGTCGTCACTTTCGCGCCGGCGACCACGGCCGATCTCAAACCCGGCGCAAAAGTCTTCCTCAACGCCTTGAAGCAACCCGACGGTACGATCACGGCCCCGAACGTCACGGTCGGCAGCAACGGCGTCAATCCGCCGATGTGAGCAAAGCGCAGGCGGCGCGGATTTTCTTGGAGCCTCCCATGACGATGAAGAGACCGCTTGCAAGTCTCACCCTCGTCGCCGCATTCGCGGCGGTATCAGTACTTGCGAGCTCGGCGCTTGCGCAGGCGCCGCAAACCGTTCGGTTGCGCGGCGTGATCGAAAAAGTCGACGGCAATACGCTGACGGCGAAGACCGACAAGGGCGACGAGATCAAGATCAACCTTGCCGACAAAATGCTGATCGTCGACGTCGTCAAGGCGTCGCTGGCCGATATCAAGGACGGCGCGTTCATCGGTTCGGGCGCGATGCCGCAACCCGACGGTTCGCAGAAAGCGATCGAAGTCCACATCTTCGCCGAGTCGATGCGCGGCACCGGCGAAGGCTTCCGGCAGTGGGACGGCGCTCCCAACAGTACCATGACCAACGGCACGGTCGGCACCACCGTCACCGGCGTCGATGGACCGGTCATTACCGTGAAGTTCAAGGACGGCGAGAAGAAAATCGTCGTCACGCCGGACGTGCCGATCGTGCGCTTTGAAATCGGCGACATCAGCGCGGTCAAGCCCGGTGCGGCCTTCACGGTCGTGGCCGCGGTGAAGCAACCTGACGGCAGCTTCGGCATCAACCGCATCAATGTCGGTCGCGACGGCGTCGTGCCGCGCTAGTTTTTCCTCCGGCCGCGGCGCCGCATTTGTGGCACGGCAATTGCTCGTTGTTCGGGCATTAGAGCATGATCCCGAAAAGTGGAACCCGGTTTTCGGAAAAGATCATGCTCAACCGAAGAATCTAGCCGTAACGCCAGGAGGTCGTCCATGACACGCGCCGAACTCACCGAGAAGCTGCTCGATATCAAGCGCGAAAAAGGCTGGAGCTGGAAATATATCTGCGGCGAGATCGGTGGCATGTCGCCGGTGCTGATCACCGGCGCTATCCTCGGCCAGATGAAACTGACCAAGCCGCAAGCGGCCAAGGGCGCCGAGCTGTTCGGCCTGAGCAAAGGCGAACAGTCGCTGCTCAATGAGGTACCGAACCGCGGTTCGCCGATGCCGCCGACCGATCCTTTGATCTACCGATTCTACGAACTGGTGATGGTCAACGGACCGGCGTTGAAAGTACTGATCGAAGAGGAGTTCGGCGACGGCATCATGTCGGCGATCGACTTCGACCTCGGGCTGGAGCGCCAGGCCGATCCTAAGGGCGATCGCGTCAAAATCTCGATGTCGGGAAAGTTCCTGCCGTTCAAATATTACGGCGCGACCGGCAACGCGCAGGCCTACGGCTATAAGGAAGAGTAGATTAGAGCATGATCCCGAAAAGTGGAAACCGGTTTTCGGAAAAGATCATGCTCAAAAGAAGAGCCTAGACCCTGATCCGATTCGATCGAATTGGATCAGGGTCTAGGATCCGCTCATTCCCGCGAAAGCGGGAATCCGGGTGCCGGCTCCGGATTTCGCGGAGACAAGCGGATGATAGGCCTATAGCGAAGTGATCACGTGACGATCGATGTCGGCGATGCGGCGCACTCCCATCAGCGCCATAGTGACGTCGAGCTCATTGCGCATGATCTCGATCGCCCGTGCGACGCCGGCCTGGCCGCCGGCGCCGAGCCCGTAAATGTAGGCGCGGCCGCTCATGCATGAGCGCGCGCCGAGTGCGAGCGCGCGCGCCAGATCTTGTCCCGAACGGATGCCGCCGTCGAACATGACCTCGATATCGGAACCGACCGCATCGACGATCGGCGGCAGCATCGCAATCGAAGACGCCGCGCCGTCGAGCTGACGGCCGCCGTGATTGGAAACTACCAGCGCCGCGGCGCCGGACTTCACGGCAGCGCGGGCGTCTTCGACGTCGAGAATGCCTTTGAGGATGAGCTTGCCGGGCCACAGGCTCTTGATCCACTCGACGTCTTTCCAGCTCAACGTCGGATCGAACTGCTCCGAAATCCACTTCGACAGTACGGTGACGCTCGTCATGCCCGGGTAATGCCCGGCGATATTGCCGAAGGTCTTGCGCTTGCCGCGCAGAACGCTCAGCGCCCAGGCCGGTTTGGTGGCGATGTCGATGAGATTCTTGATGCGCACCTGCGGCGGAACGGTCATGCCGTTGCGAATATCCTGGTGCCGCTGCCCGATCACTTGCAGATCGACGGTCAGAACCAGCGCGCTGCACTTGGCCGCGGCCGCGCGTTCGATCAGGGAGCGTATGTAGCCGCGGTCTTTCATGACGTAGAGCTGAAACCAGAACGGCTTGTCGACTGCGGCCGCGACGTCCTCGATCGAGCAGATCGACATCGTCGACAGGGTGAACGGGATGCCCGCTTCATGCGCGGCGCGGCAGGCCATAATCTCGCCGTCGCCGCGCTGCATGCCGCACAGCCCGATCGGCGCAAGCGCAAGCGGAAGCGCCACCGGTTCGCCGAGGATGGTGGTCTTGGTGCTGCGATCGGCGACGTCGCACAGGATGCGCTGGCGCAGCTTGATGTGCTCGAGATCGGAGCGATTGGCGCGCAGCGTCTGTTCGGCATAGGAGCCAGCTTCGGCATAGTCGATGAAGGCGCGAGGCACCTTGCGATGCGCAGCCTGGCGCAAGTCCTCGATGCAGGTCATGTTTTTCATGTGCGTTTCCCCAACTCTTAGAGTTCCTGGATAGCACAAAGCGCAAGGAACAGCCGCCGCCGCAAATCGTTGTCCTTCGCGGCCGGACCAGCGGCCCTTCGGGATTAAGAAAGGCTATTGTGATGGACGAATTGAACAAGGACCGTGCCTTTCAGCCCGGTCATCAAGGCTTTGAACGCAATGCCAAGGCCCGAAGCGACCGGCGACGGGAGCGAGAAATAAGGCAGCGCGAAAAGCTCGACGACGCGCTGGAACGCGGACTGGAGGAAACTTTTCCGGCTTCGGACGCGATTTCCGTGGTCCAGCCGATGGCCAGCACATATCAGGCACCGCGCCGTTAGCGGGGCGGTTCCAGGTGAATTACGTCCGCAGGCGCTCTATCCCATTGATTTCAATGGCCGTCATGGTGAACAGCAGGTTCCCGAAAATAGTAAGATTACCCAATATTTTTTGAAGCCGTTGCGACCGCGGACGGGCTATTATCCCGCGCCAGAGCGACTGGCGGTGGGGTCCTCAAAAATGGTTCGTAAGTATTTTGGTACCGACGGCATCCGCGGCCGCGCCAACGGCGTGATCACGCCGGAACTGGCGCTCAAGGTGGGTCAGGCGACCGGCCTCGTCTTCCGCCGCGGCGAACACCGCCATCGCATCGTCATCGGCAAGGACACCCGGCTGTCCGGTTACATGATCGAAACCGCGCTCGTCGCCGGCTTCACGTCGGTCGGTATGGACGTACTGTTGCTCGGCCCGATGCCGACGCCGGCGGTCGCCATGTTGACCCGCTCGATGCGCGCCGATCTCGGCGTCATGATCTNNGGCGTGATCCTGATTGCCGCCACCAACCGCCCGGACGTCCTGGACCCAGCCTTGCTGCGCCCCGGCCGGTTCGACCGGCAGGTGGTCGTCAGCAACCCGGATATTCTGGGTCGCGAGAAAATTCTCAAGGTCCATATGCGCAAGGTCCCGGTCGGCGGCGACGTCGACCCGCGCGTGATCGCCCGCGGCACCCCCGGCTTTTCGGGCGCCGATCTGGCCAATCTTGTGAACGAGGCGGCTCTGTTGGCCGCCCGTGCCGGACGCCGCGTCGTCGGAATGACCGAATTCGAGTCGGCGCGTGACAAGGTGATGATGGGGGCGGAGCGCCGTTCCCTGGTCATGACCGAGAAGGAAAAGGAACTGACCGCCTATCACGAGGCGGGCCATGCCCTTGTCGGCCTCAACGTTCCCGACCACGACCCCCTGCATAAGGTTACGATCATCCCGCGCGGCCGTGCGCTGGGCGTGACGATGAGCCTGCCGGAACGGGACCGCTTCGGCTATTCCAAGCGCGAAATGGAATCGCGCCTTGCCTCGATGTTCGGTGGTCGTCTGGCCGAGGAGATCATCTTCGGCGCGGATAATGTGACCACCGGCGCATCCAGCGACATTCAGCAGGCGACCTCTATGGCGCGGCGTATGGTGACCGAGTTCGGCATGAGCGAGAAGCTGGGCCGCGTGCGCTATGGCGATAATGAACAGGAATTGTTCCTGGGCCATTCCGTCACCCAGACCCGCGGCGTGTCGGAAGCAACGGCGCAATTGATTGACAGCGAAGTCCGCCGTTTGATCGAAGAGGCCGAAACCAGTGCCCGGACCATTTTGATCGATCATATCGACGAACTGCATCGCATCGCCCAGGCCCTGCTGGAATATGAGACGCTGTCCGGCGATGAGATTAGAGGATTGCTGCGCGGCGAAGCCATCGTGCGCGTCGATCCCGACGATACGCCTGCGACGCCTCCGGCAGTGCCGCCGCGCACCGCCAGCGGTCGCCGTTCGTCTGTGCCTGCAGCGGGTCGGCCCGGCCCTACGAGTCTGGAGCCAGAACCGCAGGCCTAGGCCCGCAATCTGTGTTGAGTTGACGCTGAGTTGGGTGAGGGGAAGCTGAATGGCGCGTAAGCTGTTCGGGACTGACGGTATCCGCGGGCGCACCAATATAGAGCCGATGACCGCTGAGACTGCGCTCAAGGTTGCGATGGCGGCTGCGTTGCAATTTCGTCGTGGCGATCATCGTCATCGCGTCGTGATCGGAAAAGACACGAGACTGTCGGGCTATATGCTTGAGCCGGCGTTGGCAGCCGGCTTCATCGCCATGGGGCTTGACGTTATCATGACCAGCCCGCTTCCAACGCCGGCGGTCGCGATGCTGACCCGTTCTCTCCGCGCCGATCTCGGCGTCATGATCTCGGCTTCACATAACCCTTACGACGACAACGGCATCAAGCTGTTCGGACCGGACGGTTACAAGCTTTCCGACGAGGTCGAGCACAAGATCGAGGCGCTGCTCGATGCCGACATGACCAAGCGATTGGCCAAAAGCGCCGAGCTCGGCCGCGCCAAGCGCATCGACGGCGTGCACGACCGCTATATCGAATTCGCCAAGCGCACGATGCCGCGCAACCTCTCGCTCGACGGCCTGCGCGTCGTCATCGACTGCGCCAACGGCGCCGCCTATCGCGTCGCGCCCGAGGCGCTGTGGGAGCTCGGCGCAGACGTCATCTCGATCGGCGTCGAACCGGACGGCTTCAACATCAACCGCGAGTGCGGCTCGATGGCCCCCGACGCGTTGTCGCGCAAGGTGCGCGAGATGCGCGCCGATATCGGTATCGCACTCGACGGCGACGCCGACCGCGTCGTCATCGCCGACGAGCAGGGTCATCTGGTCGACGGCGATCAGTTGTTGGCGGTGATCGCCGAAAGCTGGGCCGAGGATCGTCTCCTGACCAAGCCGGGCATCGTCGCCACGGTGATGTCCAATCTCGGCCTCGAACGGCACCTGAAATCTTTAAATCTTTCGCTGGTGCGCACGCCGGTCGGCGACCGCTACGTGCTCGAACATATGCGCGAACACGGCTATAACGTCGGCGGCGAGCAATCGGGCCATATCATCCTTTCGGATTACACCACGACCGGCGACGGCTTTATCGCCGCGCTGCAATTGCTGGCGGTGGTGAAGAAGAAGGACAAGCCGGTCTCGCAGGTCTGCCACCGCTTCGAACCGCTGCCGCAAATATTGCGTAATGTGCGCTATCGCGGTGGCAAGCCGCTGGAAAACTCCACGGTGCGTTCCGCGATCGCCGACGCCGAAACCCGCCTCAACGGCCACGGCCGCCTCGTGGTGCGCCCGTCGGGCACCGAGCCGGTGATCCGCGTGATGGGCGAAGGCGACGACAAGACGATCGTCGAGGAGGTCGTCGACGGCATCGTTGACGCCATCACCGCGCAAGCGGTGTGATAATGGGTTGCGGGCTCGCGCCGCCGGCGCGCCCCCGACTGACCGGTCAGCCACGCGATTTGAGAAACTGCGCGAACGCCTTGAGCGTGCTTTCCGACACGTAGTGCTCGATGCCCTCGGCGTCGGCCTCCGCGGCTTCGCTCGGGACGCCAAGTGCGCGGAGCACGTCGACCACGAGGCGGTGTCGGACGCGAACGCGGTCGGCAAGGTCGTGGCCTTTTTCGGTCAGGAACACGCCGCGATAGGGTCGCGCCGTCGCCAGCCCGGCGCGTTTCAGCCGGGCAATGGTCTTGATCGCGGTGGCATGGGAAACGCCGAGCCGACGGGCGATATCGGTCGGCCGCGCCTCGCCGTTGGCGGCCAGCAGGTCGGCGATCAACTCGGCATAATCCTCCAGCACGACGGCGGACAGCGCCGTTCGCGTCTTGCCGAAGCGGCGCGCCTGGGTCGGCTCGGCCGGCAGCTCGACCGAGGGGGCATGGTGGGCCGGATGGTGGGCCACGGGGTCAACTCCTTTGGCATCCGCGGGGCTCGCGGACTTCGGGGCCGGGCGCGTACGGCGGACCATGATCGTGCCCGGGCGGGATCGCAACCTTGTGTGCACGCGGGGAAGGCGAAAATGCGTTGACAAAGCGGCGGACCGCACCGATATCTTGCCTCACAAGTGTAGCCAAGGCTACATTGTAATGTCGAAGCTGCTACGAGGCGTGGCCCTCGACGCAGGATGACCGGAGGTAGGGAATGAGCGACACAGTCTTGCAACACCCGACGCTGACCGAGCGCACCATCGCGGCAGGGCGGGAATCGCTGGCTGGCCGGAGCCGCGGCTTGCGGGCTTTTCTGCCGTTCGCTGGACCCGCCGTGATCGCCTCGATCGCCTACATGGACCCCGGCAACTTCGCCACCAACATCCAGGCCGGCGCCAAGTACAACTACTCGCTGCTGTGGGTGG
>PLTE01000084.1 GCA_003164375.1 Hyphomicrobiales bacterium | reverse complement strand
GCGCAATTCTGGACCGGGTTTGTCGATCGCTTTGCCGCGCATTGGCGCGGGCTGGGCGAGCGGGGGGAAGAGCGGGGCGGGGCGCTGTTCGCGCTGGCGCGCAACGATGCTGCGTTGCGCGAAGGGGCGATTGCGGCGTGGCGCGATGCGGTGTGGCGCGATGCATTGGGTTTTGCCGGGGCAGAGATCATCCGCCGCATTCTTGGCTTGGCCCATGTCGCCGATTTCGAAACCATTGCCGATCCTGCGTTGCGTGCCACGCACGAGGCGCGCGCGCTGCGCTTTGCGCGCACGCTGCTGCTCGAACGCGACCGGATCGGCCTTGCCGATATTGCCACGCTGGCCCAGCCATGAGGATTGCCGGAGAGGCGACCCGTTCGGTCTGGGTCGAAACCGATGGGTGGAGCATCGGCATTTTCGACCAAAGGCGCTTGCCCTGGCGGGTCGAGCGGCTGGTGTTGCGTACGTGTCCCGCAGCGGCCGAGGCCATTGCGACGATGGCCACGCGCGGGGCGCCGTTGATCGGGGTGGTCGGGGCCTATGGGCTGGCGTTTGCCTTGCACGCCGACTCGTCCGACGCGGGACTGGTCGCGGCCCATGCGCTGTTGGCGGCGACGCGGCCGACGGCGGTCAACTTGCGCTGGGCACTCGACCGGGTCGCGGCGCATGTCCGGCCTTTGCCGCCGGCCAGACGCGCCGGGGCTGCCCATGCCGAAGCCGGGCGCATCGCCGACGAAGACGAGGCGATGAACCGCGCGATCGGTGCCGCCGGCCTGCCGCTGATCACCGAAATTGCGGCGCGCCGTGGTGGTGCGTCGGTGCGCATCCTGATCCATTGCAACCCCGGTTGGCTGGCGACGGTCGATTGGGGTACCGCGACCGCGCCGATCTATCGCGCACATGATGCCGGGATCGCGGTGCACGTCTGGGTCGATGAAACCCGTCCGCGCAACCAGGGCGCGCTGACGGCGTTCGAACTGGCCGAACACGGCGTGCCCCATGCCGTGGTGGTCGACAACGCCGGCGGTCACCTGATGCAGCGGGGCGAGGTCGATCTGGTGCTGGTCGGCACCGACCGGGTGACGGCCAACGGCGATGTCTGCAACAAGATCGGAACCTATTTGAAAGCGCTGGCGGCGCACGACAATAACGTGCCGTTCTATGTCGCGCTGCCTTCGCCGACCATCGACTTCACCGTCGCCGACGGCATCGCGGAAATTCCGATCGAACAACGCAGCGCCGACGAAGTGGCGAACATGACCGGACGCACGGCCGATGGCCGCATCGAGACGGTGCGGGTCATTCCCGAAGGCTCGACGGTGGCGAATTACGGCTTCGACGTGACACCGGCGCGGCTGGTAACGGGTCTCATCACCGAGCGCGGGGTGCTCGCGGCCTCGCGAAAAGCCTTGGCGGGGGCTTTCCCGGAACGCGCCGGCGCGGCAGAATGAGCAACCCTAGCGTGTTGACCGTCCGGCCGGAGTGCGTGATGTGCGTAAGCTCGCGTGTCGTCCGCTATCGAATGTGCCGCTACCTGGAATCCTGACGATGAGCCTTTCCGCACTGGCGTCATCCCTGCCCGTCGACGGCCGGCAGTCGGCGACCGCGCTCGCGATCGCGCGCGGCACCGCGCGCTATCTGCACGCGCTCGGCTATTGCGTGGTCGCCGAATTGCCGCTGCCGTCGGGACGGCGCGCCGATCTGGTCGCGCTTGGCGGCGACGGCGAGATCATCATCGTCGAAATCAAATCCTCGGTGGCGGATTTTCGCGCCGATCAGAAATGGATGGAGTACCGGCTGCATTGCGATCGGCTGTTCTTCGCCACCATAGTCGACGTGCCCTGCGAAATCTTTCCGCCAGATGCAGGCCTGATCATGGCCGACGCCTTCGGCGCCATGATCGTCGCCGAGGCGCCAGAGCACCGGCTGGCGGCGGCGACGCGCAAGACGGTCATGCTGCGCTTTGCGCATGCGGCGGCACTGCGGCTGCAGGCGCTCGCCGATCCGCAAGGGCCTTACGCCGGCGAAGTCTGAATTATTTGGGCGCGCGCTTGGCGAGGATACGTTGCAAAGTGCGGCGGTGCATATTGAGGCGGCGCGCGGTTTCTGAAACATTGCGGCCGCACAATTCGTAGATACGCTGGATGTGTTCCCAGCGGACGCGATCGGCCGACATCGGATTTTCCGGCGGCTCGATCTTCTTGTTATCGAGCGCCAAGAGCGCCGCCGCGACATCGTCGGCGTCGACCGGCTTGGCGAGATAATCCACCGCGCCCATTTTCACCGCATGCACCGCGGTCGCAATATTGCCGTAGCCGGTCAGGATGATGGCGCGCGCTTCCGGCCGCCGCTTCTTCATCGCCGAAATGACGTCGAGCCCGTTGCCGTCGCCGAGCCGCATGTCGACGACGGCGAAGGCGGGAGCGGCCCTCTCGACCTGCAACAACCCGTCGGCGACCGATTCGGCGGTGCTCACCGCGAAGCCGCGGCCCTCCATGGCGCGCGCAAGGCGCTGCAGGAAAGATTTATCGTCTTCAACAATCAGGAGAGTCCGCTCACTCGGCGGCGGAATCGCGGCGGCATTGGTCATTGCTTATCTACTCCGTCAAGGCGAAGCAGTACCCGTCGCACCGTCGCCAATACACTTAAGAGGCGGCGGCGGCGGGCTCAAGAGGGGACGGCGCAATCGGCCGCTCGAAATCGGCCCGGCTCCAGGTCACCGTGACGGTGGCGCCATGCAGCGGCGGCGCTTGGTTAATGAGCGAAAGCTTGGCGCCGGAGCGCTCCAGCAGCGTTTTGGCGATGAAAAAGCCTAATCCAAGCCCGAACACCGGGTCGTCTTCGTCCTCCGGCCCGCGCGGCCCGGGCCGCCGGTGGGTCACATAGGGCGCGCCGATCCGGTCAATGACTTCGGCGGCAAAACCCGGCCCGTCGTCGCTGATGGTGATGGCGACCTCGTCCACCGTCCAGCGCGCGAAAATCTCGACCCTGGCGTGGGCGAAATCGACAGCATTCTCGATCAGATTGCCGAGGCCGTAACGGATCGCGGGATTGCGGGCGCCGGCCGGTTCCGCGGCGCGATTGGGCGGATAGGTCACTCCGATCGAGATGCCGAAATTGCGGTGCGGCGCCACCGCTTCCTCGATGAGCGCTGACAGCGGCGTGCGGTCGAACGGCTCACCGGTCGGAAGTTCGGTGATCTTTGCCAAAATCGCGCGGCAGCGCTGCGCCTGCTCGCGCAACAGCTTGACGTCATCGGCGAGCGGCGAGTTCGCTTCGAGCGCGCGCTCGATTTCGCGGATGACCACCGTGATGGTGGCGAGCGGCGTGCCAAGCTCGTGGGCGGCCGCGGCGGCAAGACCGTCGAGCTGGGACAGATGCTGCTCGCGCGCCAAAACCAGCTCGGTCGCCGCCAGCGCGTCCGACAGCTGGCGCGCCTCCTCGGCGACCTGCCAGGTATAGACGCCGATATAGCCGATCGCGATCAGGATCGAGAGCCAGACCCCGACCATGTAGATTTCCGGCAGTTCGAGCCGATCCTCCGCGTCCCACGGCAGATCGTAATGCAGAAACACCAGCATGGTGGCGCAGAACATGGCGAACGTGCCAATCAGCAAAGTCATGCGCGGCGGCAGCGCCGTCGTCGAGATCAGCACCGGGCCGAGCAGGAGAAACGAGAACGGATTTTCCAGGCCGCCGGTCAGATACAAGAGCGCCGCCAGCTCGGCGATGTCGAACGCGAGCAGCCACGCGGCGCGGTCCGGCTCGAGCCATTGGGTGTGGTGGAAGCTCAAGCGAAGCGCCACGTTCAACAGCGCCGCCAGTGCGATCACGGCAATGCAGGCCCCGATCGGCACCTCGAATTCGAGGCCGAAATGCACCACCAGCACTGCCGCGCATTGACCGAAAATGGCGAGCCAACGCAGCCGGATCAGGGTATCCAGCCGTACGTTGCGCGAGCGCCCGTAAGTCCGTGGCAGGCCGAACATGGCGACTAATCTAGCGACTGGCGGGATCATCTCCAAACCGCGCCAAATGGCACGCGACTTGATCCACGACTTGGCGATCCACGACTTGCCGATCCGTGACTTGGCGCTGGCGCCGGCCGCGCCGATGCGCGAAATTAGCGCCAAGCCAATCAGTCTCAGGAGTGACCGCAATGGCCTATGGGCTCGACCAGTTCATTTCCGATTGTCGTTCCATTCTCTCTCGCGATGGCGGACCGAACGGCCGCGAGGGGGTGCGCGTGCAACTTGAGCGGCTGCTGCAAAACCCCGACTTCATCCGCGAGCACGCCAGCGAATCAACGCCACGCGGACTGCACGTGCTTTACGAGGATCCCGATCTCGGCTTTCAGATCCTCGCCCACATCAACGACAAAGCGCGGGTCTCGCCGCCGCACGATCACGGCGAATCCTGGGCGATCTACGGTCAGGCCACGCATCATACCGACATGACCGAATGGGAACGCGAGGATGACGCTGGCGATGCCGACCACGCCAAGCTCAAGCCGGTGAAAAAATACCGCCTGACGCCGGGCCATGCCGGAATTTATCAGGACGGCAAGATCCATTCGATCGACTATCCCGATTACGCCCGCTTCATCCGCGTGACCGGCACCAATCTCGATCGCATCCACCGCGTGCGCTTCGATCTAAAGACCGGCGAGGTCAAGCGCATGACGCCGCAGCAAGCCACCTGATCGCCGTGACCTTATCCGTAGGCCCCGCCGCGCTGCGGGGCATGTTCGGTGACGGCAGCGAACTCGCGGTCATCGACGTGCGCGAGGAATTGATCTTTTCGCAACGCCATCTGCTGCTGGCCCGCTCGGTGCCGTTGAGCCGCTTCGAACTGAAATTTGCGGGCCTCGTGCCGCGCCGGCAAACGCGCATCGTGCTGTGCGACGATGATGACGGCCTCGCTGCCCGCGCCGCGGCAGTCTTGGCGCGGAACGGATATTCCGACGTGCGCAGCCTCGAAGGCGGCGTCGCGGCCTGGGGCACGGCGGGATACGAGTTGTTCTCCGGCGTCAACGTGCCGAGCAAGGCCTTCGGCGAATATATCGAGCACAAGAACGGCACGCCTAATATCGGTCCGGGCGAACTCGACAGGCTGATTCGCGACGGCGCCGACCTGGTCGTGCTCGACAGCCGTCCGTTCGATGAATACTCGCGGGTGTCGATCCCAACCGCCACCAATGTGCCGGGCGCCGAACTTGTGCTGCGTGCGCGCGACCTGGCGCCGTCGCCGGACACGCTGGTCGTGGTCAACTGCGCCGGCCGCACCCGCAGCATCATCGGCGCGCAGTCGCTGATCAATGCCGGCCTCCCCAACAAGGTCGTGGCATTGCGCAACGGCACCATGGGCTGGAGCCTCGCCGGCTTTCATTGTGACAGCGGCAAAAATCGGCGGGCGCCCGGCGCATCGCCGAAGACGCTCGATTGGGCGCGGCAGGCAGCATGGCACGTGGCGCAAAATTCCGGCGTCCAGCGCGTCGAGCGGGAAGCGCTCGACGCTTGGCGCAACGACGACAGCCGCACGCTCTACATTTTCGACGTCCGCGATCCAGCCGAATACGAAGCCGGACATTGGCCCGGCGCGATTTCGGCGCCGGGCGGACAACTGGTGCAGGCGACCGATCAATACGTCGGCACGCTCGGCGCGCGCATCGTGGTGGTCGACGATGCCGAGGCGCGCGCGGCGATGACGGCGTCCTGGCTGCGTCAGATGGGCTTTGCCGAGGTTTTCGTCTTGGCTGAAGCGGGAACCGAAACCGGATGGCCGGCCGTCCAAGTTCTTCAAACCGAGACGCGACCGGACAGCGCTATCGACTGTGCCGCGCTCAGCGAGCTTTTGTCACAAAGCGCGGCGACGGTTGTCGACCTTTCGTTGAGCCGAAATTATTTATGCGAGCACATTCCAGGCGCCTGGTTTGCGATCAGGACGCGACTCGCGCATGCGCTCAAAACGATGCCGCATCCGGGCACGGTCGTGCTGACCTCCGAGGACGGCGTGCTGGCGCAACTGGCCGTCGCCGAAGCCATCACGTTGCATGATGGAGCAGTGCGCTGTCTCGACGGCGGCAACGCCGCGTGGCGGGCGGCCGGCCATGCGTTTTCGGCCGAAGCAAAAATGGCCGACCAAGCGATCGATCAATGGCGCAAGCCCTATGAGCGCACGGGCGATACCGAAGCCGCGATGCGCGAATATCTGGCGTGGGAGATCGACCTTTTGCCGCGCATTGAGCGCGACGGGTCGCTGAAGTTTTTTAGCTTAGGCAGGTGACGCGCGGTCAAGGCTGCCAGGCGGCCTCCTCGGTGGCTGGCGCCTCGGCGCCGTGACGCGCCCGGTCGATCACTTTGAACAATGCTCGCAGCACCTCAGGCACGCCATCGCCCGAAACCGCCGAGACCAGGAGCGGCGTCTTCTTCGCCGCACGTTTGAGCAACGCCATTTGTTGTTTGACGTCGTCTGGCGCGAGCGCATCGGCTTTGCTGAGCGCGACGATCTCCGGCTTGTCCGCAAGCCCGTTGCCGTAGGCCGCAAGTTCCGCGCGCACCGTCCGGTACGCTTCGCCGGCGTCGCCGCCCGCGCCATCGACGAGATGCAGCAGCACGCGGCAACGCTCGATATGACCGAGAAAGCGATCGCCGAGGCCGACGCCGTCATGGGCGCCCTCGATCAGGCCGGGGATGNNCGGGGATGTCGGCCAGCACGAATTCGCGGCCGTCAGCATCGACCACGCCGAGCTGCGGATGCAGCGTGGTGAAGGGATAATCTGCGATTTTCGGCTTGGCCGCGCTGACTGCGGCGAGGAAGGTTGATTTGCCGGCATTCGGGAGGCCGACGATGCCGGCGTCGGCAATGAGCTTGAGCCGTAGCCGGATCGTGAGTTCGGTCCCGGGCTGGCCGGGATTGGCGTGGCGCGGCGCCCGATTGGTGGACGTCTTGAAACGCGCATTGCCGAAGCCGCCATTGCCGCCGTGCGCCAGCACCGCACGCTGGCCGGCCGTGGTGAGATCGGCAATGAGCGTCACGCCGTCCTCGTCGTAGACCTGCGTGCCGACCGGAACTTTGAGCACGGCGTCGGCGCCACCAGCGCCATGGCGGTCCTTGCCCATGCCGCCGCGGCCGTTCTTGGCCATGTAATGCTGCTGGTAGCGGTAATCGATCAGGGTGTTGAGACCGTCGACGGCGACTGCGAGTACATCGCCGCCATTGCCGCCATCGCCGCCGTTCGGGCCGCCGTATTCGATGAACTTCTCGCGCCGGAACGACACGCAGCCGTTGCCGCCGTCGCCGGAGCGGATATAGACCTTGGCCTCGTCGAGGAATTTCATCGGCCACTCGTAAAGCGCACACGCCCCAGGCACAATCGCGAATTGCCGCGATGGCCGGCAAACTGCGTCTGATATAGGATAGAATTTCAGAAATGCGGCCCCGAATTTGCGCCGGATTTCGCGCGGAGAATGGGAAGAGTGTGGCGTATCGTTAAGCTTGCGGCACGGGCGGCGACGTGGCGGACGAGGCCCGATCCGCCGCTGGTGGGGCTACCCGTCCTGCTGGGCATTGCCGTCTTGGTGGCCGCCGTCCGCATCGCGCTGCAATTGCTGGCGGCGGGTTCCGGGCAGGCTTTCAACCCTTACGGGCTCAACGCGGTCGTGGCCTCGATCGCGCTTGAACTCGCTGTCGCGGCGCTGTTCGTGCGGCCCGCCGACCGCACCACGGCGCTTTCGGCGCTCCTCATTCTCACCGCGCTCGCAGAGATCGCGACCACGGCGATCATGCTTGCAGTGGCGCTGCTGGCGCCACGCACCGCGCAGAACGCGGTCGCGAGCGCGATCCTCACCGACGCGATTTATGCCACCGCCGTCGTCTGGTGGATCGGCGCCGTGGCGTGCGTCGTTCAGAGCCTGGAACCGCGGGCACCGCTACGTCTGATCGGCAGGGTCGTCGTATTGTGGCTGGCACTGTTCGCCGCCGCAGCGCTGGTGCCGCACGCGCCGGTCTTCCTGCCGCCCGACTTCGATGCCCGCACCGCCAATTGGTGGGAGGTTCTTTACGCGTTCCATGCCGAGAGGAACGGCAAGACGCAAGGTGTGCCTACCGAGCTCGCGCGCCTCGAAAAAGCCCAGCCCAGCCTCCTTCAGACGCAAATCGCCGATCTCGCGCCGCAACGCCAGGGCGTCACCGACATCTATGCGCTCGGCATCGCCGGCTGGGCCAAGCAGGACGTTTTCATCAAGGAGCTCGATGGCGGGTTGGCGGCCATTGCCGGCGTGCTGCCGATCAAGAACCACACCATTCGACTGATCAACAATGCCGACACGCTGCAAACCGTGCCGCTTGCGGACGTGACGAATTTTCAAGCCGCCGTGCACGGAATATCCCAAGTCATGGACAAGAACGAAGATGTTCTCATCCTGATGATGACATCTCATGGCGAAAAGACCGGATTCGCGCTCGAATTGCCGGACGGCATGGCCGAACTGACGCCACAACAAATCGCCACGGCGCTCGACGGCGAAGGTATCAAAAACCGCGTGGTGATTGTGTCGGCATGTTATGCCGGCATCTTCGTGCCGCCGCTCGCTAACGACAACACCATCGTCATGACCGCGGCGGATGCGAAGAACACCTCCTTCGGCTGCGCTCCCGAACGCGACTGGACCTATTTCGGCGATGCCTTCTTCAGGCAGAGCCTGCGACCGGGCTCAGACTTTGAAAACTCCTTCAATCATGCGCGCATCCTGATCCGGGGCTGGGAACTGATGGATCACGTGCCGCCGTCAAACCCGCAAGGCCATTTCGGCCCGGCGGTGGTGGCGAAGCTGGCGCCATATTTCGCCACCAATCCCGGACAGTAAGTGCCTGCGGCGGGCAGGAGATAATTGCCGCGCCGATTACGCCACGTCGCGAACCCGGCCCCACCCCTTGAGCGACGCCCACAGCCCGCGATCGAAGCGGANNCGGATGCGATAGAGACCAACGCCGGTCCATTGGAAGCCGCACTTTTCCAGCACCCGGCGCGAGGCCGGATTGCTGACGCGGGCGCTGGCTTGCAGCGTGTCATGGCCGAGATCGCCGAAGGCATGATCGATCGACGCGCGCACGGCTTCCGTGGCATAGCCGCGACCCCAAAACGGCACGCCGATCCAGCAACCGATCTCGACTGCGCTGTCGCGCGGTTCGACCCCGCAGACGCCGACGAGTTCGCCATCCAGCGTGATGACGAACGTGGCCTCGCCGTTCTGGCGGTTGGCCGCAGCGGTAAATTTTTCGGCGTCCTCGGCGCGATAAGGATGCGGAATCCGGGCGGCATTTTCTGCAACGCGGCGGTCGCCAGCAAGGCGCGCAATGGTTTTGCCATCACCGCGGCGCGGGGCGCGCAGTATCAGCCGTTCGGTTTGCAGAACGGAAACGCTTCGCTCTTTGGATCGCTGCGCGAGGACTTGCGTCGTGTGAGTCATCGACTGGGCTCCTGCGAATAAAGCGAAAGGGGGAGCCGGCATCCCGGTCTCCCCCTGTTCAGAGCCCATTCGGGTCCGCCGGATCGACTGGATACCGGCGGACCTCATTATGATCCACCGTATTACTGAACCGCTGCCTCGCTTGCCGGAAGTACGGAAACGAAAACGCGGCCCTTGGTCTTGGTACGGAACTCGACTTTGCCGTTGATCAACGCAAACAGAGTGTGGTCGCGACCGATGCCGACATTTTTGCCGGGGTGCCATTTGGTGCCGCGCTGGCGCGCGATAATGTTCCCGGCGAGCACCTCGGCGCCGCCGAAAATCTTCAGCCCCAAGCGCTGACCGGCTGAATCGCGGCCGTTACGTGAGGATCCGCCTGCTTTTTTGTGTGCCATTGCTGGCCTCCGAAACTCTCTTGCTAGTGGTTATACCGGATTCGTGACAAACGCATCACCGCGCCGCATCACTTCTTTTTGCCTTTGGTTACGGGCTTTTTGGCTTTGCCTGCCGTCGCCTTGGCCTTTGGCTTGCCGGCTTTCTTGGCCGACGCATTTGGCGACTCAGAAGCGGCTTCCGGTGCTTCCGTAATAGCGTCGGTGGCGTCAGCCACTTTCGCCACCGGCACTCGCTTCGGCCTCGGCTTGACCTCTTTGCTCGGCTTGTTGCCGTCGGTCAGGATTTCGGTGATGCGAAGCAGCGTGAATTCTTGGCGATGGCCGACCTTGCGGCGCGAATTCTTGCGCCGGCGTTTCTTGAACGCGATGATCTTCGGCCCGCGCGCCTGCTGCAGCACCTCGGCCGCAACCGTGGCTCCGGTAACAACGGGAGCGCCCAGCAACACACTGTCGCCGCCCACGACCAGAACCTCGCCGAACTCGACGATTTCACCGGGTTCGCCCTTGACCTTGTCGACCTTGAGCACATCTTCGGCGGCCACCCGGTATTGCTTGCCGCCTGTTTTAAAGACCGCGAACATCTTTATTCCTCGTGTTCGATACCCGATGCTCGGATTTGCGTCCGGACCGGCTTCTTCCAGTCGTTTCTGCGGATGATGAGCAGCGTGATGTCCGGCCCAATGCCATAGCGAAGGCCGTGCCGGACGCGCGCTGACCGGCGTCCTTATGACGGCAGGTCAAGTCCAGGTCAAGTCCCTGTCAAGAAAGGCAAAGCGGCCTCCGACTGCAAAGGTGGCCTGCCGCCGCCGGGCGCGCTAAAACGCCGGACCGCTGTAGCATCGGCGTTAAGACCCTGTGCGAGTGGAGGAAACGATGCTGGCGACGAAGACGGCGATAGAATTGTCGCGCCGGATGATGCTCGCCGTCGTGTTGCCCGCGATGGCGGCAGGGCTGGCCCATGCCCAAAATGGCGGCAAAATTGACGGCGAAGCTGGTCGCAGGAATGACGCCTCCCCCGATGCGCAGGACTATCCAAGCCACCCGGTCACTTTCGTCGTGCCGTTCGCACCGGCCGGCGGCACCGACATCCTGGCACGCCTGCTGGCCGACAAGCTCGAACAGGCCTTCGGCAAGCCGTTTATCGTCGAGAACCGGCCTGGCGCCGGCACCGTGCTAGCCACCAACTTCGTCGCCAAATCGACGCCCGACGGCACCACGATGATGATGGCGGTGTCCTCGCTCGCCATAGACGCCACGCTCTACAAGACGCTGCCCTACGATCCCGGCAAGGACCTGGCGCTGGCTGCGCGCGTCGCTTCGGTGCCGTTCGTGCTGGTGGTCGATCCATCGCTGCCGGTGAAAAGCGTCGCGGACCTCATCAAGCTCGCAAAACAACGACCCTTGAGCTATGGCTCCGGCGGCATCGGCTCGTTTCATCATCTGGCCGCTGCGCTGTTCGCGAGCTCAACCGGCATCAAGATGACGCATGTGCCCTACCGCGGCACGGTGCCGGCGCTCAACGATCTGATGGGCGGCTATATCCAGCTCGTCTTCAGCGATCTCGGCCCGGCGCTGCCGCTGATCAATGCCGGCAAGCTGCATGCACTGGCGGTGACGACCATACGACACGTCACGGAACTGCCCGACGTGCCGCCGCTCGCCGACTCCGGCGTGGCCGACTTCGACCTCGCCGCCTGGCAAGGCGTGGTGGTGCCGGCGCAGACGCCGCCGCCGATCCTCGATAAGCTCAACACCGCGCTGAATTCCATCCTGGCCATGACCGACGTGCGCGACCGCCTGTCTGATCTCGGCATGACCCCGGTCGGCCAAGGTTCCGTCGTAGAGCTGCAGCACTTCCTGCAATCGGACATTTTGCGCTGGCGCAAGGTCGTCCAGGACGCCGGCCTTGCCGGAGCGGAGTGACGCAATTGCTTCGGCCGCTCTCACGCTTGGCTTTCACCACCCCGTGCGATATTGCCAAAGTCCCCGCTTTGGCAGACCCCGAGACCGTCGTTGCATAGCCCGACGCCCATCGAAACATCCTGGCCGGACGCGATCTATACGCAGTTCCGCCGTGTCGGCATTCGTCAGGTTGGATATGTGCCCGACGCCGGCCACAGCCGGCTGATCGCGCTCGTCAAGGACGATCCGGATATCGCCGACGTCGTGCTGACCACCGAGGAAGAAGGTGTCGGACTCGTCGCGGGGGCAGCGCTCGGCGGGCAGCGCGCGGCGCTGTTGATGCAATCGAGCGGTGTCGGCAATTGCGTGAATATGTTTTCGCTGTTGCGCAATTGCGGCTTCGGCTGCGTCCTGCTGGTGACGATGCGCGGCGAATTCGGTGAATTCAATCCGTGGCAAGTGCCGATGGGCACCATCACCGAAGACGTATTGCGGCTTTGCGGCTTTCTCACTTACCGGGTCGAAAGCGCCGATGCCGTCGATGAGACCGTCGGCCCCGGCTGCGACATGGCGTTCGACGGCAATCTTCAGGTCGCGATTTTGCTGTCGCAACGATTGATCGGCCGCAAAGTGTGGACGAGGTAATGGACGCGATGATGCTCAACCGGCGCGATTTCGTGCGCGAGCTTTTGGTCGACCGTGGCGATCTCCTCGTCGTGCCGGGGCTTGGGTCGGCGACCTACGATGTCGCCGCGGCCGGCGATCATCCGCTCAACTTCTATCTCTGGGGCGCCATGGGCGGCACCGCCATGATCGGGCTCGGGCTCGCTTTGGCGCAGCCCAACCGCCGCGTCGCCGTCATCACTGGCGACGGCGATATGCTGATGGGGCTGGGCAGCCTCGCCACCATCGGCGTCAAGCAGCCCAATAATCTCGCCATTGTGGTTTTGGATAATGCCCGTTACGGCGAAACCGGCATGCAGCCGAGCCATACCGATCGCGGCATCGATCTCGTTGCCGTAGCGCTCGCCTGCCGGTTCAATCACGGGCATGTCGTTTCAAGCAGCGACGACGCCGCGCATGTGCGGGCCTTGCTGCATCGGGGCGAGGGTCCGCTCCTGATCAATGCCCGGATAAAGCCTGAGGACACCCCACGCGTACTGCCGCTACGCGACGGGCACGCGATCAAACAGAGATTCATCGAAGCGCTGAATTCCGTCTGACGCGATGCAGAACGCCGATCTGATCATTCGCAACGCCCGGCTTCGCCAAAATCGAGCGCAACATGGTCGCGAGCAGCCAGTCGACATAGCGGTCAGCCAAGGCCGCATTTCACGCATCGGCCCGCACTTGCAAGAATCCGCGCCCGAGGAGATCGACGCCGCGCGCAATCTCGTCACGCCGTCCTTCGTCAATCCGCATATGCATCTGTGCAAGGTCTGGACCTTGTCGATGATGTCGGAAGCGGCGCTTCTGGCCTATCAGCAGGCCGGCATGAGCGGAGCGGCCGCGGCCATCGATCTCGCCAGCCAAGTGAAGGAAACCTACCACGCGTCATGGATCGAGAAGAACGCGCGCCGCGCGGTCGCTCTCGCTGCGCTTTACGGCACGACCCATATGCGTGCCTTTGCCGATGTCGACAGCAAGGCAAAGCTCGAAGCCATCAAGGCGCTGCTCGCGGTCCGCGACGAATTCCGCGGCGTCGTCGAGCTTCAGGTGGTCGCCTTTGCGCAAGACGGCATCATCAAGGATTCCGGCACCGACAGTTTGATGCGCGAAGCGATGCGGCTTGGCGCCGATGTGGTCGGCGGCATTCCGTGGATCGAGCGGACGCCGGCGGACATGAAGGCGCACGTCGAATTCTGCTTCGACTTGGCCGTCAGCTTCGGCAAAGACGTGTCCATGCTGCTCGACGACAGCGGCGATCCCAATCTGCGAACGCTGGAGATGATGGCTGCCGAAGCCATCAAGCGGGGCTGGCAGGGCCGCGCCGTCGCCCACCATTGCCGCGCCATGTCGGCCTATCCGCAGCCGTATCTGCGCGACCTTCTGCACGCCGTCCGTCAAGCGGGCGTCGCGGTCGTCAGCAATCCGCATACCGGCCCGCTGCATGCCCGGATTCCGGAAATGCTCGCCTCAGGGATCACCGTCTGCCTGGGCCAGGACGATATCTCGGACGCTTATTATCCGCTCGGCAGAAACAACATGCTCGAAGTGGCGTTTCTCGCCTCGCATCTGCTCTGGATGATGTCGCGCAACGAAATGGAAACGCTCTACGATATGATCACCGTGAACCCCGCCAGTGCGTTGAATATCCCCGATTTCGATATTGCCGTCGGCGCGCCCGCCAATATCCTTGTTTTGGATCAGCCGGACATCGTCGAGGCGCTTCGCTTTCACGGCCCGCCCCGCGCCGTGATCAGTCATGGTCGATTGGTGGACTTGCGCCGGATCAGCGAACTCGCGTTCACTGCAGGCTCCGGCTGAGCGCGGCTTTGCCGTGATAGAAGCCGGTGGAGAACGGCCCGGGAAGATTCAAGCCGATCAGCGCCTCGGCCGCCTCGGTCGCCGTGATCGTGCCGTCGAGCAGGCCGCAAAAGGCCTGTGCCACGCGCACCATATCGCAGCTGTGTGGCGACAGGCGAAAACGCGACACGCCCAGGCCGCGTAGGTCCTCCACACGGTCGATTAGATTCAAGAAATCGTACGACAGCGTCTGAATCCCGTTCACGGCCAGGAACGGCTGTCCGCTCAGTGTGCGCAGCTCCAGCCCGTCGGGATCGTTCTCGCAGACGAAACGGCAACTATCCTTGGTGCGTGCATGCGCGCGCGCGTGATAGCAGCGCGCCGACAGCGCCAACGGCATGCGGCCGAACACCATGACTTCGAATGTTGCGTCGAGGCTTTGCGTTTCGCGGCAGAGCGCACCGATCGTCGCCGCCGGCATTTCCACCGGAAGGCAGAAGTTGCACGCGCCGCTCTCCGCCAGAACTGCAACGCTGCGCTCGTTATAGACGTTGATGAACGGACCGATGTGGTGCGGCCGGCCGGCAAGCTGCGGCAATGCGGAGGCATCGTTGGCTTCGACCAGATCGTTTTGGGACGCGGCAACGCTTTCGACGAGCTTGCGGTCCAGATTTTGCGTCACCTCGGAGAGCGTGGAGAATACGACCGTTTTTCGCGCCGCGCGCAACCGCTCGGTCACCGCTTCGTAGTGCTCGGCGAACAGCGGAGCGCGCTTCGAACACAGGACTTCGCCGAGATAGACGGTCTGAACCGGCGCTTCGTCGGCAATGCGGAAATAAAAATCGCGCCAATGATCGGGCTGCCAATTGAACAGCACCGGGCCGAGCGTAATTTGGGCCGCAACGTCGTTCACGGGTGTCTCCAAGTCTATCTCCAGGCTTTGCTGCGGTAGGCGCCTTCGGTTTCGCGGTGGCCTTCGGTCAGCGCGATCAGGCTGGCCAAGCTCGCGTCGCGCCCGGCCATGATGTCGTCGACGGCGTTGCGGAACGCGGAGACCACAGCTTTGACATAGGCCCGGCTGCGCTGGCGGCCTTCGATCTTCAGCGCGGTCACGCCGGCACGCATCAGATCCGGCAGCAGCGCCGAGAGATTGAGCGTGACCGGTTCCTCGAAAGCGTAATAGGCCTCGGTGCGCGCGTCGCACAGATAGCGGCCCTTGCAGATGGTCGGATAGCCGGCGCTTTCTTCGGCCGTGAAGCGGTCGATAACATAGGGGCCGAGCTTGGTGGTCAGGTTGCGCTCCGCATCTTCCTCGTAATGTACGTCGGCCGCTGGCGAACAAACACCGTCCATATTGGTGGACAGGCCGCAAACATAATTGGTGAGGCTGCAGCGCCCTTCCGCCATCATGCCGATATTGCCGAATACGAAGGCTTCGATCTCGCACGGAATCTGCCGGTGCACGTCGGCGATTTCAGCGACCGTCAGAATGCGCGGCAACACCACGCGTTTGACACCGAATTTTTGGCAATAGAACCGGATCGCTTCCGGCGACGAGGCGCCGGCCTGGACCGACAGATGCAGCCGCAACTCCGGATAGGTCTGCGCGGCGTAGTCGGCGACGCCGAGATCGGCGACGATCAAAGCGTCCGCGCCCAAACGCGCACCGAGATCGACCGCCTCGCGCCACAGCGCAAACTCGCCGGCCCGCGGGAATGTATTTACGGCAAGCAGCACCTTGGCGTGCCGCGCATGCGCATAGCCGATCGCTGTTTCGAGTTCCGCGGGAGCGAAGTTCAGGCCCGGGAAATTTCGAGCGTTGGTTGCATTCTGCAGGCCGCAATAGACGGCATCGGCGCCGGCATCGACCGCCGTCCGTAGCGCCGCCGGCGTGCCGGCCGGACAAACGAGCTCCGGGCGCACATAACGGTTGTCATTCATCGCGTTTCTCCGTGCGCATGCCGCGCAAAGACGAAATGACGAGCTTCAGCGGTGCCGACAGCGGCCCGAATGCCGCGACGATGCTGTCGAGCGCGTTGCCTTCGAGATCGTCGAGCGCATTGCGCAATACGACCACCGCTTCGGTGTCGCCGCTGACGCGTAAATCGCGGGAAAAGAACAGCGCATCGCCATCGAGCGAGCCGTCCATCATGCCGAGCAGATCGACAAAGGTGCCGGCAATGGCCGCGTCATGCCGCGGCCGCGGGACCCGGCGGCTGGCCGTTAATTGCGGGCGCCTGGCGTTGGGCCGTAACAGCAAGACGAACGGTAAATCGATCGGGTCGATCAGGAACAATTTATCGGAATGCGCGCCAAGACGGGCGAACAACTCGGGTCGCGAGCGCGCCACATGCGTCGCGATATGCCCAAGAAGTGGCTGCAGGAGCGCCAGCGGCACGCCCGCCAAGAGCCACTTTGGAACCGTTTGCAACAGGCCTTGCAACGGCGAAGGCGCGACATCGGCACGGGCGCGGAGCGTCATAAGGCGAAGCTTTATCGCCTGGAACCGTGGCGGAATTGATCGAGATCAAATCGGTTCGCACACCGTCCGGGGCCGAATTTACGTCGCCGCTTTCGCCGCGCGCTTGACCGCCTCGATGATCTCCGGGTAGGCGGCGCAGCGGCAGAGGTTGCCGGCGAGATAATCGCGGATATCCTCGTCGCTGGGGTCGGGGCAGTCTTTGAGCAATTGATGCGTCATCAGCACAAAGCCCGGCGTGCAGAAGCCGCACTGGAACGCGCCGCAGTCGATGAAAGCCTGCTGCACGTTCGACAACGCGCCGTCGGCATCGAGATGCTCGACGGTCGAGACACTTTTGCCGTCGACCCAGACCGCGAAATAAAGGCAGCCGGACACTGCCACGCCGTCGACCAAAACGGTGCAGCAGCCGCATAGGCCCTGACCGCAGCTTTCGCGGGCGCCGAGCAGATCGAACCGCTGCAGCAGTTCAACCAGATTGCGGTGCGGCTCGATCGCGGTCGAAACCGCTTGGCCGTTCAGCGTAAAATTGATGGTGCGTGCGCTCATCATTCGTCCAATTATTCGTCGTCCAGCGGGCGGCCCGCTTGCGCGCGGAGCGCACGCAGCACCGCTTCGGCCGTGATCGGCAATTCCATGATGCGCACGCCCGTGGCGTCGTGGATCGCATTGGCGATCGCCGGTGAGACGCCGAACGTGCCCGACTCGCCGATCCCCTTGGCGCCGAACGGGCCGGAATGCTGCTCGGCCGCGACCACTTCATTGTCCATCGGCGGGATGTCGCCGATGCCGGGTATCTTGTAGTCGGCCAGCGATGCATTCGTGACCTGGCCGCCGTCGAGATGCATCGCTTCCGACAACGTGAAGCCAAGCTGCATGATGGCGGCGCCGGAAATCTGCGCCCGCGCGACGCCAGGATTGATCGGCTTGCCGCAATCCACGGCGTTGACCAGCCGCAAAATGTGCACTTTCCCGGTTTCGGTATCGACCTCGACTTCGACGCCGGCGCCGCCGACCATCCAAAACGGCGTGACGTTATCCGATTGGCCGGTCTGCGGGGCCGGCGGCTTGTAGCTCGGAACAAAACTTGCCGTACCGATAACATTGCCGGCTTGCATGCCGTAGCGCTTCTTGAAAACTTCTGCGGGCGGATAATTGGTGCCCTCGGGCAGTCCGGCTTCGACGGCGAGCGCGCGCAATTTGGTGCGGGCGTCTTCTGCCGCAAGCCGCATCGCGTTGCCCATGTGATAGAGCGAGCGTGAGCCGAGCGTCCCCATGTCGTAGGGCGTCACGTCGGTGTCCGAATGAATGACGCGGACCTCTTCGGCGGCAATGCCGAGCACCTCGCCAACGATCAGGGCATAGGCAGTGTCCGAGCCCTGTCCCATATCCACAGTGCCGGTATAGGCCGTCGTGCTGCCGTCGGCCGAAATATTGACGATCGCAACCGACGTCGTCGGCGAAATCACAGCTTTGAGACCGATCGCAATGCCGCGGCCGCGCCGCAGCGTTTCCGAACCACGATCGAACGGCTTGTCCCAGCCCATGCGCGCCACAACCGAATCGAAGACCTCGGTAATAGCGGCGTCTTGCAACACGGTCCCGCTGGCGTGCGGCCGTCCGTTGCGCAAGAGATTCTTGCGGCGGAAGTCCACCGGATCGATACCGAGCTGCCGCGCAATCAAGTCGGTGTGGGACTCGTAAGCCCAGACCAGTTGCGGAACGCCAAAGCCGCGCAGCGCGCCCGCCGGCGTGCGGTTGGTGTAAATCTCGTAGGAATCGACGCTGACATTGTCGATGTCATAAGGCCCTGCCGCGGTGAACCCGGATTTTTGCGCTACGCGCGGTCCGATGTCGGCATAGGCGCCGCCGTTCCAATACACCTCGCATTTCCGCGCGACGAGACGGCCGTCCTTGCCGACGCCGCTTTTGATGCGGAAAGTCGTGGCGTGCTTGGTGATCATGTAGAACTGCTCTTCCATCGTCAGCGCGATCTTGACCGGACGACGGACGATCATCGACAGTGCAGCGACCAGCGCCTCGAGCTTGATATAGAGCTTGCCGCCAAAGCCGCCGCCGAGATAGGGCACCTTGACCCGCACCCGGTTCTCCGGCCAGCCGAATAGCCGAGCAATTTCGATGCGCACGAAGGACGGCGATTGATTGGCGGTGTAAATGGTCAGCCGTTGGTCGCCCGGCTCGGCGACCGAGACAAAAGGCTCGAACGCCAGATGCAGGCATTGTTGAGTCTTGAATGTGTGCTCGATCACATGATCGGCGCGCGCCATGGCAGCGTCCACGTCGCCGCGCCGCAAGTGATAATCGAGCGCGACATTGGTGCCGCCGCGGCCTTTCAGGTGCTTTAGATCGGCGAAGGTTCCGGCCGGGCGCAGCACGTCGTGGACCAGAATGTCCGGCTGCATGGCCTCGACTTCGTCGTAAACCGCCGGCAGTTCTTCATATTCGGCGGAGATCAGCTGCACCGCCTGCTCGGCGACATGCGGATCGCTCGCCAGCACGACCGCGACCGGCTCGCCGACGTGGCGCACTTTCTTCAGCGCCAGGATCGGCTGGTCGTGGAACGCCGGACCGTAATAAGGCTCCGGAATAAGCTTTTGGATGTCAGCGCCAGTGATGACGCGGTGCACGCCTGGAAGCGCCTGCGCCGCCTGGGTGTCGATGCTGCGGATGAGTCCGTGCGGCACTGTCGAGCGAAACACCTTGCCGTAGAGCATGCCGGGCAGCCGCAAGTGATGGGTATAGTCGGCGCGGCCGGTAACCTTGGCATGGACTTCAAGCCGCGGAATATTGCGCCCGACCTGGTTCATTGCCGCACCTGCGGTGTGCTTTCGTCCAAAGCCTGCCGAACGGCGCGCCGCAGATAGACCCGCAGCAATTCGCGCTTATAGGCGGCCGAGCCATGCGCATCGGCGAGCACCGACGCTTCCGCGGCCGCGGCGTCGCCGGCGCGCCTGAGCACCGCATCGTCGATCGCCGCGCCTTGCAGCACTTGTTCCGCACCCGCGAGCCGCGTGACTTTTTCAGTCGCGGCGCTGACCACGACGATCGGATCGCGCAACACGCCATCATGAAGCGAAAATGTGACCGCGACGCCGACCGCCGGCCAATCGTCGGCGGAACGCGACGTGACCTTGATGTAGGCCGACTTGCGGTCGTGAAGCTGAGGCACCGTCACCGCCGTGATCAGCTCGTTCTTTTCCAACACGGTTTCGTAGTAGCCGGCAAAAAGCTCAAGGAGCGGCAATTCACGGCTCGTGTTCGGACCGTTGATGGTTACGCGAGC
This sequence comes from Hyphomicrobiales bacterium, assembly GCA_003164375.1. Classification (GTDB taxonomy): domain Bacteria; phylum Pseudomonadota; class Alphaproteobacteria; order Rhizobiales; family Xanthobacteraceae; genus BOG-931. Next base: position 14,462 of record PLTE01000084.1, on the reverse strand, counting down.
GCCGAGCGCGGCGAGCACCGGCGGCAGATCCATGTGCGGATCGCCATGCGCCAGCGCGCCGCCAACGCGGGCGACATTGCGCACGCGCGGGTTGGATAACCGGCGCAGCGCATTCTTGAGCACGGGTAGCCGCGCAGCGACGTTGGAGTCTTTCTCCACTTCGCTCAAACTCGCCATGGCGCCGATGCGCAATTCGCCGGCTTCGGTCAATGTGATGCGCGCGTGCTCGGGCTCGATGCGGTGCAGGCAGACGAGACGGGTCGGCTGGAACACGCCGGCCTTCATCATCAGCATCAGCGCGGTGCCGCCGGCCACCGCGCGAATCGTCGTCTCGGTCGGATCGAGCAACGCCACGGCCTCCTCAAGCGAGCGCGGCTCCACCATTTCGAACGGAATCACAGGACGTTTTCTCCCGGCGGGCTTTAGCTTTCAGGACACCGCCATGTTTCGAAGTGAACCAGGACTTTCGAAGCGCCGTAAGTCTCGGAGGGGACTTAAATCATAAGATGGTTCGCCGCGTCGAGCGGTTCGCCGGGCGATCAGGCATGACGCGGGCGCGGGCTCATGCACCAGGCGCCGGTCACTACCGCGATCGTCATCAAACCCGGCGCAATAGCGAGCCAGAGATTGGCGGCGGCAACGGCCGCCGTCGCGGCCCAGCCGATCGAGGAAAAGGCCTCGGCGAAGGTGGCCACGCGCGAGGAGACCTGGCGGCGGCGGAATTGACTGCGTTTGGCCTGGCTGCGGAACCAAAGCTGGATCGAGGTCGCCGCCGCGGCCGCGATGCCGATGCCGCCGATGGTGACGAGCGCGTGCCACGGCGAAACCAACGCCAGCCCCGCGACCAGCGGCGCGAAGACGATGGCGATAACGCCGAGCACGGCCTCGATCTTGGCGCGCACGACGAAGCGCGGCGGCACCGGCGCCGAGGCAACGAGGTCCGGCGCGTCTTCGCCGGAGATCGCTAGCCAGGCGAGTCCGCCGGCGAGCTGCCCGGCCGCCATGACCAGCACCGGCACCAAGAGCAGATAGGCGCCGGAGTAGCCACCATGGCTGTTATCGAGGCCGCGCCAAAGCAGTACCGCCGGCGGGATGAGATACAGCATTTGCATCAGCGTCTGGGACACCAGCCACGGATCGCGGCGCAGCAGCGTCCATTCCTTGCGCCGCAGTGCGCGTTGCGGCGATGTCGACTGGAACGCGCCGCCGTGCCCAGGTCGGCTGACCGCCGCCCCGCCAGCACTGGCGGCACTGATGGCGTATTCACCGAATCGCGGGGCGACGACGGCGATAACGGCCGCGAGCAGGGCAAAGCTCAAAGCCAGCACACCGGATAGCGCCCAGCCGTCGCCGAGCGCGGCGCGCGCCGGCCACCAGATGAAGCTTCCGGCGTCGGGCGCGAGTGCCAGCACGGCTTGCGATTGCAGCACCGACACGCGCGACAATGTTCCATAAGACAGGATTGCTGCGACTTGCAGGCCGATGACGAAGGCGGCGCCGATGACCGCGGCAACGACCTGCGCCACGAAGCGGGTGCGTTTCGGGCCGATGAGGCGGAACAGTGCCACGGTGAAGCCGACCGCCAGAGCGGTCGCCGCGGCGCTCATGGCAACGATCAGACCGTAGGCGCCGATCCAGCGCCATCCGCCGCACACAATCAGCACATCGATGAACGGCCCCGCCAGCGGCAGCGCCATCATTGCCATCGACACCGCCACGGTGGCGATGCGCACGGCAAAGACTTTTTCCACGGCCGTCGGCGATGCCAGAATGAGATCGAGATCGGAGCGCGAATAGAACGCGCGCGTTGTCGATTCCATCGCTTGCGAGATCATCAAAAGCCACGACAGCAGCACGCTGGCGCTGATGGTGACCAGCGTTGCCTTGTCGGGCACCGCGTTGGCATAGCGGCCGACGGTCCAATAGGCGACGAAATGCATAAAGATGACGAAGATCGCGATAGCGATAACGACCCGGCGCAGGCGCTCGCGCCGGCCGGCAGTCATCATGGCGAGCCAGTCACGCCAGGCCAGCCGCCATTCGTGCCGGGCAAACCAGACGGCGGTACCCGGCGCAGACATCATGCCGCTTCGGCTTCCTCGGCGACGAGCGCAAGGAAGGTGTCTTCCAGGCTGGCCCCGACACTCGCGCCGGCATTCTTGGCGACGGTCTGGTCCAGGCCCTTGCCGGCTTGCCGCCGCAATTCCTCGAGCGTGCCTTCGGCGATGAGCTTACCGTGAGCAATGACGCCGATTCGATCGGCCATGCGCTCGGCAACTTCGAGAATATGCGTCGTCATGATGATGGTGCCGCCGGCGCGCACCCGCTCGCGCAGCACGCGTTTGACCTGGCGTGCGGAGCCGGCGTCGAGCCCGGTGAGCGGCTCGTCGAGAATGATCAGCCGCGGCTCGTGAATAAGCGCGCCGGCGAGCGCCACCTTCTGCCGCATGCCCTTGGAAAAACCTTCGCAGCGTTCGTGCGCATGCGGCAGCAGATCGAGCCAGTGCAACAACCCGTGCGCGCGCGGCGCGGCAAGCTCAGGCGCGATGCTCCACAGCCCGGCGACGAATTCCAGATATTCCTGCGGCGAGAGCTTGTCGTAGATCATCGGCTCATCGGAAATCCACGCCATCACCCGTTTAGCCGCAACCGGGTCTTCGAGCGCATCAATGCCACAGACGCGGATTGTGCCGGCGTCGGGCCGCAGCAAGCCGGCAATCATACGCAAAGTCGTCGTCTTGCCGGCCCCGTTCGGACCTACCAGCGCATAAAACTCGCCGGCGCGCACGGTAAGATCGAGGCCGTCGACCGCGGGACGGTCGAAGCGCTTCACGAGGCCGCAAACTTCGAGCGCAAAGGGCACCGGTGGCACGACATGCTGCATTATTTTGGCCTTGTCTGCGGCCAGAGCCTTGGCGGTTCCGATGAGACCGGAACCGGGCCCTAGCGTTTTGATTGAGCACGATCTTTCGCGGAAACCGCCCCCAGGCCTCGGGACCAGGTCTCGGAATCCATGTCTCAGGATCATGCCTTTGGCCAGGCACGCTAATCGACAGAGGTTTCGGCGTCGTAAATCCTTTGCCGCGAATTTGGCGGCCGGCGCCCGGCCATTATTTAAGAGCTGACATTATAGGCAGCCAGCGCAGCCATGTTGACGAGCTGGGCGTCGTTTGCCGACAGCGGCACGATTTGAACCGAGTGGTCGAGCCCCACTAGCATCGGTCCGATCACGTTGGCGCCGCCGAGCTCCCGCAACATTTTGGTCGAGATCGATGCGGAGTGGAATGCCGGCATGATCAGGACATTGGCGGGGCCGGACAGACGACAGAACGGATAGGCTTCGCGCAGTTCCATATTCAGCGCCACGTCGGCTGCCATGTCGCCATCATATTCGAAATCGACGCGCTTATTGTCGAGCAGCCGCACCGCTTCCTGGACCCGCTCCGAGCGCTCGCCCTCGGGATGACCGAAGGTCGAGAACGCCAAGAGCGCGACCCTCGGCACATAGCCGAGCGTGCGGGCCACGCGTGCTGCCTCGATGGCGATTTCGGCGAGGTCGTTGGAGCCCGGCATTTCGGTCACTGCCGTGTCCGCCACCAGCACCGTCCGCCCGCGTGCCAGCACCAGCGAAATGCCCATAACCCGATGCCCGGGCTTGGGATCGATGCAGCGCCGTACGTCTTCGAGCGCAACAGAAAAATTGCGGGTGACGCCGGTGACCATGGCGTCGGCATCGCCAAGCGCGACCATGCAGGACGCGAAGTGATTACGGTCCTGGTTCACCAGACGCTGGCAGTCGCGCTGCAGGAAACCATGGCGCTGCAGCCGCTCGTAGAGATAGGCGGCGTAGGCGGCATTGCGCGACGACATCGCGGCATTGATGATTTCGATATTGCCGCCGAGTTCAACACCGAGCATTTGCGCCGTTTCGCGCACGCGCCGCTCGCGCCCGACCAAGAGGGCCGAGCCGAGCCCTTGGTGCACGAATGTCGCGGCGGCGCGGATCACCTGCTCCTCTTCGCCCTCGGCGAAGGCGACGCGCCGCGGCCGCCGGTGCAGCCGTTCGTACACCCCCTGCAAGACGCCTGCGATCGGATCGAGACGGCTGCGCAATTGGTGCCGATAGACTTCCATATCGGCAATCGGTTTGCGCGCCACCTTGGTATCCATCGCCGCCTGCGCCACCGCCGGCGGAATATCGGAGATCAGCCGCGGATCGAACGGCACCGGGATGATATAGTCGGGCCCGTATTTCGGACGCGCGCCATAGGCCGCGGCAACCTCGTCGGGGACGTCCGCGCGGGCGAGCGCGGCCAGCGCATGCGCTGCCGCGATCTTCATTTCCATATTGATCGCGCGGGCCCGCACATCGAGCGCGCCGCGGAAAATGTAGGGAAAGCCGAGCACATTGTTGATCTGGTTCGGATAGTCGGAACGGCCGGTGGCCATGATGGCATCCGCGCGCACTTCGGCCACTTCCTCCACCGTGATCTCCGGATCGGGATTAGCCATGGCGAAGATGATCGGTTTGTCCGCCATGGACTTCACCATGTCCTTCGTCACCGCGCCCTTGACCGAGAGACCGAACAACACATCGGCGCCAGCCAACGCCTCGGCCAGCGTGCGCGCCTTGGTCTTGACGGCAAAGCCCGATTTCCACTGGTTCATACCATCGGTACGGCCTTCGTAGATGACGCCCTTGGTGTCGCATAAAATGAGGTTTTCGGGACGAAAACCGATGGCGCGCAACAGTTCGAGGCAGGCGATGCCGGCGGAGCCGGCGCCGTTGCAGACGAGCTTGGTGTTTGCGATCTCGCGGCCGGTGAGTTCGAGCGCATTGATCAGGCCGGCAGCGGCGATGATGGAGGTGCCGTGCTGATCATCATGGAACACCGGAATGTCGAGCAGTTCACGCAGCTTCTGCTCGATGATGAAACATTCCGGCGCCTTGATATCCTCGAGATTGATGCCGCCCCAGCCCTTGCCGAGGAATTTTACGCAATTGATGAATTCGTCCGGATCTTCCGTCGAAACTTCGAGATCGATGGAGTCGATATCGGCGAAGCGCTTGAACNNTCGACGTCGGCGAAGCGCTTGAAGAGGACGGCCTTGCCTTCCATCACCGGCTTCGCCGCCAGCGCGCCGCGATTGCCGAGGCCGAGAATCGCGGTGCCGTTGGTGATCACGGCGACGAAATTGCCCTTGGTGGTGTAGTCGTAGGCTTTGGACTCGTCCTCAGCGATCGCCAGCACCGGAACGGCGACGCCAGGCGAATAAGCCAGCGACAGATCGCGCTGTGTCGCCATCGGCTTGGTGGCGACTACTTCGAGTTTTCCGGGCCGGCCTTGGCTGTGAAACAGGAGGGCTTCCTGGTCGGTAAAAGTGGGCCGCCGCGAAGAGCCGCCCTTGCTGCCGCCGTCTTTGGAAGCCATTTCGATATCCTGCTGATGCCGCCTAGGCGGGGGCCGATGGGACCCTGGAACCTTAGCGAACCCGACGGCCTATGCTCAAGTGACAGTCGGCTGCGGGCGACCCGCGCGGCTGCAAAGCTGTGGTGCAAAAAAGCGCCGCAGGCAAGCAACATTGAACAAGTCGGCGCGGAAGGGTAATGGCTCCTGCAAGACTTCAGCCTAACGGCCATCGCAATGGCTTCCGCACGACCATCCGCAGCCCGGCGTCCTTATGATCAGATTCCTGCTTCGCCTTATCGGCCTCTGCCTGCTCGCCACGGCATTCGTGTTCTTCGTCTATGACGGGACCAAATCGATCGCCAACCACCAAGTGCTCTACACCAAGGTCGGCGATGTCTGGGCGATCATCGATCAAAACAGCCTCAATCTGGTGCAAACTTGGTTGAAGCTGAAGATCGCGTGGGCCTGGGACCCCTATTTGCAGCAGAGCTTCGATCTCCCGGCCTGGGTTGTCATTGGTATCGTCGCGACAATCCTGATCCTGCTCGGCCGCAAAAAGAAGCCGCTCATCGGCTATGCGCGGGATTGAGCTCTGTCATTGTCTGAAGGCGATGCCGGCAGCCCTTGCGTCGAAGCCGCGGATGAACGGCGTCTGATGAGACAACCCGCGCGACGCTTCGCCATGTGCATCGCGCTAGCCGCCGTTGTCCTGACGCTCGTCCCTTACGCCATTGCGCCATTTTATCGATTTATCGACCCGGTTTCGACGCCCATGCTGTGGCGCTGGGCGACAGGCGCCCAGGTCGAGCGCGTCGTCGTCCCGCTCAGCCGCATCTCGCCCGCCCTGCGGCTCGCCGTAATCGTTGCCGAGGACGGCAGCTTTTGTCGCAACCCCGGCATCGACCTCGGCGCAATACGCGACGCCTTGCGACAATCCGGCGACGTCGGCGAGGCGCGCGGTGCCTCGACCATCACCCAGCAGACCGCCAAGAACCTGTTTCTTTGGCAAGGCCGCAGCTTTATCCGCAAGGCGTTGGAAATCCCGCTAGCGCTGTGGCTCAATCTGGTGCTGCCGAAGCGACGGATCCTGGAGATCTATCTCAATATCGCCGAATGGGGTCCGAATGGAGAGGTCGGCGCCGAGGCCGGCGCGCGCTGGGCGTTCGGCAAATCGGCCCGCGAACTGACCCCCCACGAGGCGGCCGAACTCGCCGCCATCCTGCCCAATCCGGTGCAGCGCAGCGCCCGGACGCCCGATCTCCTGGTGCGCCGGCTGGCTGGCCTTTATGTCCGCCGTGCGGCGGAGTTCAGCACCCTCGATGCTTGCGTGAGAGGCCCCTAGCATTGGCGAGCTTGTTCTTCTATAAGCCCGGGATTCCGAGCAAGGCGCCTGTTTAAGGAGAACGACCCCATGGCCGTGCCGAAACGAAAAACTTCGCCGTCAAGACGCGGCATGCGGCGGTCGGCCGATGCGCTCAAAGCGCCGACCTATGTCGAGGACAAGGATTCCGGCGAATTGCGCCGTCCGCACCACATCGACCTCAAGACCGGGATGTATCGTGGTCGGCAAGTGCTGAGCAAGAAGGCGGAAGCTTAAGCCTTCTGCGCCGGTAATCGCCGGGCCGGTGACGCGGCTTCGGACGAGATAGCTGTGTGACGGAAAATCCGCGTCATGTTCGTTCTTGGCTTTCCGCTGCTGCTGGTGCCCTTCGCAATCTACAATATGATTGCGTTTCTGACGCCGGGCGTGGTTTGGACCTCGCCGGTGACCACCGTGCACATGATGTCCGGCCAGGATTGGGTGTTGACCTGGGAAGATATCCTCATCGCGTTTTCGATTTTTTTGCTGTGGGTCGAAATCATTAAATCGACCCGGATCGGCACCCGCGGGGTGGTAGATCACATCCTGGCAATGGCGCTGTTTATTGCCATGCTGGTCGAGTTTCTGCTCGTGCCGCGGGCCGCCACGTCGACGTTCTTCCTACTGATGGCGATCGCGCTAGTCGACGTGCTCGCCGGCTTTATCGTCGGCATCCGCAGCGCGCAGCGCCAGGTCGAATTCGAAGGTCCGGGACAAGCCTGACTGGCAAACTTCCCGGAGTTTCCGCGACGGCTTATAGTGAGCGCGACAGTTTGCGGCCTGGCGTGGTAGGCCATTGGCCGATGCTGCGATAGACCGCCGTCGCTTGGTCAGGCTGGGCGCGGCGGCGTGCGCGGGTCTGCGGCGCCTGCGCCGAGGTGGCGATCAAATGTGCGATGAAAACGGCGCTCGGACGTGGCCCGGCACGCAAAGCTGCAACCTCGGGGTCAATCGGATCGACGGGGACCAGCGTATTGCGCACCACAGGCTCCTGTCCCGGAATGGGACGCTCGGGGTATTGATCAAAGAGGTCGCAAAGGTCATGCCGCGCACGCACGGAATCCGAGGCCGCGATTTACCGAATTGTTTAAAGTCTTGCCGATATGTTGGCGGCGAACCCGCCGTCTGCCGTCGCCATCCGCGGACTGCAACAACGAGGCGACCGTGACCGAAAGCGGTCAGCGAAATTCCATTCCTTCCGGCAGTTCCCGTAGAGCCGATCCGGGTGCAACGGTGGCCGGCGCGGCGCTACGCCCTGCCGCACCACCTGATATCGCCCAAATCCTCGCTTCAGTCGGCGAGGTCGCCTACGATTGGCGCATCGACACGGACACGTTGTCGTGGGGCGCGAATGCCGGCGACATTTTGCTAATCCGCGACCTTGCGGCGATATCGAGCGGGCGCACCTATGCGCAGATTCTCGACGCCGACAACGCGCAGGCGCGCTTCGACGTCGTCACGCAATCGGACAAACGCGACGAGGGCCGCGGCGTCGCCTATCAGATCCAATACGGCATTCGCCCCGACCCCGCTTCCGCGACCAGGCTTTGGGTCGAGGACACCGGCCGCTGGTTTGCCGGTCCGGATGGACGGGCGTTGCGAGCGCATGGCGTGCTGCGCGTCATCAATGAGCGTTACGAGCATGAGCGCCGGCTCACCTTTCTCGCCTGCTGCGACGGGCTGACCGGGGAGCTCAACCGCCACCGCCTCACCGAGGTTCTTGAAGACACCCTCGACGAAGCGCTGCGCTTCCGCTCGTCCTGCGGATTTCTCTTGGTCGCGATCGACAACTTGGCGCGCATCAACGAGTCCTACGGCTTCGACATCGCCGACCAAGTGATCGGCGCGATCGCCAAGCGATTGCACGGCCGGATGCGCGGCAAGGACACGCTGGGGCGATTTTCCGGCAACAAGTTCGGCTTGGTGCTGCGCGACTGCACGCCCGACGACATGGCGGTAGCCGCGGAACGCCTGCTCACCGGCATCCGCGACGAAATGGTGCCGACCAGTGCCGGGCCGGTTGCAGTCACCGTGACTATCGGCGGCGTCACGGCGCCGCGCCACGCCCGTAGCGTGGCCGAAGTGCTGGCCCGTGCGCAGGAGAGTCTCGACGGCGCCAAGACCAGGCGTCGCGGCTCGTTCCAGGCTTATCGACCCAATATCGAGCGCGAGGCGATGCGCCGCGAGAACGTGCGCGCAACCGACGAGATTGTCGCCGCGCTCAACGATCGGCGCATCTTCCTCGCCTACGAGACCGTGGCGGCGGCGGCGGACGGGTTGCCCGCCTTCTACGAATGCCTGATGCGCATCCGCCGAACCGACGGCAGCCTGATCGCGGCCAACGATATCGTCCCGGTCGCCGAGCGGCTCGGTCTGGTCCGCTTGCTCGATTTCCGCGTGCTCGAACTCGTCGTCGATGAAATGATCGCGGCACCGGCGCTGCAGGCGAGCTTCAACGTATCGCCGGCCTCGACCACCGATCCCGATTGGTGGGCGGGGCTGGGATCGCTGTTGCGGAGCCACACCGGCGTGGCGGAACGGCTCATCGTCGAAATCACCGAGAGCGCGGCAATCCATGATATCGATGAGACGCGCGGCTTTGTCGCCCGCGTCAAGGATCTCGGCTGCCGTATCGCCATCGACGACTTCGGCGCCGGCTACACCTCGTTCCGCAATCTGCGCAAGCTCGGCGTCGACATCGTGAAAATCGACGGCGCCTTCGTGCAGCACATCATGCGCTCGGAAGACGATCGCGCCTTTGTGCGAACCCTCATCGACCTCGCCAAGCGGCTGAAGCTTAAGACTGTCGCCGAATGGGTGCAGGACGATGAGGCGGCCAAAACGTTACGGGCGTGGGGCTGCGACTATCTGCAAGGCGCGCTTATCGGCCTCGCCGCGACCGAGCGACCGTGGCTTGCCAGACTAGCCAAGGCTCTCTGAACTTCCGGCGGCTCAAACTATTTCTCGCTCGGATCCTTCTCGGTCAGCCGATCGACCTTTTGCTTCATCTCGTCGAGCTGCCGTTTGAGGTCGCCGATGTCGCCCAATTTCGTCGACGGCTTTTCCGTTTCCGCAGCCGCCTCGGCGCTCTGGCTCTCGCGCCGCGCGAACGGTGCGAACATGGAGAAGGCACGCTCGAACATATCCATATTCCGCCGCACCTGCTCTTCGAGCGAAGTGAAGCCGCCGACGCCAAAGGCTTGCGCCATCTGATTGCGGAACTTTTCCTGCTCACGGGTAAGCGATTCGATGGAGACTTCGAGATAGCGCGGCACCAGCATCTGCATGCTGTCGCCGTAGAANNAAGCGGATCAGCTGGCGCAGGAAGGCGATCGGCAAGAGATTCTGGCCTTCCTTGTTTTCCTGCTCGAAAATGATCTGGGTGAGGACCGAGCGCGTAATCTCCTCGCCGGTCTTGGCGTCGTAGACGACGAAATCCTCGCCGTTCTTGACCATGCCGGCCAAGTCTTCGAGCGTGACGTAGGTGCTCGTGCCGGTATTGTAGAGCCGCCGGTTGGCGTACTTCTTGATCGTAACCGGCTCAGCGGTCTTCGTCAGAGTTTCGGGCATGGGTCAGCCGTGTTTCCGGATATTTCCGGCATTGAGGACGCCAGCAGGGGGGTAACTAAATAGCTGTGCTGATAAAATAAGCGCTTTCGGGCGCCGCGGCTACCGTTTTGTGAACCCGGCCGGTCGACTAGGCGCTGGAGCAAGGCCGACGCGCCTGGCATACCAGCGATGCGGCCAGTTTGCGCCTTGTCGAGGGCCGGTCACGTCCTTATGACATATATCAACTGATCCAGCGGCTAGGCCGCATATCAACTGACCAGCGGCCAGCCCGCGTCGGCAATAAACCAAGAGCTATAGCTTTAGCGCAATAGAGCCCGGAAGGAATTCACCATGAAAGACGATGTCGTCATTGTCAGCGCGGTGCGCACGCCGGTTGGAGCATTCAACGGCGTCTTTGCCACGTTACCCGCCCACGAACTCGGTAAGACCGCGATCAAGGCGGCGCTCGACCGCGCCGGCGTTGAGGCGCCACGGGTGTCCGAGGTCATCCTGGGACAGATCCTGACCGCCGGGCAGGGCCAGAACCCGGCCCGCCAGGCCGCGATCGCGGCCGGCGTCCCGGTCGAAACCCCGGCCTGGGGTGTCAACCAGCTGTGTGGCTCGGGCTTGCGCTCGGTCGCGCTCGGCTACCAGGCCATCCTCAACGGCGACAGCGAGATCGTGGTCGCTGGCGGCCAGGAATCGATGAGCGTGGCGCCGCACTGCGCCTATCTGCGCAGCGGCGTGAAGATGGGCAATTTCGACATGATCGATACCATGATCAAAGACGGGTTGTGGGACGCATTCAACGGCTATCACATGGGCAATACCGCGGAGAACGTCGCGCGGCAGTGGCAGATCACCCGTCAGCAGCAAGACGAATTCGCGGTCAAGTCGCAAAACAAAGCCGAGGCGGCGCAGAAGGCCGGCAAATTCAAGGACGAGATCGCACCGGTCACCATCAAGAGCCGCAAGGGCGATGTCGTCGTCGATACCGACGAATACCCCAAGCACGGCACTACGCTGGAATCGATCGGCAAATTGCGGCCTGCCTTCGACAAGGACGGCACCGTCACCGCGGGCAATGCCTCGGGCATTAATGACGGCGCCGCCGCTGTGGTTTTGATGAAAGCGAGCGAAGCCGCCAAGCTCGGCAAGACCCCGCTGGCGCGGATCGTGTCGTGGGCCCAGGCCGGCGTCGATCCGAAGATCATGGGCACCGGACCGATCCCGGCTTCGCGCGCGGCGCTCAAGAAGGCGGGCTGGAATGTCGGCGACCTTGATCTGGTCGAGGCCAATGAGGCGTTCGCGGCACAAGCCTGCGCGGTGAACAAAGATCTCGGCTGGGATACCGGCAACGTCAACGTCAATGGCGGCGCCATTGCCATCGGTCATCCGATCGGCGCGTCCGGCACCCGCGTTCTGGTGACGCTGCTGTACGAAATGCAGAAGCGCAACGCTAAAAAAGGGCTCGCCACGCTGTGCATCGGCGGCGGCATGGGCATCGCGATGTGCGTGGAGCGCTAAGCAGCAAGAATACCGGGTTGATTTAGGTCATGGCCGGGCTTGTCCCGGCCATGTACGTCTTTAAGGTTGCAGACGAAGAAGTAGATGCCCGGCGCAAGATCGGGCATGAGTGAGGGACTCAAGGGAGGACAGTATGCCCCGCGTTGCGTTGGTCACGGGTGGTACACGCGGCATCGGCGCCGCCATCTGCATTGCGCTCAAAGCGGCCGGCTATACGGTCGCCGCCAATTACGGCGGCAACGATGAGACGGCGCAAAAATTCAAGGCCGAGACCGGCATCAATGTCTACAAGTGGGACGTCTCGTCGTTCGAAGCCTGCGCCGCCGGCGTAAAGCAGGTCGAGGCCGATCTTGGCCCGATCGACGTGCTGGTCAACAATGCCGGCATCACGCGCGATTCCCAGCTGCACCGCATGAAACCGGAACAGTGGAGCGCGGTGATCAATACCAATCTCGGCTCGCTGTTCAACATGTGCCGGCAGGTGATCGAGGGTATGCGCGAACGTAAATTCGGCCGCATCGTCAATATCTCATCGATCAACGGCCAGAAGGGACAGTTCGGTCAGGTGAACTATTCCGCCGCCAAAGCCGGCGAGATCGGCTTCACCAAGGCGCTGGCGCAGGAGGGCGCGCGCGTCGGCGTCACCGTCAACGCAATCTGCCCGGGCTATATCGCGACCGACATGGTCAAGGCGATGTCGCAGGAGGTGCTGCAGAAGAGCGTGCTGCCGCAAATCCCGATCGGCCGGCTGGGCGAACCGGAAGAAGTGGCGCGCTGCGTCGTCTTCCTCGCCTCCGACGACGCAGGCCTGATCACCGGCTCGACATTGACGGCCAATGGCGGGCAATATTTCGCGTAATATATAAAGCGTCTCGATGCGGACGAGAGCTGCGCGCGGCGGATCACCATGGCGTTGCCACCCCAGTCGATCTTCGAACGGCGGCACGACCAGATGTTTCCCGATCTCGATCCGTTGGAGATCGAGCGGGCACGTCGGTTCGGCGAGGTTCGCTCGTTTGCTGCCGGCGAGGCACTCTTTACGGCCGGACATGTTGGTCCCGGACTGATCGTCGTCCTTGCCGGCATTGTCGACGTAACCCGGCTCGAACAATCGGGACAGCGAAGCCTGATCGTCAAATACCGGCCCGGCCAATTCATGGGCGAGCTGGCGCAATTTGCCTGACGCCCGGCGTTGGCGGACGCCATCGCACTGGGCCCGGTGGAAGCACTGATCATTGCGCCCGACCGGCTCCGCGCGCTTCTGGTGGCGGAAGCCGATATGGGCGAACGGATCATGCGCGCTTTGATCCTGCGCCGGGTCAGCCTGATTCGGGGCGGCGCCGGCGGCCCGGTGCTGATCGGACCCTCGAATTCGCGCGGCGTGATTCGCCTGCAGGGATTTCTCACCCGCAACGGTCATCCGCATCATCTGCTCGATCCGGCCAGCGATCACGATGCCAACGAACTGATCGCGCGTTATTCGCCGTCGCCGACCGACTGGCCGCTGGTGGTGACAGCCGACGGTACCGTGCTTCGCAATCCCGGCGAATCCGAACTGGCGCGCGCGATGGGCATGATACGCGCCATCGCCAAGGACAAGGTCTACGATGTCGCGGTCGTCGGCAGCGGTCCGGCGGGGTTGTCCACCGCGGTCTATGCGGCATCCGAGGGGCTCAGCGTCGCGGTGTGCGACGCGCGCGCGTTTGGAGGCCAGGCCGGCGCCAGCGCGCGCATCGAGAATTACCTGGGCTTTCCGACCGGGATTTCCGGGTTGGCGCTGACCGCGCGCGCCTTCAATCAGGCGCAGAAATTCGGTGCGGACGTGATGATTCCGATGACCGTGAAATCGCTCGATTGTTCGCGCGCCGACGGCGTGTTCGGCCTGAAGCTCGAGGATGAAGAAGTGTTGCGGGCGCGTTCGATCGTGGTCGCGAGCGGTGCGCGCTATCGACGTCCCGAGATCGAAAATCTCGCCGATTTCGAAGGCCGCGGGGTCTGGTACTGGGCCTCGCCGATCGAGGCGCGCCTATGTGCCGATCAGGAAGTGGCGCTGGTCGGCGGCGGCAATTCCGCCGGGCAGGCCGCGGTGTTCCTGTCGGGTCACGCCCGCAAGGTTCACATGGTAATCCGCGGCGGCGGCCTTGGCGCCAGCATGTCGCGTTATCTGATCGAGCGCATCGAGGCGGCGTCGAATATCGAATTGGTATTCAACACCGAGGTGATCGCGCTCGAAGGCGCCGAAGACACGCCGCTGGAACGGGTGCGCTGGCGCAGCCGATTGTCCGGCGAAGACAGCACCGCAGAGATCCGCAATCTGTTCCTGTTCGTCGGCGCCGATCCTGCCACCGGCTGGCTCGAGGGCTGCGGCGTCATGGTCGACCGCGGCGGCTTCGTGGTGACCGGCGCGCAGTGCAGGAAGAGCGAAGGGCAGCCGGTGTCGGCGCTGGAAACCTCGGTGCCGGGTGTGTTCGCCGTCGGCGACGTTCGTTCGGGATCGGTCAAGCGGGTCGGCGCCTCGATCGGCGAGGGCGCGCAGGTGGTGGCTGCGCTGCACGACTTTCTCGGCGGCGCCGCGAAACCGGCGCTTTGAAGCATGATCCGGAAAAGTGGAAACC
>PLTE01000049.1 GCA_003164375.1 Hyphomicrobiales bacterium | reverse complement strand
GTTCCCCGGCATGCAGGGCGGCCCGTTGATGCATGTCATCGCCGCGAAGGCGGTTGCGTTCGGCGAGGCGCTGCGGCCGAACTTCAGGCTTTACGCGAAGAACGTGGTGGAGAACGCCAAAGCGCTTGCCGAAACGCTCAAAGCGCGCGGCCTCGATATCGTCTCCGGTGGGACCGACACCCACCTGATGCTGGTCGATCTGCGCAAGAAGCGGCTGACCGGCAAGGTGGCAGAAGTGGCGCTCGGTCGGGCCCACATCACCTGCAATAAGAACGGCATTCCGTTCGATCCGGAAAAGCCCACCGTGACGTCCGGCGTCCGCCTCGGCACGCCGGCTGGAACCACGCGCGGCTTCGGCATCGCCGAGTTCCGGCAGGTCGGCGAGTTGATCGCGGAAGTGCTGGACGCGCTGGCGAAGAACGGCGTCGACGAGGATGCGGCGGCGGAACAGAGCGTGCGTGAGAAGGTCAAACGGTTGGTCAGCCGGTTCCCGATTTACGAGGGCTGAGGGATGCGGTGTCCGAGTTGTGCAAGCCTCGATACCCAGGTGAAGGATTCGCGGCCGACGGAGGATTCCTCCGTCATCCGTCGCCGTCGCGTCTGCCTGGCCTGCAATTTTCGCTTCACCACTTTCGAACGGGTGCAGTTGCGCGAACTGGTGGTGATCAAGCGCAACGGCCGCCGCGTGCCGTTCGACCGCGACAAGCTGTTGCGCTCGGTCCAGATCGCCTGCCGCAAGCGCCCGGTCGAGCCGGAGCGGGTCGATCAGATGGTTTCGAAAATCGTTCGCGAACTTGAAAGCATCGGCGAGAGCGAGGTGTCCTCCGAAGCCATCGGCGAAACGGTCATGGCGCATTTGCGCGACCTCGACGACGTCGCCTATGTACGCTTCGCCTCGGTCTATCGCAATTTTCGCGAAGCCAAGGATTTTGAAGCGGCGCTGGCCGAATTGTCGGGGGACGAGGCCGCCGAGTGAGCGCGCAATCGAGCGCGATGGCGCATGCGGTGACGGACGATCAGCGGTTCATGGCGCTGGCTCTGGCGCTCGGCCATCGCGGCTTCGGCCGCGCCTGGCCCAATCCGGCGGTCGGTGCGGTGATCGTCAAGGACGGGATGCTGGTCGGCCGCGGCTGGACGCAGCCCGGCGGCCGGCCGCACGCCGAGATCGAGGCCTTGCGCCGGGCCGGCGCGGCAGCGCGCGGAGCGACCTTATACGTCACGCTGGAACCCTGTTCGCATTACGGTAAGACGCCGCCCTGCGCCGATGCCATCGCCGCCGCGGGAATTGCCCGCGTGGTCTCGGCGATCGAGGATCCCAACCCCAAAGTGGCTGGTTCGGGACACGCGCGGCTTCGGGCGGCCGGGATCGCGGTCGATATCGGTATCGGCGCCGACGCGGCCCGCCGCCATCATGCCGGTCATATTCTGCGCATGCGGGAAGGCCGTCCTCACGTGACCCTCAAGCTCGCCGTCTCGGCCGACGGCAAAGCCGGCGCTGCTGGGCGGCGGCCGTTTGCGATCACCGGCGACGCGGCGCGCGATCGGGTCCACCTGCTGCGCGCGCAGAGCGACGCGATCATGATCGGCATCGGCACGGCGCTCGCGGACGATCCGGTGCTGACTTGCCGGTTGCCCGGCATGACTGACGACTCACCGCTGCGCGTCGTGCTCGATAGCGCGCTGCGCCTGCCGCTCGGCTCGCGTCTGGTGCAGACGGCCCGGCTGACGCCGCTGTGGGTCATTGCCGGCCCGAATGCACCGGGCGAGGTCGAGGAAGCTCTGCGGCGATCGGGGGTCGATGTCATGCGCGCAAACGAAACGGACGGTCGGTTCGATCTGGAGGTCGTACTCAAGCTCCTGGGCACGCGGGGCATTACGCGGCTCTTGAGCGAGGGCGGACCGACGGTTGCGACGGCTTTGCTTGCGGCGGATCTCGTCGATGAGGCTATTTTGTTTCATTCTACCAAAATCGTCGGCAGCGGCGCAGTTGAAGCCCTTGAGACGGCTGCACGGCTAAGCCTCGAACGGCAGCTCAAGCATGTCGGCAGCCTACCGGTCGGAACCGATCGCGAAGATATTTACGAGCGCAGGTGATTGCCATGTTTACCGGGATTATCAATGATTTAGGAGATATTCTTACTGTTAATGAAAAGGCTGAAGGGCTGCGCCGGATCGTGATTGGCTGCGGCTACAATCCGGATTCGATTGCGATCGGAGCTTCAATCGCCTGTTCCGGGATATGTCTGACGGTGGTCGACCGCGGCGTGACCGGCAATCGGCCTTACTTTGCAGTCGATGCCGCCGGCGAAACGCTGGGAATGACCACGGCGAAGCATTGGACGGCCGGCACTCGGCTCAATCTCGAACGGGCGCTGCGGCTTGGCGACGAACTGGGCGGCCACATGGTCAGCGGCCATGTCGACGGGATCGCCGAACTCACCACCCGCGACAATCTCCCCGACATGGCACGGCTGAAGTTTCGCGTTCCGGCCGAGTTTGGCCGCTTCATTGCCCCGAAAGGCTCGGTCGCGCTCGACGGTGTTTCGCTCACCGTCAATGGCGTCGAAGACAACACCTTCTCGGTGCTCATCATTCCGCACACGCTGAGCGTCACCACCTTCGGATCGTTCCAAGTCGGAGCGCGCGTTAACCTCGAAGTCGACCAAATGGCGCGCTATGCCGCTCGGTTGTTGGCAAGCCAGCCGCGCTAAGCGCGCTTGTGAGCGCCACCCCAGCTTGGTACGACCAGCGCGCAATCCAATCGGAGTGAAGCCATGGCCGGCCCGCGGCAAGGCAAGCGTGAGGCGAGCGGAGGCGAGGGCGTGCGCGTCCTAATCGTCGAAGCGCGCTATTACGACGACATTGCGGATGCGCTCCTTGCCGGCGCGACCAAAGCGCTCAAACAGGCCGCCGCCGCGTTTGACTGCGTCAGCGTGCCCGGCGCGCTTGAAATTCCGACCGCGATTGCGATCGCACTCGACGCCGCTGCGCGCCGCCGCCGCGGCTATGACGGAGCGGTCGCGCTGGGCTGCGTCATCCGCGGCGACACTATTCATTTCGAGATCGTCTCGCAGCTGTCGGCGCAGGGACTTATGGACCTATCGGTGGCCCGCACGATTCCGATCGGCAACGGTATCATCACCGTGGATAACGAAGCGCAGGCTTGGGCGCGCGCGCGCGTTGCGGAGCAGGATAAGGGCGGCGATGCCGCTCGCGCGGCGTTGTCGCTGATCGATCTCAAGCGGCGGCTTGGGAAGCGTCCGCCATGAACGACCAGGCAAAGGAAGCACGCAAGGCCAATAAGCGCGGCGCCGCCCGCCTCGCCGCCGTGCAGGCGCTTTACCAGATGGATCTCGCCGGCACCGGCTTAAACGACATCATGGCCGAGTTCGAAAGCCATTGGCTCGGCGGCGAAGTCGAGGGCGTGCAATATCGGCCGGCGGAAGCGGCCTATTTCCGGGACATCGTCGGCGGCGTAGTGCGCGAGCAATCGAGCCTCGATCCGAAGATCGACGCGGCGCTCCAGCGCGGCTGGCCGCTCAAACGCATCGAGGCGGTGCTGCGCGCGGTGCTGCGCGCCGGCGCCTATGAGCTGGCGTGCCGCGCCGATGTGCCGGCCCGCGTCGTGACCGCAGAATATGTCGATGTCGCCTCAGCTTTCGTCGACAAGGAAGAGACTGGCATGGTCAATGCCGTGCTCGATCAGCTCGCGCACCAATACCGCGCGGCCGAATTCGCCGAGGGTTAGCGCATGATCCGGAAAAGCGGAAGCCGGTTTTCCGAGAAGATCATGCCAACTAAAATGCTGGTGCCTTCTGATAACAGAAGGCACTAGGAGGTGACGCGATGGCCGGGAGCGAGGAGACATCGGCCGAAGAGCGGCTGATCGCGCGTTACTTCCGTCCGCTCGCCACCTCGCCCGGCGCGTTCGGACTGAGCGACGACGCGGCCGTAGTGACGCCGCCGCCCGGCTGCGATCTCGTTCTGACCACCGACGGCGTCATCGCCGGCGTGCATTTTTTTCCCGATGATCCGCCCGAATACATCAGCCGTAAGGTTTTGCGGATGAATCTTTCCGATCTTGCCGCCAAGGGCGCAAAGCCGATCGGGTATTTGATGTCGGTCGCCTTGCCCGCCGCGATCGATGAAGCATGGATCGGCGCCTTCGTTGCGGGCCTTGGTGAAGACGCTGAGCACTACGGCTGTCCGCTCCTCGGCGGCGACACCGACCGCACGCCGGGACCGATATCGGTTTCGATCGCGGCGTTCGGCACGCTGCCCCATGGCGAGATGGTGCGGCGCTCCACGGCGCGTGCCGGCGACAGTGTCGTGGTGACCGGCACTATCGGCGACGCAGCGCTCGGCGTGATGCTGCGGCGGGACCACGACCTTGCCGCGCATTGGCGGTTGCCGGACGCGCTGACGGCGCAGCTGACCCAGCGCTATCTCTTGCCGCAGCCGCGCAATGCGCTCGCCGAGGCGGTGCGCCGTCACGCATCGGCGGCGATGGACATTTCCGACGGGTTTGTCGGCGACTTCTCGAAGCTGTGCCGCGTCTCCGGCGTCGCTGCGGAAATCGACGTGAGGCGGGTGCCGCTTTCGGACGCAGCCCGAACGGTGCTTATAGCCGAGCCGGCGCGGCTCGAAACCGTGCTGACCGGCGGCGACGATTATGAGATCGTCCTGACGCTCGGCCCGGACAAAGTCGATGCATTGCGCACGGCGGCAAGCGAGGCCGGCGTTGCGGTGACCGAGATCGGCCGTGTGACGGCCGGGCAGGGCGCCCGTTTTGTTGATGGCGGCAAGATGCTGACTTTCGACCGACCCTCGTTCAGCCATTTCTAGAGGAGCAGCCGTTGTTCGCGGTGTTGCTGGCGCTGACGGCGTGGATCTCTTCCGGCGACATCATCGTCCCCGCGGCGGCTGAAACGCTGCATAAGGTATTGGCCTCGCCGCTGGTCGAGGAGGGCTCGGAGGCCGACGGCTGCACGCCCGCAATCAGCGGATTTGGCGGCCCCTCGGCGTGGCAAGTGCGCGTCGAGCGTTTGCTGCTCGACGGTAAGGCCTTGGTGGAGGTCACTCGCGAAGCGGATCCGAACCGCTTTCCGCTCTGCATCGCCGACCTCCCAGTGGCGAAGAACGCCGAGGTCGAACTGTCGTTCGTGGCGCATGAGGGCCGCGTGGCGCGTGCCGCCGGGATCGTGCTGCGCTTTGCCGATCCGCAGGATTTTTATGTCGTCGAGGCCGATGCGCTTGCCGGCGGCGTGCATTTCGTCCGCATCGTCAACGGCGAGCGCCGCGAAATCTCCGGCCGCCCCGCGGCACTGGCGGCGGGGCGCGCGCATATCCTTACGATCAGGGCCGTCGACGAAAACTTTGCCGTCTCGCTCGACGGCAAAGCCCTGTTCGAAGCGCGCGACAGCGGCATCGCTGTGCCCGGCCGCTTCGGCGTGTGGAGCAGAGCGGACAGCCTCACCAGCTTCGGCGATCTGTTCATCACCATTTTGGATTGAACCCGGCTATGATGCCTGCCGGCTATCCAGTGTTTTCCTGAGCGGCCAAGACAATGACGACAAACCCGCGCGATTTAGCCATCCTCACCGAGCTCGAGCGCAAGGTGCTGTGGCTTGCGACCTGGACCATCCATCACGCCAATCACCTGCGCGATAATAGCGACGGCGTGAAAGTCGGCGGGCATCAGGCGTCGTCGGCTTCGCTCGCCACCATCATGACCGCGCTTTATTTCCACACGCTGCGTCCGCAGGATCGCGTCGCGGTCAAGCCACACGCGGCGCCGAACTTTCACGCAATCCAGTATCTGCTCGGCCGCCAGACCCGCGAAAAACTCGAAGCGTTCCGCGGCTATAAGGGCGCGCAATCTTATCCATCGCGCACCAAGGACGCCGACGACGTCGATTTCTCGACCGGCTCGGTCGGCCTGGGCGTCGCCCAAACTTTATTTTCTTCGCTGGCGCAGGACTACGTGCGCGCCCACGGCTGGGGCCAAGAAATTAATGGAGGGCCGCGGCCGGAAGGCCGCATGATCGCGCTTCTGGGCGACGCGGAGCTCGACGAGGGCAATATCTTCGAGGCCATTCTCGAAGGCTGGAAGCAGGGCCTGCGCAATTGCTGGTGGATCGTCGACTATAACCGGCAAAGCCTCGATGCCGTGGTGCGCGAAGGCTTGTGGCAGCGCTATGAAAACCTGTTCCGCAATTTCGGCTGGGACGTCGTTGTTCTCAAATACGGCGCGTTGCAGCAGGCGGCCTTTGCCGAAGCCGGCGGCGAGTTGTTGCGGCAATGGATCGACCGCTGCCCGAACCAGCTTTATTCGGCGCTGGTGTTTCAAGGCGGCGCCGCCTGGCGCAAGCGCTTATTGGATGAAATCGGCGACCAGGGCGCGGTGACGCGATTGATCGAGAGCCGCAGCGACGACGAGCTGGCGCGGCTGATGAACAATCTCGGCGGCCACGACTTGGGCGCCATCATCGACGCCTTCGACGCCATCGATCATGACCGGCCGGTCTGCTTCATCGCCTATACGATCAAAGGCTTCGGCCTGCCGTTGGCCGGCCACAAGGACAACCACGCCAGCCTGATGACGCCCGCGCAGATGGAGACGTTTCGCGGCGCGATGAATATTCGCCCCGGTCGGGAATGGGATCTGTTGGAGGGACTGCGTCAGTCCGCATCCGACATCCAAGCCTTCCTCGATCGCGTGCCGTTCGCGCGCGGCGGCGAACGCCGCCTCCAAGCCGCCCGCATCGCCGTGCCGGAACAGCTGCCGGTTACCATCCAACCGCAAATGTCGACCCAGCTCGGCTTTGGCGCGCTACTCAATGAGCTGGCGCGCGGCACGAGCGCGCTTGCGGCGCGCATTGTCACGACCTCCCCGGATGTGACGGTTTCAACCAGCCTCGGGCCCTGGGTCAATCGCCGCGGGCTGTTCGCGCGCGAAACCTTGGCTGACACCTTCAAGAGCGAGCGCATCCCGTCGACCTTCAATTGGGAGTTCTCGCCCAAAGGTCAGCATCTCGAACTCGGCATCGCCGAGATGAATCTGTTTATCGCGCTCTCCGCGCTTGGCCTGTCGCATGCCATCAACGGCGAGCGGCTCCTTCCGATCGGCACGCTCTATGACCCGTTCATCGCGCGCGGCCTCGATGCTCTGAGCTATGCCTGCTATCAGGACGCGCGATTCATTTTGGTGGCGACGCCGTCGGGGATTACGCTGGCGCCGGAAGGCGGCGCGCATCAATCGATCTCAGAACCCTTGATCGGCATGGCGCAGGACGGACTTGCCGCCTTCGAGCCGGCCTTCGTCGACGAGCTCGCGGTTATTCTCGGCTTCGCGCTGGATTACATCCAACGCGACGGTGCGGGGGAAGCGTCCGAGCGCAACTGGCTGCGCGACGAGACCGGCGGCTCGGTCTATTTGCGGCTTTCGACCCGGCCGATCGAGCAGATCAAGCGCGACATGACGGCGGAGCTGCGCCAGGCGATCGTCGACGGCGCCTATTGGCTGCGCGAGCCGGGACCGAATTGCCAGGTGGTGGTGGCTTACACCGGCGCGGTCGCGCCCGAAGCGATCAATGCGACAGGCTTGATGTCGGAAGACCGCCGTGATGTAGGCCTTCTGGCCGTGACCTCCGCCGACCGCCTCAATGCCGGCTGGACCGCCGCATGCCGGGCGCGCGAGCGCGGTCTGGTGCATGCCCGGTGCCATATCGATCGGTTATTGGCCGACGTGCCGCGCCATTGCGGCATCGTCTCGGTGCTCGACGGCCATCCGGCAACGCTTGCCTGGCTCGGCGGCGTCCACGGCCATCGCGTGCGGCCGCTCGGGGTCGAGCATTTCGGCCAGACCGGCTCGGTCGCCGAGCTCTACCGTCATTACGGCATCGACGCCGACGCCATTATCGCCGCAGCCCAAACCATAGCGCCGGGGCGGCCGATCCGGCATTTCGGAGTGGCGTAAGCAGCGCTTAGGTCGAGGCGGGCGTGCTCCCAGCGGGGAACCATCCAACGGATGGCGAGTTGATGCAGCGTGAGGGTATGTCGATGCACATCATCCCGCGCCACGCTCCATATGTCGATCCCATCGAGATTCTGGTCATTGCGGCCGGCGTTTTGCTTGTCGTGGGCTTTGCCGCTTTTGTGTTCTGACTGTAGCGCAAAACGGATCGTATTGAGTGGCCATGGTGTTGAGTGACCATGGTGGCGCGCGCCGTTATTCGTCGGGCTAAGAAATGTTGGGTGAAGAAATGAAGCCGCCAAAATACACGACCGAACAAATTGACGAGATTGTCGATCGCATGATTGCGCTGCGGATGCGCTGGCTCAGCGTCGTGGAATCCCGGCTGGCGTTGCGGCAGAAGCGTTCCCCACTCGGCCGCGCGAAGCTTGCCGCGCAGCCGAAAAACGTATGAAGACTGCCACCATCAATCTCCTGGTCGAACCGTCGCTCAAGGCTGCGGCAGAGAAGGTCGCCGCGGAAGACCATCGCTCGCTCAACGGCCTGATCGAGAAGCTCTTGACCGACTACTGCAAGAAGCGCGGTTTGGCGAGCGCGCGGTCTTCGACACGCTCGCCCGCCAACGGTTCGCCCAAGGCCGCCGAAATGGCAGCTCGCACCATCGACGATATTGGCGACAAGACTGTGCCGCCTGAGGAACAACAGCAGCGCAAGAGAACGCTGATCCGCGGTCCGAAAGAGTTTCGCGACATGCGACGGAAATGAGCAGCGGCAGTTCTGCGCGCTCAGATCAGCGAGGCCGCGAGATTGATGGTCAGCGCCAGCACCGCCGTATTGAAGATGAACGAGATGATGGCATGCAGCGTTGCCAGTCGGCGCAGCGGCTTGGTCAGGATCGAAACATCGGAAGTCTGCGATGCGGCCCCGAACGAGGTCGCGAAATAGAAGAAATCCCAGTAGTCCGGGTTTTTATCGCCGCGGAAATCGAGCCCTTCGGCAAAGGCATTCGCGCCACCGCCCGGGCGATAATATTCGTGGGCGTAGTGCAGCGTGAAGATCACCTGGGTCAACGTCCACGACAACAGCAGCGTGGCCGCAGCCAGCCCTAAATTGAGTGTCCGGTACGGCGCCTCCTTGGACGCGGCCAACAGTCCGACGATGGCGACAAAACTTGCCGCGATCGCGAGCAGGATAATGACCAGGATCACCATCCAGCTATTGTCTTCGCGTGCGGCGCTGGCGCGGATGTGGTCAGCCTTGCATGTCAGCATCAAGTGGAGCGCAAAGATCAGGTAGATCGCCGCGCTCAAGTCCCAAGCCCCTGCCTCCCGGGCGCTCGCTGGCCAGTCTCGCGGCAGCAAGACTAGCGCTGCGATTCCCACCAGCGCCGCGCAGTACAGGCGCGGCCGAATGGCAATCGAGTGCGCGATCGACTTCGGGCTGTACCAATGGCCTTTTGGATGCATCGCCGCGTTCACCTCCGATATGCGGTTTGCGGGCGGTTTGTAGTAAGACTTCTGGTCAATATCATGAAACGCCGCTGCCGCCAGGGAAGGAAACGCTTATGCGCATGATCGCACGCCGCGGCTTGCTCAAGAGCGCGGGCGGGTTCGCGCTCGCTTCTTGGATTCCGAAGGCCTTGGCGCAGGCGCCATGGCCGACCCGGCCGGTCCGTTTCATCGTGCCGCTGGCGGCCGGCGGCGCGCTCGATTTTGCCGCCCGGCAATGCGCTGCGGTGCTGTCGCGCGATCTAGGCCAGCAGGTCTTTGTCGAGAACCACACCGGCGCCGGCGGCACCATCGGCATGGATCTGGCGATGCGGGCCGTGCCCGACGGCTACACTTTTCTCTTCGCCAACGACAATGCGGCGATCGCGCCGCATATCCTGCATCTGCCTTACGACTACACCGAGGACATGCTGCCGGTCATTCTCATTACCCAGCAGCCGATCGCCTTTGCGGTGCATCCGTCACTCGGCGTCAAGTCGGTCGCGGAGCTGGTCGCTTATGCAAAAGAAAATCCCGGGCTCGGCTTTGCCTCCTCCGGCGTCGGCTCCAACCAGCATGTGCTCGGCGCCTGGTTCGCGAAGGAAGCCGGCATCAGGCTCGACCACGTGCCGTATCGCGGCGCGGGACAGGCGGTCGCCGATTTGCTCGCTGGTCATGTGAAGTTCGGCATTCTCGGACCGGCCGCGCTGATACCGCACGCGCGCGCCGGAACGATCGTCCTTATCGCACAGACCGGCGAAACGCGCGCTACGGCTCTTGCCGACGTACCGACCTTGGTCGAGGCCGGCTACAAGGACATGGTTCTGGAATCCTGGTTCGCTGTGTTCGCGCCGGCGGCTACGCCTCCCGTGGTGATCAAGGCGCTCAATAGTGCGGCCGGCACGGCGCTGGGCGACGGGACGCTGCGCGAAAATTTCACCAAGGCTTCGCTAGAAGCCGCAGGCGGCACGCCGGACGAGCTCGGCACGCTGGCACGCTCGGATTCCGAGAAATATGCGCGGTTGGTAAAAGCGCTGAATATTACCGCGGAGTGACGCTGTCGTCCGCGGGCCGTCGCGCCGGGGCGGTCGATCCAGCATCTCGGGGCGGCGCGGGGTGTTCGCTATCGAGCCTATCGAAGCTCGAACCGGCACCCTCTTTCGAGCACCCCGGCGATCAGTGTAATTCTGTAAAGAGCTGCCTGCAACGAACATGCATTGGGGTTCTCGCGCCCAATGGTCCGTACCATCGGGCGAACTGCCAACGGTGGACTAGGCCGAGAACTCATAAACGTGAAAGAGGCCGCCAATTGACGCGGCCTACAATCTAACCACGCGCGGCTTTTGCCGGCGTCGTTGCGCTATACGGTTCACTTTGTCTCGCCGCCTGATCGGCGAGCTTGAACCACTCCGCCGACATTTCGCGGTGAATGATCCGATCTTCTTGATTGGGCAATAGTGCCGCCGTTCTCAAGCAATGCGTGGCGTAGTTCTGGTACTCCATAGCCTTGTCAGCTTGCGAGATCGGCACCGCTATCCTCCGAGGAAAATGCGAATCACGGCAGCAGCCTAAGCCATGTCGACACGGAAGCGTATCGTAAAATAGGTTTCCAAAAGCATGTCCGTCGGGAACCGAACATAGCCATAAAATAATCAGGATATGACTTCGGATTACGTCCTCGGCTTATCCGCTGCCGCGCTGCCCTTGATGCCGGAACCTCATTCGGAGCAGGTGCGCAGTCACTTCGGTATTTTTTTGGTTGCGTATCCATCAGATTAAGCCAGACTGAACACATGGGGAGTGGTGCAGAAGGCTGTGATGCGTTGCGATCGGCGCTGTTCGGCAATTTTCCCAGTAACGCTTGTCCGTCTTTCCCTCTGTGAACCATCGCCGACGTTTGCGGCAGCGCGTGGGGCGAAATGACTGAGTCAGACCAGCTTTCGCTACTCATCGGCGAGATTTACGACGCTGCGCTCGACCCACCCCAGTGGCCTCGCGTGCAAGGGCATATCTGCGAATTTGTCCGGGGCCATGCTTCGACGCTTTACTGGCAGGATTCGGTTCGGCAGATCGGCAACGTTTATTATCAGGTCGGCATTTCTTCTGACTATGAGCGTCGCTATTTCGAGAAATATATCGGGATGAATCCGCTTTATCCGGCGCTCACCTATTTTGAGGTCGGCGGGATACATACAGTCGCCGACGTTCTCCCCTATGAAGAGATGCGGAGAACGCTTTTTTACGAGGAGTGGTTACGACCGCAAGGCTTCCTGGACGTCGCATTCTCGAATCTTGAGAAATCCGTCACCAGCTCTGTCGTTTTCACCATCGTCCGCCGAGAACGCGACGGCGTCGTTGACGACGAGATGCTGAGGTGCCTTTGCCTGATCATGCCGCACATTCGCCGTGCCGCGCTTATCGGCAAGGCGATCGACCTTAAGACAACGGAGTCGGAAAGCATGGCCGATTCCTTGGACGGGATCGCCGCCGGCATGTTCATCGTCGATGCGAGTGCGCACATCGCGCACGCCAATACCAGCGGGCTTGCCATGTTGACCGATGGCGCACTGGTGCGGAGTAAGGACGGAAAACTGGCCGTGAACGATGCCGACGCCGGGCGCGCACTGCACAGCTTTTTTGCGGCGGCCAGCAACGGCGATGCCGCCGTCGGCGCGAAAGGCATCGCGGTGCCGTTGATGGCGCGGGACGGCGAACGCTACATCGCCCATGCGCTACCGCTGACATCGGGAGCCCGGCAACGTGCTGGCATTGCTTATGCCGCGACTGCTGCCGTCTTCGTGTGCAAAACCGCGCTCAACTTGCGGTCACCGATGGAAACTGTCGCAAAACTCTACAAGCTCACTCCGAGCGAGGCTCGTATCATGCTTGCCCTCGTCGAGATTGGCGGCGTGCCGGTGGTGTCCGATGCGCTTGGGATATCCAGGGCAACCGTAAAAACCCATTTGAATAACGTGTTCGCCAAAACCGGCACTCATCGACAGGCCGATCTCGTGACGCTCATCGCTGGCTATGTGAATCCTTTGATCTAGGCAGGGCTTTTTAAGCCATGCCGATGTCGTTTGGTAAAAGGGCGTACCATGACTAAAATATTCGCAGGCTCCGTTGTTTTTCTGGTTGGTTGTGTGGTGGTAACGCCGTCTTTGAGCACAACGGCCATAGCCGGCTCGGGCGGTAGTACAGGCAAAATCAGTTTTCAAGACATTCACATACAAAGAAAATCCAACTCGGCCCCGCCTAGTCTTTACAATGGCCCACCCACCGAGAAGCGCAAAACCAATGACAGAATTAAATAATGTCGAGCGCAATATGACTCTAAGCGGACGTTCAGCTGCTCTGCGCTTTGATGTTGTTCTCGCGAATGACCTTGCCCCATACTTCGATCTGGCGGCTGAAAAACTTTCTAAAATCCGCTGGTCCCGCCAAGGTGAGATTGATCTGCTGCGTTTCGCGCAGCTGGTGGGCGATGACATCCTGCCTTAGCGCGTCGCTGAAGGCGGTACTGGCTTGCGAAATAATATCCGGCGGCGTGCCTTTGGGCGCGAAAATTCCCCACCATGCCGATGCTTCGAAGTCCGGATAGCCGCTTTCAATCGCCGTCGGCACATCCTTCAACGCGTCGGCACGGACCCGTCCCAACTGCATCAGGGGCTTGAGTGTGCCGGCCCGGATCTGGGGCAAAAGAATTGCAATCGACGCAGAGATCAGATCGACGTGACCGCCTACAGTGTCGATGATGGCCGGCCCCGCTCCCTTGTACGGGACGTGCGTCATCTCGACGCCTGACTTCTTACCGAGCAAAACCATCGCAAGATGCCCGATGGTACCTGGGCCGGCAGAGGAATAAGTCACTGTTGCGGGTTTTTGCTTCGCCGCTGCGATCACATCCGCGAAATTGTTGAACGGGAGCGACGGGTTGGCCGCGATAACGTAGGGCGCGGTACCGACCAGCAAAACCGGTTCGAGATCATTCTCCACGTCGAGGGGAGGTTGATCGACGAGAGCCGGAATGGTGGCATGAGAGTCAAAGGTGACGAGGAAAGTCGAACCGTTCGCTAGCCCGCGTGCGACCCGCTCGGCGCCGAGCGACCCCATTCCACCTGCTCTATTTTCGACAATAATATTGGTACCGAGTTTTTCACTTGCAGCGCCGGCGAGCAGACGCGCCAGCGCATCCGTCGATCCTCCAGGCGGGAACGGTACGACGAGCGTTACAGTCGGCCAGGCTGGCCGCGCCCTTGCCGCGACAGCCGCCAAGGACGAAAGCGTTGCGAGGGCAGCGCGACGCGTGAGTTGAGCCACGATATGCTTCCCTTCCAGCGAGCCGTCAGTGAGTGTTCTAGGTGGAACGTTAGTTTGTAGCTGGCCGTTGCGCCAGCGCGACCGACAAAGCCAGCCAGCTTAGCCCGGAAGGTTCGCCGAAGCGATACGCTTGCTGCCGACGCCACCGAGGCGAGGGGTTTCACTCCGTTCAAACCATTTTTGCGGCGCGCTGATCGGGGTATTTGCTGCCCTCGCAGCGGCGCGCAGCGCCGGCGGGATGAAGAGTGGCGAGATAGGCCCATGCATCCTTCGTCCAGCGTGCGTCGGCCAGCGCGTGATGGCGCGCGCCGACCTGTTGCGGTAACGCCGGGTCACCCAACTCGATGGCCCATTGTTTGACGTCCAGGCAAAGCTGCGGGAACCGAAACGGCAGCTCGTTCATGTCGCCGAACAGCCACGCGAACGCGACCCAGTCGTAAGCGGGAAAATATCCCCAGAAAACCGGGTGCGCATCCTTATCGACGAACCGACGAATTGCGTAGCCGATTTCCTCCCGCGCCATCCCTGAGCCGTCGAGTTGTGGCCGGACGGTTTGCAGCGTCCACTCGTTCGCTTTGGTCCAGTCGACCTCGCTGCTCTCGGCATAGAATTCGCGGCCGTCCTCGGCCACCAGTCCCACACTGATCAAATCGATCGTGTACGGCCGCTCGACGAATTCGGTGTCGATCCAATACTTCATATCTCAGCTCTCATAGGTTGCGCGCGGCTATCGATCACGAGCTCAGTAGGATGGGTTGAGCCCCTGCGAAACCCATCCTGCAGCTTCGCCGCCCTAGGATGGGTATCGCTTCGCTCCACCCATCCTACGCGCTGTCTTCCACCAACTTAATCGTTGTTCGGTTGACAGTGTACATTTTACACCTGTATTTTACTCACACGGGAGATGGGGGTCATTATGAGAACAGCATTCTGTTTTGCCTTTATTCTGGTTCTTACAAGCTACGCCTCCGCCCAAGGCCCAGAAGGTTCTTTTAATCCCCGAGATGCGGCTGACGGAGTATTTGGAAGAGCCGGCGATCTAAGCGGAACTCCGGAGGAGCGTGGACAAAGGATTCACGATCAAACGATCGATCAACAAATGCAGCGCATCCAGGATCAGCAGGGGGATGGGGCCATGCTTCATGAAGAACAGAATTATAGACGACAACACAGTTCTGGCTACCCTGAGGCTAATTCGCAGCACTAATCGCAGGCGGGTTCTCTAGACGCGGGATGCTTCTACTCGCTCAACCGTTGGTGCTTTTTCGAAGGACCAAATTCTATAACAAAACGTATTGAGGACAGACCACGCTCACTGAGGAACTCACTATGACCCGCGGTTTTGCAGTCGCCTTTGCTTTTGTTATCGTTTGCTGCGCCACACTGGCATACGCACAGAGCGTAATGCAGCACTCTGAATTGCGAACTTACGCGTCATTAAGCGCTCTGAAACAGGCACCACAAGCGACCCCGCGACCGGATGCCAAGGTGGCTCAATCTTGCCTTTACAATAGGTGCGCCAGCGACGGCGACTGTTGCGACGGCGCCAGGTCGTGTGAATGCACTCACCCCACGAACGGGGACTCTCCCGAATGCCAGTGCCGATAATTCAATCAGGTTGGCTCAAAGAGGCATGCCTACGAGGGGATGACGACTGCGCACCGTAATCCGCCATCTCCTTTCTACCCAACGGCGGATTAAGTATTCACTCGGACTCAGTCTTGACGATTATTCCAATCTGCACGTGGGGTTTGGTTATGCTGATAAGATCAATCCTCGCGCTCTTGTTCATCGTCGTCATTCCGCAGATCAGCGTTGCTGACTGCAATCCTTTCACAGGGTGCGACAACAACGGCGACTCCGCGCGGACACCGGATCCCAACGATGGTGACGACGGTCCGAGCCCCTATGGAGCGTGCGATTCAGCGCAAGCTGACTGTGTGCAACGCGCGGGAGACGCTTACAATGCGTGCTCGAACCACTGCACGACCGACGCCTGTAACGACCGGTGCGAGGCACGCGTAGAAGACCGAAGCAATTTCTGTGAAAGCGCGCGCCAAAGTTGCTACGAGGCAGCAGGGAACGAAATAGAATCCCGTCACCAGTTGGAACCTCCAGGGACCATCCATCAATTCGGGCAGCCTAACAACGGCTGGCAGCAATTCAACTGCCTCGCAAATGGCGGCACAAATTGTTGATAAGAAAAGTAGGACGGGATTACGATTACTATGATTGCGGTGACACCTTATTATTGGAGTGCACCCCTAGAGTGAGACA
>PLTE01000424.1 GCA_003164375.1 Hyphomicrobiales bacterium | reverse complement strand
GCCGGCGGCCACGCCGACGATCTCGCGACCGCGGTGCTGTTGGCGACCGACAAGCCGATCCTTCTCGCGCCGGCAATGAATCCGCAGATGTGGGCGAGCAAGGCGACGCAACGCAATCTGGCGCAGCTTACAGCCGACGGCATTGCCGTCATCGGCCCCAATGCCGGCGAGATGGCCGAACGCGGCGAAGCCGGCGTCGGGCGCATGGCGGAGCCCAGGGAAATTGCAGCCTCGGTCGAGGCGCGGTTGCGCAGCGACGGACCGCTTTTGGGAAAACGCGTCCTCGTCACCTCGGGACCGACCGCCGAGCCGATCGACCCGGTGCGTTTCNNACCGCTCATCGGGCAAGCAGGGCCATGCGATTGCCGTGGCTGCGGCCGCCGCGGGGGCCGAGGTGGTGCTGGTGCGCGGACCTGTCAACTTGCCCGATCCGGCCGGAGTGACTGTCGTCAAAGTCGAAACCGCGCAGCAGATGCTGGAAGCGGTCGAACGGAACCTCCCTGTCGATGTCGCCATATTCGCCGCCGCCGTCGCCGACTGGCGCAGCGATGCGGTGAGCACGAGCAAGATCAAGAAGCGCCAAGGCCGCATCCCGACGCTCAAGCTGATCGAGAATCCCGATATCCTGGCGACGGTCGCGCATCGCAAATCCGGCCGGCCTCACCTCGTCATCGGATTTGCCGCGGAAACCGATGACCTCATCGCCAATGCCAAGGCGAAGCTCGCCAAGAAAGGCTGCGACTGGATTCTCGCCAACGATGTTTCGCCGCAAACCGGCATCATGGGCGGCGACGTCAACACGATTCACTTGATCACCGTTGCGGGCGTCGAAGACTGGCCGCCGCAGTCGAAGGACAACGTGGCGCGCATGCTGGTCGAGCGGATTGTTGCCACGCTCGAGGGAGCCAAGCGGTGAGCATTGAAGTCCACGCCATTGCAGTCCAAGTCATTGAAGTCAATGTCATGCGACTGTCACACGCTGCGGACTTGCCGTTGCCGGCCTACCAAAGCGCGCTCGCCGCCGGGCTTGATCTTGCCGCCGCTGTGCCGGCCGGGGCACCGGTCGAGATCCCACCGGGCGGCCGCGCACTGATTCCGACCGGCATCGCCATCGCCTTGCCGCCGGGCAGCGAAGGCCAGATCCGGCCGCGGTCGGGACTAGCCATCCGCCACGGGGTGACCGTGCTTAACGCGCCCGGAACGATCGACGCCGATTACCGCGGAGAAATACAAGTCATTCTTGTGAATCTGGGCTCCGAAGTATTCGTCATTCAGCGGGGAATGCGTATTGCGCAGCTCGTCATCGCACCCATACAACATGCCACACTTGTGCAATCCGACAATTTGGACCGGACCGAACGCGCGACGGGAGGGTTTGGTTCGACCGGTCTCGCGACCAAAATTGCCGACGAGCGCAACTAAAGCGACGTTCAACTAGACCTAAACTTTGTTGTAAGATATTAGCGCGCTGGCTGAACTAATTCCTCTCATGCGATGTTCACCGCTCCATGCCACTGCTTCCGCGCAAAGGAGTTCTCGCCGTCGCTGCGGTGATTGACGTTGCCATGCAGGCGCATGGCCAGCCGATTTCGGCAAAAGCGCTGGCTGCGCGCCATGGGTTACCGCCACGCCATCTCGAGCCGGTATTGCAGGCGCTGGTTCGTTGCGGAATTTTGAAGGGTATCCGCGGCCCGCGCGGCGGTTACGAGCTGGCGCGCGACCGTCGCCGTGTGACCGCCAACGATATTCTGCGCGCGGCCGGAACGGTCGATGAGAGCGAGACGCCGCTCGCCGGGTCCGAGCTCTTGGACAAGATCGTACTGCCGGCGATGGCCCATGCCGAACAAGAGTTCGGCATCGCGCTGGCGCGCATCAATCTCGAAGACATGGCGCGCGACGCCCAGGCGCTGCACAAGCCGGGCGGCAGAGGCGTGCGGACTTAAAGCCGACCATTACAGCGCTACCGTTCACGATCTGGACTCTTTCGGCGCGATTCCGCTTGAGAGTAAAGTCGTGCGATTCGCGGGCGCGTTTCCCTTTCCCTTC
Organism: Hyphomicrobiales bacterium; assembly: GCA_003164375.1. Classification (GTDB taxonomy): domain Bacteria; phylum Pseudomonadota; class Alphaproteobacteria; order Rhizobiales; family Xanthobacteraceae; genus BOG-931. The sequence goes on along the minus strand of PLTE01000424.1, from coordinate 9,398 downwards.
CTCTGCCTTCCCCACAAGCGGGGAAGGAATGGAGAGGGCTGGCGGAAGGGCGGTGGCGGCCCGCAGAGGCGAGGGGCATGCCGGAGACAATCCGGATCAACCGGGGCTATGCGCGGCGGCGGCACCGGCAATCAATTGGCGGAGTCTTGGCCGCCGTCGGTGCGATTGTCGGCGCTTTGACGCCGTGTTCGGCCGTTGCGGCGGAGCAACCGTCGCTGGCGCTGGAAGAGCTCGTGCTGAGCGCCCATCGCAGCATCGATCAGCACGCCATTGCATTTCTTGCTCTCGTTCTCGGCGTTGTGCTGTTTGCCGTCGTCACCGCAATCATGCTGGTGCGCAGCCGGGTGCGGACGGCCCGACTGGAAGCTTGGTCGCGCGACGAGATCGCGCAACTGCGCGACGAAGTCGAGCGCGCCAACGCGCTGTTGCGCTCCGAAGCGCAGGTGGTGGTGAATTGGCCGGCGGGCGCCGACGAGCCCAGTATCGACGGCGACCCATCGGTGCTCGGCGTGCCCGCGCCGCATCGCGTCCTGGCGTTCGGCAGCTGGCTCGATGCCGGCAAGGCGAGCGCGATGGAACATGCGGTCGAGGCGCTCCGCGCCCGCGGCGAAGCCTTTTCGATGACGCTCACGACAATGACCGGCCAGCCGATCGAAGCACAGGGCCGCGCCATTGCCGGCCGCGCCGTGCTACGGCTCAAAGACGCCAGCGGCGTCAAGCGCGAACTGGTCGAATTGGTCGGCCGCTACGAGAAATTGTCGACCGAAGTCGCTTCGCTGCGCACGCTGATCGAAGCGCTGCCATCGCCGGTTTGGACACGCGATACGATCGGACGGCTGACCTTCGTCAACGCCGCCTATGTTCGCGCCGTCGAAGCCAAAAACGCCGCCGACGCGGTCGATCGCCGCCTCGAACTGCTCGATAGCGCCGCGCGGGACAATATCGCGCAAGCGCGCGAGAACGGCGGCTACACCGGCCGGCTGCGCGCGATCGTCGCCGGCGCGCGGCGCACCTTCGACGTGCTGGATTTTCCCACCGCCACCGGGTCCACCGGCATCGGCATCGACGCCACCGAAGTGGAAACCATGCGCAGCGTGCTGGCGCGGCTCGCCGACGCGCACCGCCGCACGCTCGACCAGCTTTCGACCGGCGTCGCCATGTTCGATGCCGATCACCGGCTGACATTCTACAATGCGGCCTATCGCGCCTTGTGGGATCTCGATGCCGGTTTTCTCGATCAGCAGCCGACCGATTCGGCGGTGATCGAAATCTTGCGCGTCGCCCGCAAACTGCCGGAGGAACAGGATTTCCGGCAATGGAAGGCACAACTGCACGAAGCCTATCGCGCCATCGAGGACAAGGAATATACTTGGCATCTGCCCACCGGGCGCACGCTGCGGGTCGTCACCACGCCCAATCCGGACGGCGGCGTGACCTATCTGTTCCACGACGTCACCGAGCGGCTCGAATTAGAACGGCGGTTTGAGGAACTGATCCGCGTTCAGGGCGAAACGCTCGACAATTTGGCCGAAGGCGTCGCCGTGTTCGGCAGCGACGGGCGCTTGCGCCTGCACAATGCCGCCTTCGCCCGCATGTGGCGGCTCACGCCGGCCGTGCTCGCCGACCGGCCGCATATCGAAAAGATCACGGCGTTATGCGAGCCGCTGCATGGCAACGCGCCCGCCTGGCAGGCGCTGCGCGCGATCGTCACCGCGATCGACAGCCGCGAAGCCACGCCCGGTCGCATCGAGCGGCGCGACGGCAGCGTGGTCGATGGCACCACCGTGCCACTGCCCGACGGCGCCACGCTGGTGACGTTCCACGACGTGACCGATTCCGTCAATGTCGAGCGCGCCTTGCGCGAACGCAACGAAGCGCTGGAAGACGCCGACAAGATCAAGATCGATTTCGTCCATCACGTCTCTTACGAGTTGCGCTCGCCGCTGACCAATATCATCGGCTTCGTCCACCTTTTGAGCGATCCGACCACCGGCCCGCTCGCGGCCAAGCAGCGCGAATATCTCGACTACATCACGGTGTCGACCAATACCCTGCTGGCGCTGATCAACAACATCCTTGACCTTGCAACGATCGATGCCGGCCGCATGCACCTCAATCTCGGGCTGGTCGACATCCGCGAAGCCATGGCGGCTGCCGCCGAAGGCGTCCAAGATCGGCTGGTGAGCGCCGGCCTCGCGCTCGAGGTCAGCGCGCCGGACGATATTGGCGGCTTTGTCGCCGACAAATTGCGGCTGCGGCAGATCCTGTTCAACCTCTTGGCCAATGCCGTCAGCTTTTCTCCCGCCGGTACGACCATCACGCTGTTGGCCGAACGGCGCATCGACGCCGTGGCCTTCTCGGTCACCGACCGCGGTCCCGGCATCCCGCCCGAGGTCCTGGAAAAGGTGTTCGACTGGTTCGAAACGCACTCCTTAGGCTCGCAGCATCGCGGTCCGGGAATCGGTCTTTCGCTGGTGCGCTCGTTCGTCGAACTGCACGGCGGCACTGTGACCATCGTCTCGGCGGTCGGCGCGGGTACGACCGTGACATGCACGTTCCCGCTCGGGGCGACTGTCGCGCTGACGGCGGCGGAGTAGGATGATCGCAAAAGAGAAAGCCGGTTTGCCGTTTTCGCGGTCGTCAACGATCACGCGCGGGCGAAAAATTGAGTAGCGGGGTCTTTTCGATGCTTTTGACCACCACAGGTGGCGCAAGCTTTGCCGTGACATTACCGGACGAGCAGGCGACGCTGCGGTTTGCCAACGACATCGCGAGCGCGCTCGAACCCGGCGACCTCGTCACGCTGTCGGGCGATCTCGGCGCCGGCAAGACGACGTTCGCCCGCGCGCTGATCCGCAACGTCGCCGGCGACGATACGATCGAGGTGCCGAGCCCGACATTCACCTTGACACAGACCTATGAGCTTGAGCGCTTCGCGCTGGTCCATGCCGACCTTTATCGGCTGTCCGGAGCCGCGGAGCTCGCCGAACTCGGTTTCGAGGATCTGCCCGACGGCGCAGTGGTGCTGATGGAATGGCCCGACCGCGCCGCCGGCCTGTTGCCGCCCGACCGTCTCGATATCACCTTCACGCTAGCGCCGGCGCAGGGGCCCGACGTCCGCAATGTCCGCTATGTCGGCTATGGCGGCTTCGCATCGCGCGTCGAACGCATCGCCTATATTCGGGCCTTTCTCGAAGAGGCCGGTTTCGGGCAAGCGGACCGGCGCAGGATGCAGGGCGATGCGTCGACGCGCATTTTCGAGCGGTTGACGCTTGATGATCGGACCGCGGTGCTGATGAACGCGCCGCGCCGTCCCGACGGGCCGCCGGTGCGCGACGGCAAACCCTATAGCGCCATCGCGCACCTCGCCGAGGATATCGTGCCCTATGTGGCGCTGGCGGCGGGGCTGCGCGACGTCGGCCTGTCGGCACCGGAAATCCTGCAAGCCGATCTCGATCGCGGCCTCCTTGTCATGGAGGATTTCGGCGACGAGCGCGTGGTCGCCGGCGAACCAGCGGCGCCGATCGAACAATGCTACGCCGCGGCGATCGATCTTCTGGCGGCGCTGCACGGCCGGGAATTGACCGATACGCTTACCGTCACGCCGGAGCTCGACTATCGCCTGCCGCCCTACGACATGGAGGCGTTCCTGATCGAGGCCGAGCTCTTGCTCGACTGGTACCTCCCCCGTGCCGGCGCCCCGGCCACGGCGGCGACGCGCGCGGGTTTCCTGCGGCATTGGCGTGCGGCGCTCCTGCCGGCGCTCGAAGCCGAGCCGACTTGGGTATTGCGCGATTATCATTCGCCCAATCTGATGTGGCTGCCACAGCGCGACGACATCGCGCGCATCGGCGTGCTCGATTTCCAGGATGCGCTGATCGGCCCCGGCGCCTACGACGTCGCTTCGCTCCTGCAAGACGCCCGCGTCGACGTCCCGGAAAAGATGGAGATGAACTTGCTGAGCCGCTACGTGCGCACCCGCCAGAGCGGCGATCGAGAGTTCGACACCGCGAGCTTCACGCGTCTTTATGCAACGCTCGCGGCGCAACGTGCGACCAAGATTCTCGGTATCTTTGCCCGGCTCGACCAGCGCGACGGCAAGCCGCAATATCTGCGTCACATGCCCCGCCTATGGAACTATTTGCGGCGTTCGCTGGCGCACCCGGCGCTCGCCGCACTGAAAGCCTGGTACGCGGCGAATGTGCCCGCTCCGGATAAATTATGATATTCGGTGTCGAGCGATGGCAGCGATGACGACGGCCGGCCGGGCAAAGCGATGATGCCGAAGAGCGCGATCGTACTGGCCGCGGGTCTGGGCACCCGCATGCGGCCGTATAACGGCCACGTCCCCAAACCTTTGGTCGCGGTCGGCGGCAAATCGCTGATCGATTACGGCCTCGACCGACTGGCCGAATCCGGCGTCGAGCGCGCGGTCGTCAACGTGCATCATCTCGCCGATGCGCTTGAACGGCATCTTGCGCCGCGGCAGCGGCCGCGCATCGTCATCTCCGATGAGCGCGCCGAACTGCTCGGCACCGGCGGCGGCATCGCCAAGGCGCTGCCGCAACTTGGCGATGCGCCGTTCTTTCTGGTCAATTCCGACACGCTGTGGCTCGACGGCGTTAAACCCAATTTCGTGCGTCTCGCGGAAGCCTTCGATCCCGCCACCATGGACGCGCTGTTACTGCTGGCGCCGACCACCGGCAGCATCGGCTATACCGGCCGCGGCGATTATATGATGCTGCCAGACGGCAGGCTGCGCCGGCGCGCCGAGCGCGAAGTGGTGCCGTTCATCTATGCCGGCGCGGCGATCCTTTCGCCCGCGCTGTTCGCCGACGCGCCCACGGGCGCCTTCGCGCTCACCCGTCTGTTCGACCGCGCCGGCGAGAGCGGCAGGCTGTTCGGGCTGCGCATGGACGGCGTGTGGATGCATGTCGGCACCCCGGATGCGGTCGCCGCCGCCGAGGCGGCGCTTACCGCCGCGCATTGAAATCCGGTAAGCGCTCGAAATCTGCTAAGACCTAGCGGCGATTTTCCGCGAATCCATCGCGAATCCGATATGACCTCACGCGTCTTCACCATTCCGGCGTCGGCGCCGTTTCTGCCGACGCTGATCGAGGCATTGACCGGCGGCAGGCTCGGCGTGGCCGGAGCCGGCGATCCGCTGGCGCTTGCCTCGGCGACGCTCTACCTGCCGACGCGGCGCGCCTGCCGGCTGATGCGCGATGCCTTTCTCGACGCGATGCAAGGCGACGCGGCAATTTTGCCGCGCATCGTTGCGATCGGCGATATCGACGAGGATGAGATCGCGTTCGCCGAGGCCGCCGCGGGCGACATCGCCGCCGACGCGCTCGCTTTGCCGCAGGCGCTCGGCGGTCTCGAGCGCCGGCTACTGTTGACGCAATTGGTGACGCAATGGGCGACGTCGCCCGAGCTGCACGGCGCGAGCGGCTCGCCGCTGGTCGCCCAGACGCCGGCCGCGGCCTGCGCGCTCGCCGACGACCTGGCGCGGCTCATCGACGACGTGACCACTCGCGGCGTGTCCTGGGATCGGCTCGACGATCTGGTGCCCGACCAATTCGACAGGTTCTGGCAGCTCACGCTGCGATTCTTGAAGATCGCGCGCGAGACATGGCCGGCGGTTTTGCAAGAGCGCGATTGCATCGAGCCGACCGAACGGCGCGACTTGCTCATCAAGGCGGAAGCCGCGCGGCTTGCGCGCAAGACCGACGGTCCGGTGATCGCGGCGGGCTCGACCGGCTCGATGCCGTCGACGGCGGAGCTCCTCGCCACCATCGCACGCCTGCCGCACGGCGCCGTGGTGCTGCCGGGGCTCGATACCGATCTCGATGAAGCGTCGTGGCGGCTGATCGCGGGGGACCCGGCAAACAAAGTCGCGCCAGCGCCGGGTCATTCGCAATTCGCCATGCAGGCCTTGCTCACGCGGATCGGCATCGGCCGCGACGCCGTCGTATCGCTGGCGCAACCGCGCGGGCGCGAGCGGCTTGTCTCCGAAGTGTTGCGGCCCGCAGCCGCGACCGACATGTGGCGGCAGATCGCCGCCGACGCGACTTTCGAAGCCCATGCCGAGCAAGCGCTCGCCACGCTGATCATGATCGAGGCGGCAAATCCGGAGGAAGAAGCGCTCGCCATCGCGGTCGCGCTGCGCGAAGCGGTCCATGACGGCAAGACCGCAGCCCTGGTCACGCCGGATCGCGCGCTCGGCCGTCGCGTGCTGGCGGCGCTCGCACGCTGGAACATCGCGGCGGAAGATTCCGGCGGCGACGCGCTCGCCGACACGCCGGCCGGAATATTCGCTCGCCTCGCCGCGGCGGCGGCGCTTGATGCCGTTCCGCCGGTGACGCTGCTTGCTTTGCTCAAACATCCGCTGCTGCGGCTCGATTTACCTGACGGTGGGCATGCCATCGCGGCGCTGGAGCGCGCCATCCTGCGCGGACCGCGGCCGCGCCCCGGCTGCAGCGGCCTCGCCAGCGCGCTCGTCAGTTTCCGCGCGCAGCTTGAGAAATTCCGCCGCCGCGAACGGACCGATCTGCATGGCTCCGATCCGCGCACCGCACTGACCGATCGCGAGCTTGATGCCGCAGCGGATCTTGTGGCCCGGCTTGGCTTAGCGCTTGAGCCGCTCGAAAGCATCGGCCGCGACGCCATTCCCCTCAGCGAACTTGCCGGACGGCATCGCGAGGTTGTCGCCGCCCTGTCGCGGCAAGACGGCGATTCTACCGCATTCGCCGGTCCCGATGGCGCGAAGCTCGCCGAGGCGCTCGATGAACTCACAACCAGCCAGGCCGCCGCGGGTCTCGCCGTCAAAAAAGCCGATTATGTCGAGCTGTTTTCCGCAGCGCTTGCCGGCCGAGTCCTGCGCCGTCCGCCGCGGCCGGGGTTTCGCGTGCGCATTCTCGGGCTCCTCGAAGCGCGGCTGACCGAAAGCGACCGCGTCGTGCTCGGCGGTTTGGTCGAGGGAACCTGGCCGCCGGAAAGCAATACCGACGCCTGGCTCTCCAGGCCGATGCGGCTCGATCTTGGGCTCGACCTGCCGGAGCGCCGCATCGGGCTTACCGCGCACGATTTCGCGCAGCTGCTCGGCGCGCGCGAAGTGATTCTGACTCACTCAGCCAAGATCGCCGGCACGCCGACGGTGCCGTCGCGCTTTATCCAGCGCCTTGCCGCCGTCGCCGGCGCGCGGTGGCAGCCCGCCGTCGCGCGCGGCGATAATTATCTCGCCTTTGCGCGCGAACTCGATCGGCCGGACGCGGTCGTACCTGAGCCGCAACCGGCGCCGACGCCACCGCGCGCGGCAAGACCGACAAGCCTCTCGGTCACCGAGATCGAGGATTGGTTGCGCGACCCTTATACGATTTACGCCAAACACATTTTGCGCCTGACACCGCTCGACGCGGTCGACACCGAACCCGGCGCCGCCGAGCGCGGCACCATCATCCACGCCGCCATCGGCGATTTTACAAAACTATTTGCCAAAGACCTGCCGGCCGATCCGGTCGGCGAACTCATCGCGCTGGGTGAGCCGCATTTCAAGGCGCTGGAGGATTTCCCCGAGGCACGCGCGTTCTGGTGGCCGCGGTTCCTGCGCATCGCGCATTGGTTCGTCCGCTGGGAGGCGCAGCGCCGCTCAGGCCTTGCGGCGATCGCGGCCGAAATCCGCGGCGAGATCGACATCCCGCTCGCCGACGGCACCTTCAAGCTGCGCGGCATCGCCGACCGCATCGAGCACACGGCGGACGGACGCTATGTGATCCTCGACTACAAAACCGGCGCCGCGCGCAGCGAAAAACAGGTGCGCACAGGGCTCGCGCCACAGCTGACTTTGGAAGCAGCGATGCTGCGCCGGGGCGGTTTCAAAGATATCCCGGCCGGCGCCTCGGTCGCCGAGATCGTTTATGTGCTGCTCAAAGGCGGCGAGCCGCCGGGCGAATATAAGCCGGTCAACTTCAAGGACGGCACGCCGGACAGCCAGGCCGATCGCGCGCTGGAAAAGCTTGGCGGCCTGGCACAGCGTTTCGCCGACGCCGACGTACCCTACCGTTCGCTCGTTCATCCGATGTGGACGAACCATTACGGCACCTATGACCATCTGGCGCGGGTCAAGGAATGGTCGAGCAGCGGCGGCTCAAGCGAAGACGGCGGCGGCGAATGAGAACGACGGACCATATCCCGCCCCAGGTGCGCGACTTGCAGCGCGCGGTCGCAGACCCCGAGGTTTCGGCATGGGTCGCCGCCAATGCCGGGTCGGGCAAGACCCATGTGCTGGCGCAGCGCGTTATCAATCTATTGCTCAAAGGCGTCGAGCCGGAAAAAATCCTCTGCATCACCTTCACCAAGGCGGCCGCCGCCAATATGGCAAAGCGCGTGTTCGATACGCTCGCGCAATGGACCACGCTCGACGACACCGCGCTCGATGCCGCCATCCGCGAACGATCGAGCATGGCGCCCGACGCCAAGCGTCGCGCGCTGGCGCGTCGGCTGTTCGCCCGTGCGCTGGAGACGCCCGGGGGCTTGAAAGTGCAGACCATCCACGCGTTCTGTACCCAGCTCCTGCACCGCTTCCCGTTCGAAGCCAATGTCGCCGCGCGCTTCGCCGTGCTCGACGAGACCGAGCAGACGCAGACTCTCGAAAAGCTGACGCTTCACGTCCTGCTCGACGGCGCGGGCGATCCCGAAAGCCCGCTCGGCCGCGCGCTCGCGGTGGCCATGACGGCGGCGGCCGATCAGACTTTTCGCGATGTGGTCCGTGGGGCGATCGGGCGTCGCGACGCGATTAGCCGCTGGGTGATCGGCGCTGGCAGTGTCACCGCCGCGATTGCCGCGCTGTCGCGCGCGCTCGGCGTCGATCCGTCGGAAACCAGCGAGAGTATCGATGAGGCGTTCTTTGCAGGTTCCTCGATCGCGCCTGCGGAATGGAGCGTGCTCGCGGCGGCCCTGATGGCGGGCAACAAGACCGACGCCGAGCAGGCGCGCCGCTTCGGCCTGCTCGCTTCGCTGCCACTGTCCGACCGCGTCGAGACTTATCTCGACATTTTTTGTACCGCGAGTGAGCGCGCGCCGCGCAAATCCATCGTCACCAAGGCGATCAAGGATGCAATCCTGGTCGAACGGTTGTCCGCCGAGCAAGACCGGGTTTGCGCGCTGTTGCAGAGCAAACGCGCCGTGATCTGCCGCGATCGCTCCGCGGCGCTCTTGACCGTCACCTACGACGTGCTGACGCGTTATCATAACGAAAAGGAGCGGCGCGGCCTTGCCGATTACGACGACCTTATCGACAAGACGCTTGAGCTCCTCACCAATGTCGACGCCGCTTGGGTCCATTACAAGCTCGATTTCGGTATCGATCACCTGTTGATCGACGAGGCGCAGGATACCAG